>CAKTHQ010000001.1 GCA_934565415.1 uncultured Oscillospiraceae bacterium
GCGGAGCAGTGCATGGAAGCAATGCCCTTCAGAGGCAGGTAGTAGTTCATCATGGAGAACATACCCTTCTTCATCTCGCCGCCGTACCAGGTGTTGATGATAACCTGCTCACGGGAGGTGATGTTGAAGGCCACGCAGGTCTCGGAGTTCAGGCCCAGCTCCTTGAAGTTCTCTACCTTGGCCTTGGAGGCGTTGTAGACGATGAAGTCGGGCTTGAAGTTCTTCAGCTCCTCGGCGGTGGGCTTGATGAACATATTGGTAACGAAGTGCGCCTGCCATGCCACTTCCACGATGAAGCGGACGGCCATACGGGTATCGGGATTGGCGCCGCAGAAAGCATCCACAACATACAGCTTCTTGTTGCACAGCTCCTTGATGGCCAGCTTCTTGACGGCCTTCCAGGTTTCTTCGCTCATGGGGTGGTTGTCGTTCTTGTACTCGTCGGAAGTCCACCAGACGGTGTTCTTGGAGTTCTCGTCCATGACGATGTACTTGTCTTTGGGAGAACGGCCGGTGTAGATGCCGGTCATAACGTTGATGGTGTCCAGCTCCGTCTTCCGGCCGACTTCGTAGCCTTCCAGGCCGGGCTTGGTCTCTTCCTCGTAGAGGGTCTCGTAGGAAGGATTGTGCACAATTTCCGTGGTGCCGGAAATGCCATACTTTTCAATTCCGTATGTTTCCATAATGGGTTCCTCCTAGATATTTATGTGGCGTTAAGAACGAGCGGTTTTCCCGCGTTTTCAACACAAATTGGTAAAGCCCTGGGAAATTCCCAAGTTCCACCGCATACATATTAACACAAGAAATCCAGATTGTAAACAGTTATTTCGATCATTTTTTATCGTTTTTTCAAATGTGACCAAATATCCGTGTTTATCCCGTAACTTCATAGGAACTTAATATTTACCCCCTTTTTTTCTTCACATCTGCCTGGTATGATAAAGGCAAATCAATTCATGATTTTTCTTCTTTTTCATTTTCCTCTCCTCTTTTTTTGTTGCAGGGTCCGCAGCCGTCCGGCTGCGGATTTTGTTTTTGTGCACCGATTACAATTTGCTTCCTGCCTGAAAAGAGGTTTATGGGCAGTATGTACAGAAGCCGGGAGGCCATTAAAAAAAGTCATTGCGAACCGGCGGCGCACCGCCCCTGTCCGCAATGACTTCCTTTTTTATTTTACCAGCAGCTCCGCAATCTGGATGGCATTGGTAGCCGCGCCCTTGCGGACCTGGTCGCCGCAGCACCACAGGCACAGGCCGTTGTCGTCGGTCAGGTCCGGACGGATCCGGCCTACGAAGACGATGTCCTGGTCGCTGGTATCCAGGGGCATGGGGTAGCGCTTGTTGGCCAGGTCATCCACCAGCTTGCAGCCGGGAGCCTTGGCAATGGCCTCCCGGGCCTCCTCCACGGAAACGTGCTTATCAAAGTGCAGGCTGACGGAAATGGAGTGGCTGCGCACCACGGGCACCCGGACGCAGGTGCAGCTGACCTTCAGCTCCGGCAGGTGCATGATCTTCCGGCCCTCGTTCTGCATCTTCATCTCCTCGCTGGTGTAGCCCTCGAACTGCTCCCCGCCGATCTGGGGGATCAGGTTAAAGGCAATCTGGTGGGAGAAGACCTTGGGCTCGTACCGCTTGCCCTCCCGCAGGGCCTCCACCTCGTTCATCAGCTCGATGGGGCCGCCGGCACCGGCGCCGGACACGGCCTGATAGGTAGAGGCGGTCATGGTGCGGATGGGGGAAATGGCGTTCAGGGCATTGACGGCGGTCACCGTAATGATGGTAGAGCAGTTGGGGTTCGAGATAATGCCGTGATGGTTCTTCACGTCCTCCGGGTTGATTTCGGGGACGATCAGGGGCACGTTGGGGTCCAGCCGGAAGGCGGAGGAATTGTCCACAAATACGGCGCCGGCCTTTACGATGGCAGGGGCGAACTTCTTGGCGATGTCATTTTCGGCAGCGCCCAGCACAATGTCCACGCCCGCAAAGGCCTCGTCCCTGGCCTCTACGATGGCCACATCCTCGCCCCTGAACTTCAGGGTCTTCCCGGCGCTTCTGGCGCTGGCCAGGGGAACGAGCTTGCCCACAGGGAACTCCCGCTCCTGCAGAATTTTGATCATTTCCTGCCCCACGGCGCCGGTGGCGCCCAGAACGGCAACGGTATACTGTTTCATATGGTTTTCCTCCTTTATTTCACAAAGCTGTTATACAATACCTTAATGGCGCCTTCAAAATCCCGGTTGTCCACGCCGAAGATGATGTTCAGTTCGTCGGGGCCCTGGTTAATCATACGGATGTTGATGCCCGCCTGGCCCAGGGTGGCGAAGATCTGGCCGGAAATACCGGGCCGGAAGGCCATTTTCCGGCCGACGGCGGCTACCACGGCAATCTGGTCGTAAACATTCAGGGAGTCCGGCTCCACTTCCTTCTGGATTTCGCCCAGGATGGTATACAGGCAGGGGGCCACGGCCTCGGTGGGCATCACCACGGACACGTTGTCGATGCCGTTTGGCACATAGTCCACACTGATATTATGCCGCTCCAGCACCGTCAGAACCTTCCGCAGCACACCGACCTGGCTGCTCATGCCCCGCTTGGTCAGAGCGATGATGGAAAAATCCTTCTTGCCGGTGATGCCGGTAATGAAGCGGTGGGGGTCGGAGTCCTCGTCAAACCGCTCCCGGATCATGGTACCCGGATCCTGGGGGGCATTGGTGTTGCGGATATTCAGGGGAATGTTCTTTTCCCGCACCGGGAAGATGGTACCCTCGTGGAGCACCTGGGCACCGCTGTAGCTCAGCTCCCGCAGCTCGTCGTAGGTGACCTCCGGAATGGTCTGGGGGTTCTCCACAATCCGGGGGTCTGCCATGAGGATGCCGGAGACATCGGTCCAGTTTTCGTACACATCCGCATCCAGCGCCGCCGCGGCCAAAGCGCCCGTAATGTCGCTGCCGCCCCGGGTAAAGGTCTTGATTTTGCCGTCCGGCAGCTGTCCGTAGAAGCCGGGAATCACCACGCCCAGGCCGGTGACCTGGTTCCGCAGGGCCTCATAGCTCCGCTCCTGGTCCACGGTGCCGTCAAAACGGAAGAAAATCCAGTCTGCCGCATCGATGAACTGGAAGCCCAAAAAGTCTGCCATAAGCTTTGCGGAGAAGTATTCGCCCCGGCTGGCCAGCTCATCCTGGGTAATGGTCTTGTTGTCCAGCTTGCTTTTCAGATCCGCAAACTCCGGCTCCAGGTCGATGGTCAGCCCCAGATCACGGATGATCTCCCGGTAGCGGGAGGTAATCATTTCAAATACCCCGGAGCAGTCCACGCCGTACTGGGTGTGGGCATGGCACAGGTACAATAGGTCCGTAATTTTATGGTCCTGCTTGTTCCGCTTTCCGGCGGCGGAAACCACCACCACCTTGCGCTCCGGATCCGCCAGCAGAATATCTCTTATTTTCCGGTACTGGCCCGCATCCGCCATGGAGGAGCCGCCGAATTTTACAACTTTCATGTTTTTACCTTCTTTCAGTCTCCAGCCTTCCCCCCTCCTGCTTGGAGGGGGTGCCGCCCGCAGGCGGCAGGGGTGGAGGGGACCAGCTTTAATAAACAGGTTGGTTCGTTGAGAAAATAGGGGGAAATTGCGGGGATACCGCTTGTCAGGCACCGTAAAATGTCGTACCGGGTCCCCTCCACCCCCGGCACTGCGGTGCCACCCCCTCCATGCAGGAGGGGGAAGGGATTTTTCTTTTACGCAAACGCGGCAATAAACGCCTCGTCATGCTCCTTCAGCCACCGGTGCATTTCTTCCACGGCCACCTCTTCCGTAACCACGGCCCGGCCCCAGTGGGAGGCGGTATGGGAAACCAGCCATTCATCCTCGGTACCCCGGACATAGTAGCGCATTTTTACATCGTTGTCTATGCTCACTTTCTTGCCGTAGGGCCGGTAGAAGCCCTTGCCCTTGGTAAAGTCCACGCAGTCCTGCACCACATTGTATGCGGTGGGGTACCGGCCTGCGCCCTGGCCGAAAAAGCTCTGGCGGCCGGATACATCTCCCTCCAGGGTGATGAGGTTGTAGTTGGCCGGAACCGCCGCCTCCGGCTGGCCCAGGGGATACAGGGTGGGCTGCACAAAGGCGGAATAGGTGCCGCTTTTGCAGTCCGCGGTAGAGACCAGCTTGCACTGCAGGCCGTTGGCGCTGAAGGAGGCCACATCCTCGGCACTGATCCGGGAGATACCGGCAGCGGGGATATGGGCGGTATCCAGGCTGACGCCAAAGCCGATGTTGGCGGAGACGATGAGCTTGTGCCAGGTATCGGTGCCCTCCACATCGGTGGTGGGGTCCGCCTCGGCATAGCCCAGGCTCTGGGCCTGCCGCAGGGCCTCGCTGTAGCCCAGCCCCAGGCGGGTCATGGAGTCCAGAATATAGTTGCAGGTGCCGTTCATAATGCCGCCCACATGGCGGATCCGCTCAATGCGCCCGGCCCGCTCCAGTTCACTCAGCCAGCCGATGCCCCCGCCTACGGAGGCGGTGCAGCGCAGGTGCACGCCCTTTTCCTGGGCCAAAGGAATCAGGTCGTCGTAATAGGTGGCAATGAGAGCCTTGTTGGCGGTAGCCACATTCTTTCCTGCCAGAATGGCGCTGCGGACATACTCGTAGGCCGGATGCAGGCCGCCGATGGTCTCCACCACGGTATCGATGGTCTCGTCCGCCAGAATATCGGCAAAGTCGTGGGTCACGACGGCATCCGGCAGGTTCAGATCCCGGCGGCACAGCACCTTGACCACCTGCATATCCTCCCGGGGAGCGGTTATTTCGTAAACACCCTTTCCTACGGTACCAAAGCCCAGTAGTCCAATTCGCATAAATCTCTCTCCATTCCTGCAAATTCTTTCAGCGTGTATCTCTGGGAAAACACTTGCTTTTTTGTATTAGTCAGTATATCATATACCTACTAAAATTGCAATTGCAAGGAAATGCAATGGTTTCCCCGGGAAAACCCTTTCTTTTGTGCAAATATACAGGAGGTATTTATATGGAATACATTTCTACCCGCGGTATGTCCCCGGCGGTTGACAGCGCTCAAGCGGTGCTGAACGGTCTTGCACCGGACGGGGGGTTGTATGTGCCCCGGCACCTGCCGGAGTTCGATTGGAAGGGCTGTTTGGCAAAGTCCTCCCAGCAGATGTCCCAGGCCATTCTTTCCGCACTCCTGCCGGATATCCCCCATATGGATACCCTGGTAAAAAACGCCTATACCGGCAAATTCGAAACGGAGGACCTGACCCCTTCCGTGCCAGTCGGCGATATGACCGTATGCGAGCTGTTCCGGGGCCCTACCTCTGCCTTTAAGGATGTGGCTCTGAGTATGCTGCCCCAGCTGCTCACCGCCGCCAAGGAGGAAAAGGGCATCCGGGAGGAAATCCGCATCCTCACCGCCACCTCCGGCGATACGGGCAAGGCAGCCCTGGTGGGCTTCCGGGATGTGCCCGGGGTAAGCATCTGCGTATTCTACCCCCATGGGGGCGTATCCCAGGTTCAGCGGGCCCAGATGGTAACCCAGGAGGGGAAAAACGTATCCGTCTGTGCCGTGGAAGGCAACTTCGACGATGCCCAGACCGGGGTGAAGAACATCTTCCACGACACCCAGGGGAAGGAATTGCCCTTCCGGCTGTCCTCCGCCAACTCCATCAACATCGGCCGTCTGGCCCCCCAGATCATGTACTACTTCCGGGCCTACCGGGACCTGCTGGACCGGAAAGCCATTGCCCTGGGAGACCGGGTGGATTTCAGTGTCCCCACCGGCAACTTTGGCGACATCCTGGCCGGGTACCTGGCCAAGAAGCTGGGGCTGCCCGTAGGCAGGCTCTACTGCGCCTCCAACGCCAATAACGTACTGACGGATTTTCTGACCACCGGCATCTACGACCGCCGCCGGCCCCTGCTCAAAACCACCTCCCCCTCCATGGACATTCTGGTGTCCTCCAATTTGGAAAGGCTCCTGTACCTCCTGTCCGGGGATACGGCTTTGGTTGCCGGGCTTATGAAGGACCTGAACGAAAAGGGCTTTTATCAGGTCCCCGATTCCCTGCTTTCTGCCATCCAGGCGGAGTTCGGCGCCGGATACTGCGACGACAGCCAGGCAAAGGAGGTCATCGGCCGGGTTTATAAGGACTACGGCTACCTGATGGACCCCCACACCGCCTCCGGCTGGTTCGTGGCAGAACGGAACAAGGGGGCGCATCCCATGGTGGTTCTCTCCACCGCCTCCCCCTATAAGTTCTCCACCGCCGTTCTACCGGCCATCGGCGGCAGCACCGAGGGCACGGAATTTGAGCGCATGGAGCGGTTGAACGCCATTACCGGGGTGCCCATCCCCAAAAACCTGGCCGCCCTGCAAGGAAAGCCGGAGCTGCATACAGATGTCATTCCCAAGGACAAGATGCTGGAATATGTAATGAACCGGTAAAAAGAGAAATAGGAGAACATTCCCATGAACAAAGTAACCGTCCGCGTGCCCGCCACCACGGCAAACCTTGGCCCGGGCTTTGATGCCTTTGGCTGCGCTTTGAGCCTGTACACCGATGTAACCTTTGAGGAAACCGACACGGGGCTGGAAATTACCGGCTGCGACGAGGCCTACCAGGGCCCCGACAATCTGGCCTATACCTCCTACTGCGCCGTACTGGCCTCCCTGAGCGAAGAGGTCCGGGGGGTCAAAATCCACATCGATGCCCATATCCCCATCTGCCGGGGTCTGGGCTCCTCCGCCGCCCTTTTGGTAGCCGGAGCCATGGGGGCAAACCTGCTGCGGGGCAGCAAGCTCTCCACCCAGGGCCTGCTGAACATCACCAATGCCATGGAGGGCCACCCGGACAACCTGGCCCCCGCCTTTTACGGCGGCCTGACTGCCTCCATGGTAGACAGCGGCCTGCCCGTAACCGTCAGCTTCCCCCTGCATCCCAGCTGGGAATTTCTGGCCCTGGTGCCGGACTTTGACCTGCCCACCACCCTGGCCCGGTCCGTACTGCCGGAGCAGGTCAGCCGGGGGGACGCCATTTATAACATTTCCCACGGCGCCATGGTCCTGAAGGCTCTGGAGCTGGGGGACGAAAAGCTGCTACGCACCGCCATGCAGGACCGGCTCCACCAGAAGTACCGGAAGAAGCTGATCCCGGATTACGAAAAGATCGAAGCTCTGGTGCGTACCACCGGCGCAGCCTTCTGCCTCAGCGGCGCAGGCCCCACCCTGCTGTGCCTGACAAGAAACAAGAGCCTCCGGGATGTCCTGGCCCAAAAGATGCCCAGGATTAGCGAGCACAACTGGCAGATTCTCCCCCTCCATGTGGAATTCCAGGGCGCCCACCCGCTGTAAGGTTTCAAACAGGGGCTGCCGCAAATAAAAGCCGTCCTCTCTCCGCCGCGGCGATTTCTCATGGCATTCGCCATATTTCTCACCGCGCAGGCGGTATTTCACCCGTCCAAAGGACGGATTTCACGGTGCTGCTGCAAAATTCGTTTTGCAGCAGCACCTTCTATGTTCCCGGTTTTGTTTTTCGAAAAATTCAAAAAATAAAGGAAGACAACTTGTCCTTTCTGTGTTATACTAATAAACTGATTAGGTTTATCTTTAAGGAGGGCTTTCCTTTTGAAATACTTGCGCGGATACCTGACCGCCGGCATATTCGGGGCCATTACCTGGGTGCTGATGGCCTACGGGCAGCGGTTTTCTACTCTGATTGATATGGTCTACCCCTATGTAACCCGGAATTTGCAAAACATTCTGGCCCAGTGGAGCTCTCAGGTGGATTTCTGCCTGTGGCAGCTGCTGGCGGTGGCCCTGGGGGTACTGGTTCTTTGCAGCATCGTGCTGATGATTGTGCTCAAGTGGAACGCGGTCCAGTGGGCAGGCTGGGTACTGGCGGTGTTCAGCTGCATTTATTGCGCCCACACCGCCCTGTACGGCCTGAACTTCTACGCCGGCCCCATCTCCGAGGACCTGCGGCTGGATATGTCCCCCTACACCCTGGAGGAGCTGACGGAGGCCACGGAGTACTACCGGAACCAGGCAAACACCCTGGCTGCCCAGATGCCCCGGAAAAGCGACGGCAGCGTATCCTTCCGGACCTTCGAGGAGCTGGCAGACCTGGCCGGGGACGGCTTCCATACCCTGACCTACGAAAAGCACTATCCCATCTTTGCCGGGTCCACCCTGCCGGTCAAAAAGCTTGGCTGGTCCGATATGTATGTTTCCATGGGCATTACCGGCTTTACCTTTGCCCTGACGGGGGAGGCCGCGGTAAATCCCCAGGCTCCGGATGTGAGCCTGCCCTTTACCATGTGCCACGAAATGGCCCACCGGATGAGCATCGCCAACGAGCGGGATGCCAACTTTGCCGCCTTCCTGGCCGCCTCCAGCAATTCCGACCCGCAGTTCCAGTATTCCGCCTACTTTATGGCCTACCGCTATTGCATTTCCGCCCTGGCCACCGTTACCAGCCCGGCGGCGGTGGAGGCCCGGTCCCAGGTAGAGGCCGGGGTTAGCGACGCCCTGCGGTATGATATGGCCCAGTACGATTCCTTCTACCGGACCCGGAAGAGCGAAACCGCCACCAAGGCCGGGGATGCCGTCAACAATACCTACCTGAAAACCAGCGGCGACAGCGCAGGGCTCAACTCCTACGGGGAGGTCTGCGACCTTCTGGTCAGCTGGCACGTTCAGGAGATACTGCTTCCCAGCCTGGCAGAGGAGGAAGACCCCTTCGATCCCCTGGACAGCACCCAGGTGGATCTGACGGGCATTGTACACGCAGGAGGAAACTGAAATTGGAAAACAGAATGAAAGAAACACTGCTTGCCGGCCTGCCGGAATTAAAGCTTGCCCTGACGGAAGCCCAGGTGGATACCCTCTGCGCCTTTGGTCAGGCCGTCATCACCCAGAACGAGGTAATGAACCTGACGGCCATTACGGAGCCCTCCCAGGTGGCCAAGCTTCACCTGCTGGACAGCCTGACCGTGCTTTCCGCCCTGGACCTGAAGGGGAAAAAGCTCATCGACGTGGGCTGCGGAGCGGGCTTCCCGGGGGTACCCCTGGCCATTGCCTCCCCGGATACCCAGGTAACTCTGCTGGACAGCCTGGGCAAGCGGGTAAACTGGCTGAAGGAAATTCTTCCCCGGCTGGGGGTAAACGCCCAGTGCGTCACCGCCAGGGCGGAGGAGGCCGTGGCAGACCGGCGGGAACAGTACGACTATGCCGTTTCCCGGGCGGTGGCGCGGCTCAATATCCTTTTGGAGCTGCTGGCCCCCTATGTAAAGGTAGGCGGGGCGGTGGTTGCCATGAAGGGCAGCGCCGCCAGAGAAGAGCTGGCCGAGTGCACCGGCGCTCTGAAAAAACTGGGGCTGAAGGAAGAGGCCTTCCTGGAGTTCCCGGTGGACGGAGCCAGCCATGCCGTTATCGTCCTGCGGAAAATAGCCCCTACCCCCAGGCAATATCCCCGGCGCTATGCCAAAATCAAGCAGGCGCCTCTATGAAAAAAACGTACCTTGTCCGCTGTACCGCTTTTCTGTGCATCCTGGCCCTTTTTCTGGGGGCCCTCAGTCTGGTTTTCTACCCGAAAATCCGGGACTGGACCCACGGGCTGCCCAATGCCCGGATCTGGATGTTCCAATCGGAGCCCCGGGACAGCCTGGACATTCTGGCCATTGGGGACAGCCTTTTGATGTGCGGCTACAGCCCCCTGAACCTGTGGCAGGAAACGGGCTACACCGGCTTTAACGACTGCACCGGCAACCAGGCCCTGACCCTGAGCCTGCGGATGCTGGAGGCCTTCTGCCGCAGCCAAAGCCCCAAGGTGGTGCTGCTGGAGGCGGACGCCCTGTACCAGCCCATCGATTCGGACCGGATCCTGGAGGACCGGATTCTGCCCAAGCTGCCGGTTCTGGAATACCACGACAACTGGAAGCTCTTCTCCCCGAAGGACTTTCTGCGGCTGCCTGCCTATACCGCCTCCGACCCCTGCAAGGGGACCCATTTTTTGTATAATCGGGACCGGGAAGTGCCGGAAAATGCCTGCAGCTATATGGAAGACCGGGGAGAAACCGCCCCCATTGACAAAAACGTACTTACCTATTTTCACCGGATTGCCCGGCTTTGTGAGCGGGAGAATATCCGGCTGGTTCTGGTCAGCGTGCCCAGCCCCTCCCTTTGGAGCCTGGCCCGGCACCAGGCCGTCCGGGACCTGGCCGACCGCTATGGCCTGACCTACCTGGATATGAACACCATGCCGGAGGAAGTACCCATCGACTGGACCACCGACAAATCCCCCGAAGGCGACCACCTGAATTACCTGGGCACCCGGAAGGTCACCCATTACCTGGGCACCTGGCTCCAAAGCACCGGCCTGCTCACCGACCGGCGGGGCAGCGCGCTTGCCCCCCAATGGGACGCCCTGGCGGCAGACCTGGAAAAAACCAGCCGGGAAGCACTGACGGCTTTGGCGCAGGAGGAGGCATCATGAAAAAAGCATTGTTCCGCGCACTCCCCTTTCTTTTGATTTTTTTGTGCCTGACCCTCTGTCTGAGCTGGTATTTTTATCCAAAAAACAACAGCCCCGAGGCGGGCATCCAGGATTACACCGCCAGCGGCTTTCTGGCCGAGCCGGAAAACAGCCTGGACCTGGTGATTCTGGGGGACAGCATTCCCCTTTGTGCCTTTTCTCCCCGGATTCTTGCCGAGGATACCGGTATTTCCGGCTATGTCTGCGCCACCACAGGTCAGACCCTGCCCAAGTCCGAAACCTTCCTGCGGGAATTTTTCCGGCACCAATCCCCCAGGCTGGTGATTCTGGAGGCCAACCATTTTTACAAGGAATTTTCCGACCTGGATGCGGCGGAGGAAGTCCTGTACCGGTCCGTGCCGCTGCTTCGCTATCACGATAACTGGAAATTCTTAAAGCCCGGCCAGGCCCTGTCCCCGGTCCGGTATACGGTGCGGATCCCGGAAAAGGGCTACTACGAAAAAGAGGGCACCGTCCCCGGGGAGAACACCGACTATATGTCCACCTTCCAGGGCATTGCCGAGCTGCCGGAAAACGCCAAGCGGCATATCCGGTCCCTTGCCGCCCTCTGCAAGGCCCGGGATGCAGAGCTGCTGCTGCTCTCCGCTCCCAGTGCCGCCAACTGGAACAACGCCAGCCACAACGCCGTAGAGGCCCTGGCCCGGGAGCTTGGGGTTTCCTATGTGGATATGAACCTGGAAAGCCTGTCCATCGACTGGACCCTGGATACTCCGGATGCCGGCGACCACCTGAACGGAACCGGCGCCCAAAAGGCCTCCCGGTGGCTGGGGGAATTCTTATCCCAAACCGGACTTTTTGATTGACCGAAGCAAGGACCGACCTATGAAACATACATTTTTGCGTGCCTCCCTGTTTTTTCTGATCCTGGCGATTCTATTGGGCGGCCTGTCTGCCCTGTTTCTCCCAAAGGGCAACCGGCTGGAGGACGGCATTCAGGCCCCGGAGCTCTACGCCTTTCTGGGGGAGCCGGAAAACAGCCTGGATGTGGTAGTCATTGGCGACAGCATCCCCCTATCCTCCTTTATCCCCGCCTACCTGTGGCAGGACCGGGGAATCCCCTCCTACGTCTGCGCCTCCACCGCCCAGAGTGCGGCCAGCAGCTATTCCCTTTTAAAAACCTTTTTCCAGCGGCAAAGTCCAAAGGTCGTTCTGTACGAGGCCGATCAGCTGTTTTTGGACCTGAGCCTGGCGGACCTGGTGGCCGCCGGACGGGACCGTACGCTTCCCGTTTTTCAGTACCATGACAATTGGAAATTCGTCCGCCCCAAGCAGATGCTTTCTGCGCCCAATTATACGCAGGTGACCCCGGAAAAGGGGTACCATATGCGCAAAACCACTGAGCCCCTAACAGAAAAGCCCAGCGTAGACCTTCAGGACCTCTCTATAGCGCCTATTTCCAAAACGAATCGGTTCTCCCTTTGCCAAGCACTGGAATTGTGCCGGAAAAACGGCGCCCAGCTGATTTTGTACTCCGCCCCCAACGCCACCGGCTGGAGCGTTCCCAGGCACAACGCCCTGGCAGCTCTGGCGGAAAAGCTGGGGATATTCTATCTGGACGGGAACCTGGACTGCCCGGAGATTGACTGGACCCGGGATACCATCGACGCCGGGGAGCACCTGAATCTCACCGGCGCGGAAAAGGTCACCCTTTGGCTTGGACAGGCCCTTTCGGAAACAGGCCTGCTTGCCGACAGGCGGAAGTCTCCCGCCTACACCGCCTGGGACGACGCCTTTCAGGAATTCCGGTCCAGAGCCTTGGACCCGGATCTGTATTGGTGACTCAGAAAGGAGCTCTCCTTTTGAAGAATTTCTTACGATGCCTTTTGTTTCTCCTCCTGCTGGGGCTTCTTATGATCCCCACAGGTATTTTATTGCAGCCAAAAAACAATACCGAGGAGGCCGGCATGGTATATGCCAGCGCCGCCGGAATTCTCTCCCAGCCAACGGACTCCATTGATGTCCTGTTCCTGGGCGACAGCGAGGCCTATTCCAGCTTCGTCCCCCTGGACCTATGGGAGGAAACCGGGATCCCCAGCTTTGTATGCAGCTCCCTGGACCAGAAAACCTACGAAACCCTGGAGCTGCTGAAAATGGCCCTCTCCTGCCAAAAGCCTAAGGTGGTGGTGCTGGAAACCAATGTACTCTACCGGGTGTACCCCTCCACCGACGCGCTGGCGCCTATGCTGGAAAGCCATATCCCCGCCCTGCGGTACCATGACCGATGGAAGAGCCTGAAAAGCGCCGACTTTTTCTCCCTGCCCCACTTTACCGCCGACTCCCCGGACCGGGGCTACCATCTGCTCACCGATGCGGAGGGCGCCGGACTGGAGGGCTATATGCGGCCCATGGACGAATGGGAGCCCCTGTCCAGGCAAAACCTGGGGAACCTGAAAAAGCTCCGGGCCCTGTGCCAAAAGAACGGGGCTTCCCTGCTGCTTTACAGCGCCCCCAGCCCCACCAACTGGACCATGCGGCGGCACAACACCGTCCGGGATACCGCCGGAGCGCTGGGCCTTGTATACATCGACGGCAACCTGCAGGACCTGGGCATCGACTGGGAAGCCGACACCTACGACGGTGGCGACCACCTGAACTACTTCGGCGCCCACAAGGTCACCGGCTGGATGGCCCAATATCTCCGGGAAACCTATGCCCTGGAAGATAAACGGCGTTCCCCGGAATATGCCCAATGGGACATAGACCTGACCGCCTTCCGGCAGCGGGTATCCGCAAATCACTAACATTTTCTCCACAGGCTGTGAAAAACCTGTGGAGATTTTTTCGGTATCCCCCCGGGGGGCTTCCCTCTCCGGGCCAGGTTTGCTAAAATAGGCAAAAACAAAGAAAAGAGCGTTGGGTATGATGGATGAACAGCAAATGGAACAGCGGGTCCTGCACTACTGGACAAAGCGTTCCCGGGATTTTGGAACCGTGCGGAAAAATGAGCTTTCCGGCCCCATGGGGGAACGCTGGCTGGCGGAAATTTCCCGCCGCCTGCCCCAGGGGAAGCCCCTTCGCATCCTGGATGTGGGTACCGGCACCGGCTTTTTTGCCATTCTCCTCTCCCGGCTGGGCCATACCGTAGAGGGCATAGACCTGACCCCCGCCATGCTGGAGGAGGCCCGGGCCCTTTCGAAGCAGCAGGGCCTTTCCATCCCCTTCCGGGAGATGGATGCCCAGAATTTGAGCTATGAAGACGAGCGCTTTGACGTAGTCCTCAGCCGGAACCTGACCTGGACCCTGCCGGAGCCGGAAAAGGCCTACGGCGAATGGTACCGGGTGCTGAAAAAGGGCGGCATTCTTCTGAACTTCGACGCGGACTACGCCGCCAATGTCCGGTCCCAGAGCACCCAGAATTGCTCCGTGGCCCCGGACAGCCCCTACGGCCACCTGGGCATGACCTCCCTTCTGGTGGAGGAAAACAACGCCATCACCCTGGCCATGGATATTGGCAAGGCCCGCCCCGCCTGGGACGCCGCCGTCCTTTCCGGACTGGGCTTCCGGCAGGTGGAAACCGACTTGGGTTTAGGAAAGCGGATCCTCGGTGCAGCCGACCTGGAGCACGCCCCCATGTTCGGAATCTATGCCCGGAAGTAGGGGCTGCTGCCCGCCCATAGGATTGCTGCAAAAGCGCATTTTGCAGCAGCCCCAGAGAAATCCGTCCTTCGGGCGGGTGAAATCCGCCTGCGGCGGGAGCGGGAGAGGGTTTATCTTCCGGTACGGAATTTGTTCCTATCAAAAAAGAGCTGTAAAAAACAGTGCCACGGATTTCCGATGACACTGTTTTTACGGCTCTGTTTTTTATATTCCGGTAAGGGGATCGGGCTCCGTCTGCCGGTCCACGGTCGCGGACGCAGCGGTTCCGGGTACCCAGGCAGTCTTTTTTGCCTTGTTCGTCTTGGCAAAGAGTATGCCCAGGGAAATTACCAGCACCACACCCAAAATAGCCGCAATCACGGCAAGAATCCGGATCAGGCCTGCCTGGCTCTTTTGGGGCTTCTGGGGAACCGGCTGGTTCTGCCGGGGCATCTGAGTGGTGCGGGGCCGGACGGGGGGCCGCTTTTTGTCCTGGGGCATAACGGAGAAGGCCACCATCTGGGCTTTTTCCGCCGGAGGATTCAAAAGCATCCTGGTCCGCAGCAGGGCAGGCAGGGAATTGGCCTGGGTGAACTTGACGCCCTGGTCTGCATACCGCTTCATCTGCTTTAATACCGCCGTCTGAGCGCTCTGAATCTGCTTTTGCACTGTCTCTTCCGGAATGCCGGTAAGGCCCGCAATGCCCTTGGGGGGCAGGCCGCCCAGGGCGTACAGGTACAGGCTCAAGCGCATATCCTGAGGCAGCAGGTCCGTCAGCATTTCCGCCACCTTGGCCGTCTCCGCCCGATTCAGCTCCATACTGGGGAAGGAGAAGCTCTGGGAAACCGTGTCCTCCGTTCCCTGGCCGTTTTCCAGCAGGGTGGCCCGGACCCGCATACAGCGCACAGCCGTCAGCCGCCCCAGCCAGATAAAGAAATCCTCCGGGTTTTCCAGGGTATCCAGCTTGGCTACCGCCGCTTTCAGCACAATGGCCGTCATCTTGTCCGCCGCCTGGGCGCTGGGCAGGAGCTTTCTGCACTGATAGTCCACAAGGCCATAGGCATATACCAGCAGCTGCTCCATAGCCTCCCGGTCTCCCCGCTGGGCGCGGACCACATATTGGGTAAGGGTTTCTTTGTTCATAAGGGCACAGTGCTCCTTTCCATTCTTGGGTTCCATTTTACCGGATACCGGCGGAAAAAGCAAGATGTTCAGAAAGATTTAATAGTGACCAAGCAGCAGCCCCCCAGATTGGAACTCCGGGGGGCGTATCCTCTTATTGGGTGGTCTTCTTGGTCTCGTCCAGGCCCTTGATTCTCGCTTCAATTCTCGTCAGGGAATAGGCCATCTGCTCGTAGCAGCTCTTGCTGACCCGATCCACATAGTTTCCATCGTAGGCAGCCATAGCCTCGTGGATACGGACCACTCTTCGGTAGCCGTCCCCTTCGCTTTCCTTCAGCGTATAGATGGGGACATAGCTGAAATCCGTCACCTTGGTGGTTTTCAGGTCCGAATCCTTGGTAACCTCAATGTCCAGAATCACGGAGTAGTTGCTGCCGCCCAGAGTGGCATCCCCGTAGAAATCTCCCAGGGAGTAGGCCACCAGCTTGCCGGTCTTTTCGTCCAGCTCGATCTTTTGCAGCAGGTGGGGGTGGGTACCGATAATCACATCCACGCCGTTTTTCTGCATCAGGGAAATAATGGACTTCTGGGTGGTGCTGATGGTATCGTTGTTGACGCTGCCCCAATGGAGCATGGCCACCACCAGGTCCGGCTTTTCCGCCTGAACATTTTTTAAAATCTGGGTAATGCCCTTCCGGTTGATGGTCTTGTAGCCCTCGTCGTAATCCTCATACAAAAGGTTGACGCACTGCTCGCTGCCCGCCGGCATACCCATGCCGCCCACGCCCTTGGTGAAGGCCACAAAGGCCACCTTGATTCCCTGGACCTCACAGATGGTATAGCCCTTGGTCTTGTTAAAGTCGCTTACCGTGGCATAGGCTCCCAGGGGCTCCATTCCCGCATTGCGGATGGCATTCAAGGAGGCGCTCAGGCCGATCAGGCCGTTCTGGATGGAGTAGGAGTTGGCCATCTGGATCAGGTCCACGCCGACCTTTTTCAGGTAGCTCAGCAGCTCCACCGGTGCGGAGGCGGTTTCGGTACCGTAGGGCTCCCCGCAGAAGTTGCCCTCTATGTTCATCACCGTCACATCCGCAACGCCCAGCTCTGCCGCCACATCCTGCAGGGCTCTGGTATAATCATAGCCGGAGGCCACAATTCCGGAGTCCACCACGGAGTTTGTGATGTTCAGGTCTCCCACCGCCCGGATGTGAATTTTGGTAACCGGGTTCCTCTGCCGGGCGGAGGTGGCCTCCGTGGTCTCCTCGGTGGCAGCCTCGGTGGCAGCCTCGGTAGTCTCCGCGGCCGCGACGGCCGATACCGGCTGGCTTTCCGGCCCCTTGGCGGCAATGCGATAAATCACAATTCCGCAGCCCACAAGTACCAGTCCCGCCAAAACAAGCAGGAATACCAGCCGGCGCTGCTGCTTTTTCTGTTTCTTCCGGGCATCTTCTCTCCGCTGCCTGCGGCGATCCATCTCGTCCCGATCCAGTGCCATTTGGTATCCCTCCTTTTTTCAAAATGATGCTCTATTATACCGGATTCTGCCCCATAAAACAAGGGCAAAGGTGTGAACCTTTCTTGAACCGGAAACCGTAAAGAACCCTTCCCCCCTCCTGCATGGAGGGGGCACCCGCCGCAGTGGGCGGGGGTGGAGGGGACCCGGTATGGTATTTTTTCGCATTCAGATGAATGGTATTTCCTAAATATGCCCTTATTTTCTCAATATATCTATCTATTATCGAAGCGGGTCCTCCCCACCCCCGGCCTGCGGGCCACAGAATCATACTATTTTGATTCGCTGGGTGGAGCACCACCCCCTCCATGCAGGAGGGGGAAGGGGATTTTACACAGCTCCCTGGTCTGCTGGGCGTTTTTTTCGATCTCTGCTTTCAGTTCTTCCAGCGAGTCAAACTTCCGCTCCGGTCTTAAAAAATGGGTCAGCTCTAACGTAATGGTCCGGTCGTACAGGTCCCCGGAGAAGTCCAGTATCCAGGGCTCCACGATAATGCCATGGCCGTGGACTGTGGGGCGGACGCCGATATTGGTAACGGCGGGGTATCGCTTTCCCTCTGCCTCCGCGGTTCCCGCGTACACCCCGAATTTGGGGGTAATGAGCTCCGGGGGCAGCAGCAGGTTGGCGGTTGGGATGCCCAGGGTCCTGCCCAGCTGCTTGCCGTGGACCACCTGGCCCGTGAGGATATGGGGGTGGCCCAAAAAGAAAACGGCCTCTTCCATTTTTCCCTGTTCCAGCTGCTCCCGGATGGCGGTAGAGGACACCCGGATGCCATGACGAACCTGGTCCGGCACCACGGCACAGGGGAGGGAACGGGCCCGGCAATACTCCTTTAAGGTTTCCGCCGTACCCAGGCCCTTTTGGCCGAAGCGGAAATCCTCGCCGCAGACAAATCCGGCTGCCCCGCAGCTTTTTTGCAGCTCCTCCAAAAAGTCCTCCCAGGGGGTATCCCGCATTTTTTTGTCAAAGGGAAGGGTGACCACCTTTTCCATGCCGAAGCGTTTTAACAGCTTCACCCGGTCCTGGGGGGTATTGATGAGCTTGGGGGTAACCCCCGTCACCAGGGTGTCCGGATGGGCGGCAAAGGTGATAACCCCGGTTTTTTCCTCCCGGCACAGCCCTTTTACCGCATCCAGCAGGGCCTGGTGGCCAATGTGTACCCCGTCAAAAAATCCCAGGGCATAAATATATCGATCCATGTGGTGTTCCTTTTGTGATTTTATACCTCAAAAAAGCTCTTGACGGTCTTCATGACTCCGTCCTCCACCTTGGCAAGCATGAGAAATTCGCCATTCCGGCTATAAGCCCGGTAGGTGCCCTGGGGGAGGGGGGAGGAGAAGGGGTTTCCGTTGCGGCAGCGGGTCTCCTGGTTTGGGGTCAGACGGACCGCCGGGTACTCCGTAAACATGGAGTCCAGGCCTTTCAGGTACCGTTCCGGGTGTTCGCTTTCCAGAAGCGTCTCCAGGGGGACGGCTTCCTCGATGGAATATTCCCCGGCGCTCGTCCGGCGCAGGGCCTCCATGCAGCCGCCGCAGCCCAGGGCATCCCCAATATCCTGGCACAGGGTGCGGATATAGGTACCCTTGGAGCACTGTACCCGCAGGCGGAGCCGCAGGCCGTCAAAGCCCAAATTTACCAGAGAATAAATGGTAATGGGTCTTGCCGCCCGCTCCACCTCCTGGCCCTTCCGGGCCAGCTCATAGAGCTTTTTGCCGTTTACCTTCAGGGCAGAGTACATGGGCGGCACCTGCAGGATCTCTCCCCGGAATTTGGGGAGCACCGCCTCGATCTGCGCTTCAGTAACGGCAGGCTCTTTTTCCGCCAGCACAGTTCCGGTCACATCCTGGGTATCGGTGGTTTTGCCCAGCAGCAGCACCGTTTCGTAGGTTTTTTCCGCGTGCTCGAAAAACTCCACCCCCCGGGTGGCCCGGCCTACAAACACCGGCAGAACCCCGGTGGCCATGGGATCCAGGGTCCCCCCATGGCCGATGCGCCGGGTGGAATACACCCGGCGCAGTCTGGCGGCTACATCCTGGCTGGTCCAGCCCTGGGGCTTATCGACGATGACGATGCCGTTCATTGGCGTGTCTCCAGCATAACCGCCTCCACCGCGGAGGCTGCCTGAGCCAGGGTCATTTTCATGGTGCCGCCGGCCGCGCCCTTGTGGCCGCCGCCGCCGAACCGCTCGGCAATTTTGGTGGCATCAAAGCCCGGA
This sequence comes from uncultured Oscillospiraceae bacterium, assembly GCA_934565415.1. Lineage (GTDB taxonomy): Bacteria > Bacillota > Clostridia > Oscillospirales > Oscillospiraceae > Faecousia. Next base: position 18,992 of record CAKTHQ010000001.1, read on the forward strand.
ACCGCCCGGACGGACAGCTTGACAATACCGCCTTCCGCCTCCCGCAGGGTGGCCGCCACATTGACGCCCGCCACGGTCCGGGGAAAGTTGGAGATATTGTCCATATCGTCGGAGCCGACTCCCAACTCCTGCTCTACGGCCTTCGGGATGGCACAGATGGCCATGGAGCCCTCAGCCAGAAGATGCAGATGCTCCACAATCCAGGCCTGCATTTTCAGCTTTCCGATGGTGTTGGTTTCAAAAAGTTTCTGATTCAGCTCAAATACCCGGGCGCCATACTGGGCGCACTTGGCCGCCACGGTAAAGGTATGGGCAGTGGTATTGGCAAACCGGAAGCAGCCCGTATCCGTGGAAAGGCCCACATACACGGCATCCATCAGCTCCCGGCTGGGCTTCACGCCCATACTTTCCAGCACATCCCATACCACCTCGGCGCAGCTGGCGCTGTCGGCATCCACCAGCTCCACCTCGCTGAAGGAGGTAGCAGAGCCGTGGTGGTCAATCCGCAGAGCCACCCGGGGCAGGAGATTCTTAAATTCCTCCGGCAGCATTCCGGGGGAGGCCACATCGGTAGAGACCACGGTGTCGGTGTCCTCTACCTCGGTGGTGGTCAGCCCCGCATGGAGCCAGGCGTACCTGGGGGTCACGCCGGGGTTATACAGCACATGGGCCGTCTTTCCCAGGCTCCGCAGCCCCAGGCACAGGGCGGCAGAGGAGCCCACCGTATCCCCGTCGGGCCGGACATGACTTAAAATCACATAGCGGTCGTGATCTTTCAGGTACTGCGCCGTTTCAGCTCTCGTCAGCTTCTGCATCCTTGTCTACCTCCAGAGAGTTGATGAGCTGAAGCATTTTTGCGCCGTAGGCAATGCTGTCGTCCTCTGCCCACACAATCTCCGGGGCATAGCGCAGCTGCAGAGCGTGGCCCAGCTCCCGGCGGAGATACCCTGCGGCAGACTTGAGGCCAACCATGGCCTGCTTGGCCCGGTCGCTTTGCAGGAAGCTGACATATACCTTGGTATAGCGCAGATCCGGGGTGGTTTCCACCCGGGTAATGGAAATCATGGTATCCTGCACTCTGGGATCCTTTACAGTCCGCAGAAGGGAGGACAGCTCCTTCATGATCTCTTCGTTGATTCTACTGATTCGATTGGATGCCATAGTCATCCTCCTTGCTCTTAACTCCGCTCCCCCTTGGGGGAGCTGGCGCCGCAGCGCCTGAGGAGGGCGGCAACAGCCTTTCCTCTTCAAAAAAAGCATACAGAAAAACGGTTCTGCCTGCCGGCCCTCTTCCACCGCTGCGGCGGTCCCCCTTCCCCAAGGGGAAGGAAAGATTATTTATCTCTTAATCTCCTGCATGACAAAGCACTCGAAGATATCGCCCTCGCGGATGTCGTTGAACTTGACGATGGACATACCGCATTCGTAGCCGGCGGTGACCTCCTTGGCGGCATCCTTAAACCGCTGCAGGGAACCCACCTCGCCCTCGTGGATGACCACGTTGTCCCGGAGGACACGGACCTGGGAGTCTCTTGTCACCTTGCCGTCCTTGACCATACAGCCGGCGATGGTGCCGATGGCGCTGACCTTGTAGGTCATGCGGACCTCGGCGTGGCCGATGACCACTTCCTCGTACTTGGGGGCCAGCATACCCTTCATAGCGGCCTCGATCTCGTCGATGGCATCGTAGATCACCCGGTAGTACCGGATATCCACGTTGGACCGCTGGATGGAGGCCTGGGCACCGGCATCGGCACGGACGTTGAATCCTACGATGATGGCGCCGGAGGTGGAGGCCAGCAGCACATCGGACTCGTTGACGGCACCCACGCCGGTATGGATGACCCGGACCCGGACCTCGTCGTTGGAAATCTTTTCCAGGGAGGCCTTCACGGCTTCGGCGGAGCCCTGCACATCGGCCTTGACAATCAGGGGCAGCTCCTTCATTTCGCCCTCCTGCATCCGGGCGAACAGGTTATCCAGAGTGACCTTCTGCAGCAGCTTGGCAGCGGCATCCTTTTCGGCCTGACGGCGCTGCTCTACCAGCTCCCGGGCCATACGCTCGTCGGTAACGGCATCGAACTCGTCGCCGGGGGTAGGCACATCGGCAAGGCCGGTAATTTCCACAGGCTGGCTGGGGCCGGCGGTCTTCACGGTGCGGCCCTTATCGTTGGTCATAACCCGGACACGGCCCACGGCGGTACCGGCAATGATGATGTCGCCCTGCTTCAGGGTGCCGTTCTGCACCAGCAAGGTGGCAATGGGGCCTCTGGTCTTGTCCAGACGGGCCTCGATAACGGTACCCTTGCCGCGACGGTTGGGGTTGGCCTTCAGTTCCAGCACCTCGGCGGTAACGGTAACCATTTCCAGCAGGTTGTCCAGACCCATGCCCGTCTTGGCGGAAATGGGGCAGATCACCGTATCGCCGCCCCACTCCTCGGGAATCAGGTCGTACTTGGTCAGCTGCTCCTTGATCTTGTCCGGGTTGGCGGTGGGCTTATCCATCTTGTTGATGGCCACGATGATGGGCACCTTGGCGGCCTTGGCGTGGTTGATGGACTCAATGGTCTGGGGCATGATGCCGTCGTCGGCAGCCACCACCAGAATGGCAATATCGGTACACATGGCGCCTCTGGCACGCATGGAGGTAAAGGCGGCGTGGCCCGGGGTATCCAGGAAGGTAATGGAGCTGCCGTTTACATCCACGGTGTAAGCGCCGATGTGCTGGGTAATGCCGCCGGCCTCGCCTGCGGTAACGGAGGTCTTCCGGATGGCATCCAGCAAAGAGGTCTTGCCGTGGTCAACGTGGCCCATGACAACAACAACAGGAGCACGGGTCTCCAGCTCCTCGGCGGTATCCACATGGTCGTCGATGATCTTTTCCTCGATGGTAACGGTAACTTCCTTTTCCACCTTGCAGCCCAGCTCGGTGGCCACAAATTCGGCGGTATCGTAATCGATGGTCTGGTTGATGGCGGCCATAACGCCGTTCTTCATCAGCAGCTTAATGACTTCCCCGGCGGTTTTCTTCATCCGGGAAGCCAGCTCGCCCACGGTAATTTCCTCGGGAATCTTTACGGTGAGAGGCGCCTTCCGGGCCACCTCCATCTGCAGGCGGCGCATTTTCTCCTGCTCCTCGTTGCGGGACTTGTTGCCCCGGAACTTGTTGTCCTTCTTATTCTGCTGCTGGCCCTTCTTGCCGCCGATGCGCTGCTTGCCGCCCTGATAGTTCTGGACCCGCTCGGAAACCAGGGAATCCGCATGGTCGTCAAACCGGGCAGCGTTCACCTGGACGGCGGAAGTATCCACCACCCGGCGCTCCCGCTTCCGTTCCGGTTCCTTGGTCTTTTCGGCCTTGGCGGGCTGCTGGGCAGGCTTCTCGGCCTTAGGCGCTTCCGGCTTTCCCTCGGCCTTGGCGTCGTTCTTGGCTTCCTGCTTTGTTTCCTGCTTGGGCTCCACCTTCTTTTCGGGGGCCTTGGCGGCGGCTTCTGCCTTAGGCTTGGAAGCGGGCTGGGCAAACACCTGCTCCAGAGAAGAAATCTGGTGGGTCTGGGTCATAACCTCAAACACCTGGTTCAGCTCCGCGTCCGTCAGCACCTGGGAATTGGACTTGGGCCGATCCCCAAACCTGGCAATAATATCTCCGATTTCCTTAGGCGTCACGCCCAGATCGGCAGCAACTTCCTTTAAACGTACTTTCACAAAACTCATATCGAAATGCACCTCCACGATTCCGGCGCCCGGGGGATCCGGGGCCTTCTCCAAACGGCTACCACTTTTTTCAGTACTCTGAAAATCCGGGGGGTTGCCACGGCAGTGTGCGCACTGCCTCGCAACAACATCCTTTGGAGGATAGCCTTCTCATCCATTACTTCATATGCTTCTTACCCCTGCGCAGGTTGCGCTGGTGGGCCTTGGCCTCCTGCTGACGCTTCTTGGCCTTGGCGGCCTTCTGGGTCAGCATTTCCAGCGCAGGTTTGTTGCTTTCTTCCGGGGGCAGGGAGGAGACCAGGGCCAGGGCCAACTGCACATCCGTAATGGCGGCAATGGCCAGGCTGTCCCGCCCGATGGCAGCCCCCACTTCATCCTTGGTCCAGGGCAGGCGGACGCACTGCTGGTCCGTACCGGCGGCAAAGCTCTTGGCTCTGCGCCAGGTATGGTCGGAAGCGTCCTTGGCAACCAAAATCACATAGGCCTTTCCGGCCCGGGCCGCACCGCCGACGGGCTCCTCGCCCAGCTCCGCAATGCCGCCCTTTCTGGCCAGCGCCAGATAATTGAGCCCTTTATCCATTCTGCTGCTCCATTTCTCTACTCAGCCGCTCATAGACCTCCTCGGGAATCTGGACATCCAGGCTCCGGTCCAGGGCCTTGGAACGGACGGCCTTTTTCAGGCACTCCGGGTTCGGGCACAGGTAGGCCCCCCGGCCGGGAGCCTTGCCGCTGAAATCCAGGCTCACGACCCCCTCGGGGCTGCGGACCACCCGAATGAGCTCCCGCTTGGCCTTCCGTTCCCGGCAGCCCATACACTGCCGCTGAGGGATCTTCTTCTGCATGGTGTTTCCCTCTTATTCTTCTTCGGAAGCTTCGGCAGTCTCTTCTGCCGCTTCCTCCGCCTTTTCCTCTGCCACAGGCTCGGCCTGGGAGGCGGGCTTAATATCAATCTTATAGTTGCCGCACAGACGGGCAGCCAGACGGGCGTTCTGGCCCTCCTTGCCGATGGCAAGGCTCAGCTGATCGTCCGGCACAATGACCTTGGCGGCCTTCTGGCCGGGGACCATGGTCACGCTGATTACATCGGCAGGGGACAGGGCCGCCTTGATGTACTGGCAGGGGTCCTCGCTCCACACTACGATTTCGATCTTCTCTCCGTTCAAAGCGGACACAACCGCCGCCACACGGTCGCCGTGGGGGCCGACACAGGCGCCTACGGGATCCACGCCCTCCATGGTGGCCCGAACGGCCATCTTGGTCCGGGAACCGGCCTCCCGGGCGATATTCCGGATTTCCACCTGACCGTCGGCAATTTCCGGGGTTTCCAGCTCAAACAGCCGCCGCACCAGGTTGGGATGGGTCCGGGAAACCTGGACCAGGGGACCCCGGTCGTTTCTGCGGACATCCAGCACATACACCCGCAGCAGCTGGCCCTCGGTGTAGGTTTCGCCGGGGATCTGCTCGTCGGCTCTCAGAATGGCATCGGACATTTCGTTGCCCTGGCCCACCCGGAGAATGACATCGCCGGTGCCGGGAACGATCCGGGACACGGTACCGGTAAGCAGCTCCTGGGCCTTGTTGGAATAGCTCTCATACACAACGCCCCGCTCGGCTTCCCGGATGCCCTGGATCACCACCTGCTTGGCGGTCTGGGCGGCGATGCGGCCGAACTTGGCAATGTCCACGGGGATGTTCACGGGCTCGCCCACCTGTACATTGGGGTTATACTTCCGGGCGGCATCAATCTGGATTTCCAGAGCGGTATCCTCCAGCTCCTCCACGGCGGTCTTTACCAGGTGCATACTCAGGCCCTTTTCGCTCAGATCCACTACAACGTTATCGGCGGGCACATCCCGGTGGTCCTCCCGGTCCTTCCGGTAGGCGTTGGTCAGGGCCTGCTTCAGCCGCTCCACCATATAATCCACAGGAATGCCCTTGAGCTTTTCCAGCTCCCGCAGGCTGTCAAAAATCTCTGCCCCAATGTCTACCTGGGGCTCCTGCTTTGCGGCTTTTGTTTTTCTTGCCATTTCGCTTCCTCCAATCAGAATTCCACCCGAAGCCGCGTCAGGGCGACCTGGGACTTTTCAAATGTGACGGTTTCCTTGCCAAATTCTGCGGTGATCCGGCCCTCGTCATAGCCCCGGAGCACACAGGGAATTTCCTTCAGGCCGTTGTAGGGCCGGTAGAGCTTGACGGTAATGGGGCTGCCCATAAACCGCTCAAAATCCTGGGGCCGCTTCAGCACCCGTTCCAGACCCGCGGAGCAGACCTCAAAATGGTAGCTGCCCTCGATGGGGTCCTTTTCATCCAGAATGGGGTCCAGGGCCCGGGAAACGGCCTCGCAGTCGCTAATATCCACGCCGCCGTCCTTATCGATGTAGACCCGCAGGAAATACTCGGAGCCTTCCCGCACATATTCCACATCCCAAAGCGTACAGCCCAGCTCTTTGATAACCGGCTCGGCAAACTGGGCCACCTGTTCTGTTACCTTCACAAGAACCACCCTTTCTTCAAAAGACTCAAGAAAAAGAGAGGGGCGCGCCCCTCTCTTTCTTCCTACATTCTTACGATCATGGGTATTATACCACGGGGAATCCCGTATTGCAATAGGGAAATTGGAATTTTTTCCGGTTTTTCCGAAAAAAAGACGGTTTTTTCCTAAGGGTTCCCGGATTTGCCCAGACGGCAGACCGTCAGAAGCAGCAGCACCGGCACCCCGCATACCAGGGGGAAACCGTAGCGGAACTCCGCAAACACCGGCGTTCCGACGGCCAGCAGCAGCACCACCGCCAAAAAGGGCAGCGCCGCCAGGGTCATTGCCGGGTCCTTTTGCACCCGCCCCACAAACAGGCAGCCCAGGCACGCCCAGAAATAAAGCCCCAGGCACAAAGGGAGCCTGGTCAGATAGGAGCTTTCCCATACATTCAGGTATTGTATCACCAGGGATTGGAGCCTGGATACCTTCGGCTCCACGGAAAGGCCCCAGGGGTTGCCGTCAATTTTGATGTTCCACCGGTCATAGGCATGGCCACCCTCCCAATAGCCCTTGGTCTGCTCGGACCAGGCCTGCAAATAGGCCAGCGGATAGCGAAGGCCCAGCCGGAAGTAGAGGCGCAAATATTGGAGCCAATTGCTTTGCAGGGCCTCTGCATTCCCTTTTTGCAGAATCAGCTGCTTTAAGGGGTCCACGCTGAAGCTTTTGTAGGCCTCCGCCGCCTCCTCCAGGTCTACCACCTGGCCCAAAAGGTCCCGATCCTCCTGGGAAAGGGAATAATCCTCGCTGATCAGATAGCCGATCTGCTGCAAGGGTACGGACAAGGGCTCCAGGGAGCCGGACTTTTCAATGCCGAAGCAGGACAGCAGGGGAAACACCAGAATATACCCCAGAACCGCCACCCCGGACAGGGACAGCAGCAGCTTCTTTTGGTCCTTTCCCACCAGCAGCAGCCCAAAAAGCAGCACCACCGCCAGGTCCAGTACTCCGTTTACCCGCATAAGGCACATGGCCAGAGCGCTGAAGCCCCCCAAAGGCGCGGCCCCTTTGGCCCCCCGCACCGTCCGGTACATGGCCAGGGCAAAGGTCATTACCGCCCCGCTGAACAGCACATCCTTCCACATGGTAAAGCTGTACATAAAGAACATGGGGCTTACCAGGTAAAAGGCCGCCAGCAAAACGGACGCCCATTTGCACCGGGTCTCCTGCCACAGCACATACACCCCATAGGCAAAGCAGGCCGACATGACCGTTACGGAAAACTGGCTGTAAAATGCCACCCCCATGGACATATCCCCCGTCAGCGCCAGCCCCAGCCTGTATATCAGGCCAATGAGCTGGGTATGGTAGAAGGGGTTGGTATTGGACGGGGCATTGATTCCCGTAATTTCCTTGAGCTGATTGATGTTGTCCACGCTGAGAATGCCCGGGTAAAAGGCCAGCCACAGAACCAGGCTGTACCCGGCAAGCAGCAGCAGCCAAACGGCAAAAAAGACCTTTGCGCCATCCTTTTTCCCGGGCTTTTTTTCTTTGCCGCCCCCTTGCTCCGACAGGGCAAAGAGCGCCAGAAATATATTCCGGAAGGTAATCCAGCTGCCGGCGGTCACCAGTGCCAGCCCAAACAGCCGGGTCAGGTTCATGCTGAGAAAATAGGGCCAGGGCCACAAAATCCGGGAGATATTGCCCAGTACCACGCAGGCCGTCAGCAGAGCCGTAAAGCCATTTATGAGGCGGCCATTGGGCATTTGCGGCCGGGTATGCCCCAGATAGGTCCAGCTGAACAGCCCCAGGCAGAGCACGGCAAGATAGGCACTGAATTCTCCCGCCGTATTCTGCATCCACAGGCCCCACAAAAGCGTCAGGCCCAGCTCCCAAAACCGGAAAGCACGCTTATTTTTCATAGCCGCGCCCCCTTTGCAGGCTTACGCCTACCATACAGCCCAGGGCCATCACCGTAACCGCCAGGTCCCGGTGGGTCATATAGGCATGGATCATGGAGTGGTTTTTCACGCAGAAGTACCAGACCATGGGAAGCAGGGCGCACAGCGCCAGAGGCACCAGACTCCCGGCAGACAGGGAAAGCTTATATTTTTTGACAACCAGCAGATAGAGCACCCCTACTGCCAAAAGGAGCACCAGCAGCTTCATGGCGGGATTTACATAGTTCTGTAAATTCTGCCACAGCACCGTGAAAAATTCCACAGTCTTTCCGCCGTCTGTGGAAGAGATCCGGCCGGCTACATTCTGCAATGCATCTGAAATCACATTCTGATCCGTTAAAATGCTGGCAATCACCCATTTCCCGGCCCACATCCCGCCGTAGCCCACAGCCCAGGCTGTGGAATTGCGGAGCATAATTCCGATTTTTTTCCACAGGCTGTCCTCACTGAGCATCACTTCCGTAAGCAGCAGCATTCCCAAGGCCGCCACGGGGTAGGTGAGGAAATCAAAGAATCCGATGCCGATGCCCAGCCAGAGATACAGCAGGCACCCGTATTTTTTCCGGTCCGTCCGGAACGCAAGCAGCACGGCGCAGCTCAAAAGGGTCAGTACCGCTACATCCGTATACTGGAAGCACAGCGCCGTACTGATGGGGTTCAGGCACAGCAGGGCCGCCCCCATGGGCAGGGCCAGCCGGAACCCCTTGCGCTTATAGCAAAGCCCCAGCACCGCCGCCGCCAGCAGCAGCTGCACCGTCATATTTAACAGCCGCAGGTCCGAGGGGGTGAAAAACAGCAGCAGGGGCTTTAAAAGCAGCAGATACCCGTGCCAGTACCGGGCATAGGTTACAATGCGGCCATCCTCGCGCCCCTGGGCATACTGGGATAGGGAATCCACCGGCACCATATCTCCGGGCGTAAACTCCATCCTGGGATTGGTCAAGGCATCCTGCAAAGGGTTCCCGGTCCCCTCAAAAATAGCGTTGGACAGCATCAGAGCGTCCGTAAAGCCGTCCAGCTCCGTGCCATTGTGATAAGGGGCCCACTGGTACCGGTCCCCCTCCGCCAGAAGATAGGGGAGGCTGATTGACACATTGTGCCGCATCCGTCGGGTTGGCAGCGCATACACCGCGGTCAGCAGCACCACCCCCGCCAGAATGGCCGCCAGCAGGGAACCCACCGACAGCCCCAGCAGGGAAAACACATCTTTCTTTTTCACTTTCTTTTCTCCTTTGCAGAGCTTTTCCACTATCTTATCACAAGCCGCAGGGAAAAACCAGAGGAAAATAGGGGGCGGAAGCAAAGCGAAAACCTTCTCCTGGGAGAAGGCGGCACGGCAAATCCCCATTTCTCTGCTTATAGCCCACAATACTGTCAACTTGTTATGTTATCTTATATGGAAAAACTCTCGATTTTTTCCACAGACTGTTTCACAATTGTGGAGAAAAACTGTGAAATGCGGTTTTTAACATTCTCTACCGTAGGGGCAGCTGCCAGCCGCCAGAAGGTATCGGAACAAAAGCGGTACGATGAATGGCAGGCACCGAATGAAGGTACGCTCTTTCCCCCCTCCTGCGTGGAGGGGGGAAAGGGGATTTTTCCGCCCATCAGCTGGTCCCATTCATCATGCCGGTTTGTACCGGTAAACTTTCGGGCGGCTGGCAGCCGCCCCTACGATTTCCTTTTTTCCACAAAAAAATTCCACAGCCTTATCACAAACTGTGGAGAGTTTTTCGCTGTTTTCCAGGAAGGGCAGGGGATAGGACTATGGTATATTCTTATTTTCCGCGTCATAGAATCTGATTTCACAGGCATAACCCTGGTTTTCCACCGCTCTTCCACAGTTATCCACAAAAATTATCCACAGCTGTGGAAACAGCTGTGGATAATTCCTGGGATTTTTGAAAATTACTTATTCTGCAGGTAAGCATCGATGGCGGCAGCGCCCTTCTTGCCGGCACCCATAGCCAGGATAACGGTAGCAGCGCCGGTAACGGCATCGCCGCCGGCAAAGACGCCCTCGCGGGTGGTCATTTCGTTCTCGTTGACGATGAGGCCGCCCTTCTTGTTGGTCTCCAGGCCGGGAGTGGTGGAGCGGATCAGGGGGTTGGGGGTGGTGCCCAGAGCCATGATGACGGTATCCACATCCAGCACGAACTCGCTGCCGGGGATCTCCACGGGGCGGCGGCGGCCGGAGGCATCTGGCTCACCCAGCTCCATGCGGACGCACTTGATGCCGCAGACACGGCCGTCCTCGTCGCCCAGAATCTCTACGGGGTTGCACAGGGTCTTGAACTCGATGCCCTCTTCCTTGGCGTGGTGCTGCTCTTCCTTCCGGGCGGGCATTTCGGCCTCGCCGCGGCGGTAGACGATGTACACCTTGTCGGCGCCCAGACGCATGGCGCAGCGGGCACCGTCCATAGCCACGTTGCCGCCGCCCACAACGGCCACGGCCTTGGACTTGATGACGGGGGTATCGGAATCGGGATCGTAGGCCTTCATCAGGTTGGTACGGGTCAGGTACTCATTGGCGGACATAACGCCCTTCAGGCTCTCGCCGGGAATGTGCATGAACATGGGCAGACCGGCGCCGGAGCCCACGAATACGGCCTGGTAGCCCATGTCGAACAGCTCGTCGATGGTCAGAACCCGGCCGATGACCATGTTGGTCATGACTTCTACGCCCTGGGCCTTCAGCTTCTCCACCTCGTTGGCAACGATTGCCTTGGGCAGACGGAATTCGGGAATGCCGTATACCAGCACGCCGCCGGCGGTATGCAGAGCCTCGAAAATAGAGACCTGATAGCCCTTCTTGGCCAGGTCGCTGGCGGCGGTCAGGCCGGCAGGGCCGGAACCCACAACGGCCACCTTCTTGCCGTTGGGCTCAGCCTTCTCTGGCATGGCGTTCACATTTTCCCGGTACCAGTCGGCGACAAAGCGCTCCAGACGGCCGATGGCCACAGGCTCGCCCTTGACGCCCCGGACACACTTGCTCTCGCACTGGGTCTCCTGGGGGCAGACACGGCCGGAAAGGGCAGGCAGGGCATTGGTGGAGGTGATGATTTCGTAGGCAGCCTTAAAGTCGCCCTGGGCTACCTGGTGAATGAACTCAGGAATCCGGACATTGACGGGGCAGCCCTCTACGCACTTGGGGTTCTTACAGTTAAGGCAGCGTCCTGCCTCTTCCTTGGCCATCTCTTCGGTATAGCCCAGGGATACTTCCTTAAAGTTGCGGGCACGGACCTTGGGATCCTGCTCGGGCATAGGAGTCTTGGTCAGAGTCATATTTGCCATTTTCTGTTTCCTCCCTTACTTAATGAGCGCCTTGCCCATGGCTTCCATCCGGCAGACATGGTCCTTGGCAACTTCGGCTTCCCGCTCGCGGTAGGTGCCGTTCCGGCTCATGAGCTCCGCATAGTCCACCTTGTGGCCGTCGAACTCGGGGCCGTCCACGCAGGCGAACTTGGTCTCGCCGCCAACGGTCACACGGCAGCCGCCGCACATACCGGTGCCGTCCACCATGATGGGGTTCAGGGAAACCATGGTATGTACGCCGAAGGGCTCGGTGGTCTTGCACACAAACTTCATCATTGGCACAGGTCCAATGGCCAGAACCTCGTCATACTGGGTACCGGCCTCCAGCAGGGCCTGGAGCTTGACGGTGCCGAAGCCCTTTTCGCCGTAGGAGCCGTCGTCGGTCATCAGGTACAGATTGTCGGCGCACTCCCGGAATTCCTCCTCCAGGATGACAATGTCCTTGTTCCGGAAGCCGATAATCACGTCTACAATGGCGCCGGCCTCTTTAAACGCACGGGCAGCAGGCAGAGCAATGGCGCAGCCAACGCCGCCGCCTACAACGCACACCCGCTTCTTGCCCTCTACATCGGTGGGCTTGCCCAGAGGGCCGACGAAGTCCCGGATGTAGTCGCCCTCGTTCAGGGCGCCCAGAGCCTTGGTGGAGAAGCCCACCTTCTGGAAGATAATGCTGACGGTGCCCTTCTCCCGGTCGTAACCGGCAATGGTCAGAGGCACACGCTCACTCTGCTCGTCAATGCGGAAAATGATAAACTGACCGGCCTTCGCCTTTTTGGCGACGAAGGGAGCCTCGATGTCCATCAGCGTGACGGCATCGTTCAGCTCTTTCTTTCGAACGATCTTATACATAACGCAACCACCCTTTTATAAATAATCAATTGCCTTGACTGGGACCTGTGGGGACTCCTTACCCCATTCGGTGCCATTGTACTTATTATAAGTTCATTCTACGCATTTGTCAAAACAATTCTTTTCTTTTTGGTAATATCGCAGATTTTTCGTGCCGTTTCGGGCATTTTTCTCCCCAGAGGGCAGGGGTGGCAAAGGCAGAAAGTTATAAAAAAAGCCGCCCATATAAGAGCGGCTCTATAGGTGATTATTTTTCCTTCAGCAGGTCCCGAATCTCGGTAAGCAGCAGCTCTTCCCTGGAAGGCTCCGGCTCTTTGACGGGTTCCGGGGCAGCTTCTTCCTTCTTTTTGCCAAGCTCTGTCAGCTTGTTCAGGCCCTTTACCAGGAAGAAGACCACCAAAGCCAGAATGAGGAAATTGATCACGGCGGAAATAAAGTTGCCGTAGTTCAGGGTATTCTGAATCACCCGGCCGTTTTCATCCAGCTTTTCCGCAAACAGCCGGGGGAGAACCAGCTTCATTTCGGAAAAATCCACACCGCCGATGAAAATGGACACAATGGGCATAATCACATCGTCCGTCAGGCTTTTTGTAATCGTGGAAAAGGCGGCTCCGATAATGGTACCAACGGCCAGGGCCATAGCGTTGCCCTTGATGGCAAAGGCCGCAAACTCATCCAGCCACTTGGGCTTTTTGATTTTATCCATAATGTACGCTCCTTTTCAGATTTTAAGATATAGGGTTGCATATACCATGAAAATATGGTTCTTCTGGCTTCGTTTGGACCGGGCCGGTACCGCATTTTGGTACTGGACCCTCCGGGGGATTCTTTCTTGTCCCGCCAAGAAAGAATGAAAGAATGCGGCTTAAGGAGGGGCATTGAGGTTTCGTTCCCGCTCAAAGCCATCCCCTCCTTAAGAATCCTCCCCCGTCGGCACATTCAACGTACTACTGAAAACCGTACTTTGAAAAGGTAAAAATTCCAAGTGCTTGTAACAAGGTTTTGGCCTTCTACGTTGTTCCAACCGGCCGGGTCTTTATAAATAAGACCCGGTCCGCTGCTTATTTTCTGCTGGCCGAAACATTGTTACCAATCTTGCCATTATCCAGCTGTTCAGACACGGTTTTGAGCGCTTGGTTGAATGTGCCGCCGGAGAGGGGTCCTTAGGGGGGAGGCGGCTTCGAGCGGGAACGAGACCTCAGCGCTCCCCCCTAAGCCGCATTCTTATCGATTTTCTTGGCGGGACAAGAAAATCGCCGCCGGAGGCATACCCAGCTTCCGAAACAGACAAGCTTCGTTCAACCCGGAAACCCCCACAAGTTTATCTTCTTATTTTTTCTTCTCAATAACTTCCATGCCGCCCATGTACTTCCGCAGCACCTCGGGGATCACCACGGAGCCGTCGGCTCTCTGGTTCTGCTCCACGATGGCGGGGAAAATACGGGAGGTGGCCAGGCCGGAGCCGTTCAGGGTGTGGACATACTCCAGCTTGCCGTCGGCCCGGCGGACACGGATGTTGCCCCGGCGGGCCTGGTAGTCCCGGGCATTGGACACGGAGGAGACCTCCTTGTAGCCGTTCATGGAGGGGATCAGGATCTCAATGTCGTAGGTCCGGGCCATGGAGGCGGAGCAGTCACCGGCAGCCAGCTTCACAGTACGGAAGTGCAGGCCCAGACCGGCCACCAGATTCTCGGCCTTGTGGACCAGCTCTTCAAAGGCTTCGTCGGAGCCTTCCGGCAGGGTGTACTGGAACATCTCTACCTTGTTGAACTGATGGCCACGGACCATGCCCCGCTCGTCGGCCCGGTGGGAACCGGCCTCTCTGCGGAAACAGGGGGTATAGGCAAAGAACTTTTTGGGCAGGTCTGCCTCGGTGAGAATCTCATCCCGGTAAACGGAGGCCAGGGCAGCCTCGGCAGTGGGCAGCATATAGTGTACCCGGTCGTCGGTGGGGTTGGCGATCTTATAGACCTCGTCGGCAAACTTGGGGAACTGACCGGCAGTCAGGCCGCACTGGTACTCCAGCATATGGGGAGGCAGGATGAACTCATAGCCGTCGGCAATGTGGGTATCGATGAAGTAGTTCAGCAGGGCCCACTCCAGCCGGGCGCCCCGGTCCGTATAGATCCAGTTTCCGGCACCGGCCAGCTTTACGCCCCGCTCGTAGTCGATAAGGCCCAGATCCTGGCACAGGTCCACATGGTGCTTGGGCTCAAAATCGAAGGAGTGCTTTTCGCCGATGTAGCGCAGGGGCTGGTTGTTCTCCTTGCCGCCGGGCAGCAGGTCCGGATCCGGCATATTGGGCAGGGCCAGCATATTGGTGGTAAGCTCCTCGTCCAGGACCTTCAGCTTTTCCTTGTCGTCGGCGATTTCCTCGTCAATCTTGGTGGAAGCGGCCATGTTGGCATTGATCTGGGCTTCCAGGGCGGAGGTATCCTCCCCGCGCTTTTCGGCGCCCTTCTTCTGGCCGAAGAGCTTGCCGTTTTCCTTGGAGAGCTTGTTCTTTTCGGCGGTCTTGGTTTCCGTATGGGTCTTCAGGGCACGGACCTGGACATCCAACTCCAGAATGCGGTCAATGATGGCGTCGCAGTCCACTTCCTTGGCCTTCATACCTGCCTTGATGGCATCGGGATTTTCCTTAATGCGCTTAATATCGATCATGGTTTTGTTACCTCTCTTAAAATTAGTTACTTTTGAATTTTCATCAGAGCGTCCAGCAGCACCTGCAGGTCCTCCTGGCCGTAGAATTCCAGCTCAAAGTGGCCCTTGCGCTTGCCGTTGACGATTTTCACGCCCCGGCCCAGGTGCTTGCTCAGGTTCTTTTCGCACTCGGCCACATAGTCCACTTCCAAAACAATGGGGGGCGTTTTTTCCGGCTCCCGGGTCATATTTTTGCAGAGCATTTCCGCCTGACGGACAGAAAGCCCAAGAGCAACGATCTTCTGGGCCGCTTCCAGCTGCTTTTTTTCGGTTTTCAGCTGCAGAATGGCCCGGGCATGACCGGCGGTCAGGTCCCCGTTTTTCAGCTTTTCCAAAACGCCGGGGCACAGATTCAGCAGACGCAGGGCATTGGCCACTGCCGGACGGGACTTGCCCACCCGCTCGGCGGCCTCCTCCTGGGTCAGGCCGTATTCCCGGATGAGGGCATCGTAGCCGTTGGCCTCTTCCACCGGATTCAGGTCTGAACGCTGGAGGTTTTCGATGAGGGCCAGCTCCATGGCCTTTTTGTCGTCTGCGTCAATGACCACCGCCGGAATTTCTTCCAGCCCGGCCAGACGGCTGGCCCGCCAGCGCCGCTCTCCGGCGATAATCTGGTAGTAGCCGTTGGGCATTTCCCGGACGGTCAGGGGCTGAATGACGCCGTGGGTCCGAATGGACTCGGCCAGCTCCGCCAGCTCTTCTTCATCAAAGTTTTGCCGGGGCTGATTGGGGTTCGGTTCTATTTTGTGCAGGGGCAGCTGTTTCAGTCCTTTTTCCTCCTGGGGATCCTCCGCAAAGTCTCCCAGCAATGCCCCAAGGCCTTTTCCCAGGCCCTTTTGTGATGCCATAGGATCATCCTTTCCAGT
The DNA here is from genome assembly GCA_934565415.1 of uncultured Oscillospiraceae bacterium. Taxonomy (GTDB): domain Bacteria; phylum Bacillota; class Clostridia; order Oscillospirales; family Oscillospiraceae; genus Faecousia. The sequence continues at coordinate 34,867 of CAKTHQ010000001.1, forward strand.
TTCTTTTCGTTACAGCCGTCTTGCAATCTCCTCGGCCATTTCCTTATAGGCGATGCTGCCCCGGCTCAATCGGTCGTAGGCCATGACAGGCAGACCGTGGCTGGGGGCTTCCGCCAGGCGTACATTTCTCGGCACCATGGTTGCCAGGACCTTCCCGGGGAAATGCCGCCGGACCTCCTGGGCCACCTGGTTGGAGAAGTTGGTCCGGCCATCATACATGGTAAGCACCACGCAGAAAATTTCCAGATTGGGGTTCAGGCGCTTTTTCACCGTCCGCAGGGTTGCCATCAGGTCGCTGAGGCCCTCCAGGGCGTAATACTCGCACTGAACCGGTACCAGAATCCCGTCCGAAGCGCACAGGGCATTCAGCGTCAGCAGCTCCAGGGAGGGAGGACAGTCCACAAAAATGCAGTCGTAGCTGTCCTTTACGGGCGCCAGCGCCCGTTTCAGCTGATGTTCCCGGTCATCGGTGCCGATGAGCTCCACGCCCGCCCCCGCCAGATCGGCAGAGGAGGGGAGTACATCCCCAAATTTGGTATGCACAATGGCGTTTTCAATCTCCACGCCGTTGATGGTCACATCATAGCTGGAATACTGGACGGTCCGCTTATCCACACCCATACCGGAGGTGGCATTGGCCTGAGGGTCAAAGTCGCAGAGCAGAACCCGTTTTCCCAGGTCTGTCAATGCCGCCGTCAGGTTGACCGCAGTCGTGGTTTTGCCCACGCCGCCTTTCTGATTGACGATGGCGATGATTTTACCCATTTTCCGCTCCTCTCATTCTTTTGGATTTGTTTCACATGAAACATTTTTGTTTTTCGTTTTTGAATTGTTTCACGTGAAACAATTTATCCTTCCGTAGGAAGGGAACCGGTGGTGGCCGAGGTGGAGGTGGTGGAATAATTCTGTCCAACCACCGGCTTCTCGTCCCGCCGAAGCAGGAACAGGCAGCCCAGCGCCAGCACCAGAATCAGGAAAACCTCAAAAATCAAGGCAAATCGCAGCGTTTTGATCCGCTGATGTGCTTCCAGCAGAAGCTCTTCCGTAGATTTTTTCTTTTTCCGTCCGTACCGGCGGCTGCCATAGTCCGGGCGTTTGGGAAGGATCAATGCAGTGTCCTGGGGAATGGGATAATTCTTCATCCCAGCCAGGCATTTGTCACAAAAAGCATTGCCCTCTGTCACTGCCTCGCCGCATTTTAAGCATTGCAAGAAAACCCACCCCCAGTCCATGGAATGACCCTATTCTACAACAGAAAGGGGAATTCGTAAAGAGGGGAATTGAAAAAAGTGGGGGAGTGAGGTAATTAGAAATGAGAAATTTGGATGAAAAGCAGGGGTAAAAGGGTGGAGGGTGATAAATGGGTCACTGTGGGATGAATGGTGGGCACCAAAGGCGTGCTCTTCCCCCCTCCTGCGTGGAGGGGGGAAGGGACTTCAGAATGTTGTAGCTGATACCATTCATCCGGGGGATTGCCACGCCAGCGTGCGCGCTGGCTCGCAATGACAAAACGCTGGGACGGCCCTCCTCAGGCGCTGCGGCGCCAGCTCCCCCCAAGGGGAGCGGAGTTTCACAAATTCTTATTCACCGAACACAATCCCCATTGATAAAAAAAGCCCGAACCAACTTGCATCGGTTCGGGCAAATATCAGTTCTGGTACCTGATCTGCTGCTCGGTAATCGGCAGATAGGCCACCAGCTGATTACCGTCCAGATTTTCCCTGTGCATATCCACGGCGGTGATCTGGTGGTTGTCGTAGGTGGTGTAGTAGTAGATTCCCTTGGAAGCGTTGCAGCAGCAGGTGTACAAAGTGATTTCAAACTCGTTTTCCTTCAGCTGGCACAGGCCACGCTGCTGGTCCACGCTGCCGAGGATGTGGAAGAACTGGCTGACGGAGGCCATTTCATCCTCTTTGGAGCGAGAATTCAGCTTCGTAAAGGCAACCTTTACAAACCGGGACTGGCTGGAAAGGTCCCCAGGCAGGCCCATTCCGCCCATGCCCCGGGAATAGGCGCTGAGCTCGGTACCAAAGGTATTTTCCGGAGTACCGATGGAAAGAGACCGATAATTATTCAGGTTGAACATCTGATAGGGAAAGGGGGGATTGTTGGTCAGGACCCCTACAGGATTGTCGTACACATGAAGGCCATCGGCCTGGGATTCTACGGTAATGCAGCTGTCCTGATCCGCCATAATCCAGTGAAGCTGGGCAAGGGGCAGATTCGGCAGGAAGGGAATATTCACAAGATTGATGTTTTCCAGAAGCACCTTCGCCTGGGCTACGGTTTCACACTGGCCAAGAATCCAGGGAATCAACTCATACTGGGTAATGTTGTCCTTTCCTTTCTGTTCCGGAAAATAGCAGGCATTTCCCACAAAATTCAGCCCGCAGATACCTAACCCCTTTTCGTTAAAGGCTTCGTAGTAAAGGGGATAGTCCTCCATCACGGCGGCCATACCGATCATGGCATAGTGGCTGGGCATATCCTCCCGGCAGCGGAACCGGAAGGGATAGCTCCGGGGTGTAATCACAACCCGGTCCCCATAGGAGCGCTCGTAGTCCAGAGTCCGTCCCATATAAAAGTCCCCCGTTTTGTAGGTGGCAGCAGTACACATAGGTGATCATCCTTTCCTTGTTTTGGAGTAGTATAGCCACAAAAACGAAACGGAAACGAAACTTTTAAAAAACCCGCCCCAAAGGGCGGGTTGAAAATCATTTTCCCAATCTCTTTTCCAGAGTATACGCACTGAGTGCGGTCAAATGTACCTGGGTCAGGCCGTATTCTGTCGTTAAAACGAAGGACTTGGGCAGATCGTCGCAGGGCACCACCTGGCCAAGGCTTTCGGCATTTTCCAGGAAGGCCCGGGTGCGCTTGGAGGTAGAGGTGTTGTCCAGGTCGAAAATGCCCAGGATGCTGCTTTCCCGGACCGCGAAATCGTTGCCGATGGAAAGATACATAGGCTTACTTCCTCTTTTTCCATTCCGCTACGGCCATTTCGTCGCAGCGGTTATTCATGGGATTGTCGGCGTGGCCCTTGACCCAGTGGTAGTGCAGCTCGTGCTTCTGGGTCAGGGCCAGCAGCTCCTCCCACAGGTCCGGGTTCAGGGCCGGCTTTTTGTCGCTTTTGATCCAGCCCCGCTTTTTCCAGCCCCAGGCCCAGCCCTTTTGCAGGGCATCAATCACATACTTGGAGTCGGAATACAGCTCTACAATGCAGGGCTCCTTCAAAGCTTTCAGCCCCATAATGACGCCGGTGAGCTCCATCCGGTTGTTGGTGGTTTTGTCCTCTCCGCCGGAAAGCTCCTTGGTGGCCCCATTATAGCTGAGGATGGCGCCCCAGCCGCCGGGGCCCGGGTTTCCCGAGCAGGCCCCGTCGGTATAAAGGGTCACGGTTTTCATTCCGGATTCTCCTGGATTTCAACAGTTTCCGGAGCCTGTTCGCTGTCTTCCCGTTCCACACGTTCCAGGGAGACCACCTTGTTGCCCTCCTCAATGCGCATAACGATAACACCCTGCACATCCCGCTTGTACACGTTAATGGAGGAGGCGGGAATCCGGATAATGACGCCGCCGTTTTCGATCAGCATCACATCGTCGTTGTCGCTGACTACCCGGCAGCCGGCAATATTGCCGGTCTTGGGGGTGATGTTGTAATTCTTCAGGCCCTTACCGCCCCGGCTCTGGGGAATCTTTTCCCCGTCGGGACCGGTACGCAGGTATTCGGGAAGGGCGGTCCGCTTGCCGTAGCCGTTTTCGGTGACGGTAAGCAGAGTCTTGCCCTCCTCCACCTTTTCGGCGCCTACCACATAGTCGCCCTCGTTCAGGCTGATGCCCCGGACGCCTGCGGCATCCCGGCCCATGCAGCGCACATCGTTTTCGTTGAAACAGATGGCCATACCCTGGGCGGTAGCCAGAATAATGTTGTCGTTGCCGTTGGTCCGGAGTACATTGATGAGGTGATCGTCCTCGTCCAGAGTCAGTGCCCGGATACCGCCCTTTCGGTTGGTCTTCAGGGCCACAAAGGGCAGCCGCTTGACGACGCCCTTCCGGGTGGCCATCAGCAGGAACTCATTGTCGTCAAATTCCCGGGTAACCACCATAGCGGTAACGGTCTCCCCGGCTTCCAGAGGCAGCACGTTTACAATGGCGGTGCCTCTGGCGGTACGGCCCGCCTCGGGAATCTGGTAGCCCTTCCGGTGATGGACCCGGCCCATATCCGTAAAGAACAGAATATGGTCGTGGGTAGAGGCAATGTTCAGACTCTTCACATAGTCCTCTTCCTTCAGATTCTGGGCATTCACGCCCCGGCCGCCCCGGCTCTGGGTCCGGTAGGTATCCACGGGCATCCGCTTGATATAGCCGTGATTGCTGAGGGTAAAGGCGCAGGTCTCCTCTTCGATCAGGTCTTCAATGTCGATTTCATCCTCAATATCCTGGATGACGGTCTTCCGCTCGTCGCCAAACTTGTCCCGAATCTGGATGAGCTCCTCCCGCAGCACGGCCCGGAGCTTGCTTTCGTCGGCCAAAAGCTCCTGGTAATAGGCGATTTTCTCTTCCAGCTCCTTGTATTCGGCCTCCAGCTTTTCCCGGTTCAGTCCCTGCAGGGCAATCAGCCGCATATCGCAGATGGCTTGAGCCTGAACATCGTCCAGGTTAAAGCGATCCATCAGGTTCTGCTTGGCGTTATCGTAGGAGGAACGGATAATATGAATGACCTCGTCAATATTATCCTGGGCAATCAGCAGGCCTTCCAATAGGTGGGCCCGCTCCTGGGCTTTCCGCAGATCGTACTGGGTCCGGCGGGTCAGGACCTCTTCCTGGTACTTGAGGTACTCGTCCAGAATCTGCCGCAGGGACAAAATTTTCGGCTGCTTCTGGTTGTCAACCAGTGCCAGCATGATGATGGAGAAATTGGACTGCAAAGCGGTCTGCTTAAAGAGGTTATTGAGCACCACCTGGGGGTTGGCGTCCTTTTTCAGCTCGATGACCATCCGCATACCGTTCCGGTCGGTCTCGTCCCGCAGGTCGGAAATGCCATCGATGCGCTTGTCCTTTACCTGGTCGGCAATGGTTTTGATGAGCTGCCGCTTGTTCACCTGGTAGGGAAGCTCCGTGACAATGATCCTTACCCGATCCTTGCCGAATTCCTCAAACTCGGTCTTGGCCCGGACCACGATCTTGCCCCGGCCGGTGGCGTAGGCCGCCCGGATGCCGCTGCGGCCCATGATAATGCCGCCGGTGGGGAAGTCCGGTCCGGTGATGTGATCCATCAGGTTTACCAGGGTGCACTCCGGGTCATCCAATACACAGATGCAGGCGTTAATAACCTCTTTCAGGTTGTGAGGCGGGATGTTGGTGGCCATACCAACGGCAATACCGGAGGAACCGTTTACCAACAGGTTCGGGAACCGGCTGGGCAGTACCCGGGGCTCTTTCCGGCTTTCGTCGAAGTTGGGGTCCCAGTCCACGGTATCCTTGTCGATGTCCCGGAGCATTTCGTTGGAAATTTTGCTCAGCCGGGCTTCGGTATAACGGTAGGCAGCGGGGGGATCGCCGTCCACGGAACCAAAGTTGCCGTGGCCGTCCACCAGCAGATACCGCATGGAGAAATCCTGGGCCAGTCTGACCATGGCATCGTATACGGAGGCGTCGCCATGGGGATGGTACTTACCCAGCACATCGCCTACACAGGTTGCGCTTTTCTTAAAGGGCTTGTCGGAGGTCAGGCCGCTTTCGTACATGGTGTACAGGATGCGGCGGTGGACCGGCTTCAGGCCGTCCCGCACATCCGGCAGGGCCCGGCCAACGATGACGCTCATGGCGTACTCAATATAGGATTTTTCCATTTCCTCCACCAGGTGGGATTCGGTAATCACCTGGTCGGGGAAGGCAATGTCCTCGGGCTTATAGCTTCTGTTGTGTCCCATAATACGTCACCTCCTTAAATGTCAATATTCACGGCGTACCGGGCATTCCGCTCGATCCAGTCTTTTCGGGGCTCTACCTGCTCGCCCATGAGTACGGTAAAAATTTCGTCGGCCCGGGCGGCGTCGTCCAGGGTGATCCGGCGCAGGGAGCGCTGCTCGGGATCCATGGTGGTTTCCCACAGCTCGTGGGGGTCCATTTCGCCAAGGCCTTTGTACCGGGCAATATCCACCTTGGCGTTGGGATTGTCGGCCCGCATTTCGGCGGAAACCTGGTCCCGCTGCTCGTCGGAGTAGGCCACCTTGGTGGTCTTGCCCCGGGTCAGCTTATAAAGGGGCGGAACGGCGGAATACACATAGCCGTTTTCGATGAGGGGCCGCATATAGCGGAAGAAGAAGGTCAGAAGCAGCGTCCGAATATGGGCGCCGTCCACATCCGCATCGGCCATGATGATGACCTTGTGATACCGGAGCTTATTGATATCGAATTCCTCTCCAATGCCCGCGCCCAAAGCCACGATCAGAGGATAAAGCTTGTCGTTTCCGTAAATTTTATCGGCTCTGGCCTTTTCCACGTTCAGCATCTTGCCCCACATGGCCAGGATGGCCTGGAACCGGGAGTCCCGGCCCTGGATGGCGGAGCCTGCAGCGGAATCGCCCTCGACGATGTAAATTTCGCAGAGGCTGGGGTCCCGCTCGTTGCAGTCCTGCAGCTTATCCGGCATCTGCCCGGATTCCAGTCCCGTCTTCCGGCGGATGGATTCTCTGGCTTTTCTTGCCGCTTCTCTGGCCCGGTTGGCCATCATGGCCTTGTCCAGAATGATTTTTGCGGTCTGGGGATGCTCCTCAAAGTAGGTGGTCAGCTGGTCATTTACCACCTGATCCACCAAGGTCCGGATATAGGCGTTGCCAAGCTTGGCCTTGGTCTGGCCCTCGAACTGGGCATCCGTCAGCTTGACGGAGATAATGGCGGTAATGCCCTCCCGGCAATCCTCGCCGGAGACCTTGTCGTCTCCCTTGATGATGCCGTTTTTCACGCCGTAGGCGTTGAGCACCCTGGTCAGGGCGGTCTTAAAGCCGGTTTCGTGCATACCGCCTTCCGGCGTCCGGACATCATTTGCAAAGGACATCATAAATTCGTTGTAGCCGTCGTTATACTGCAGGGCAATCTCCGCGCTGGCATCCCCCTTGGCTCCGGACATATAGATAACATCCTCGTGGACCGGGGTCTTGTTCCGGTTGGCCCAGCTGACGAACTCCCGAATGCCGCCCACGAAGCACATAACATCCTGTTTCTTCTCTTCCTCCCGGTCGTCGGTAATGGAAATGGACAGGCCGGCGTTCAGGAAGGCCTCTTCCCGCATCCGCTCGTGGAGAATTTCGTAGTCATAGTGCAGGGTATCGAACATTTCCGGGTCCGGCTGGAAGGTGACCTCGGTACCGGTATGGTCCGTGGTGCCGACGATCTTCATTTCCTGGGTGATATTGCCCCGGGCAAACTTCATTTCGTAGATGTTTCCGTTTTTGTGGACCCGTACCCGCAGCCACTCGGACAGGGCATTGACAACAGAGGCGCCCACGCCGTGCAAACCGCCGGACACCTTATAGCCGCCACCGCCGAACTTGCCGCCGGCATGGAGCACGGTATATACCACTTCCAGGGCAGGCCGGCCGGTCTGGGGCTGGATGTCCACGGGGATACCCCGGCCGTCGTCGGTGACGGTAATGGAATCCCCGGGATTGATGGTTACGGTAATATGCTTACAGTATCCGGCCAGGGCTTCATCAATGGCGTTGTCCACAATTTCGTAGACCAGATGATGCAAACCGGAAGAGGACGTGGAGCCGATATACATACCGGGCCGCTTCCGGACTGCTTCCAGTCCTTCCAGCACCTGGATCTGCTCCGCGCCGTATTCCTGAGTTACTTTTGTTTCGTCAGACATTTTGTCCTCCATTCTATGGGTTTTGCGCCGGCTTTTCAACGAGAGCCGATGTTCGGCCCCCTTTGAAAAGCAAGCGCGATGATGTATGCAAAATAGCTCCGCTCCCCCTGGGAGGAGCTGAATTTTCAGGGTTTTCAGGCCAATGGGAGAAAACGGACCTGAACAATTCCTCATGGGGAAATTTCCAGGGGCTCCAGAACCTTAAAAAACAAGTCTTCCGCCGGAGATTTCCATGGTCTTTCCCAGCTTTGTAAACCTTCCCGGCTCGCAGCAGGTGATAAACACCTGGCCGGAGGAGATCTGGTTTAATACAAAGTCCTGCCGTTTTTCGTCCAGTTCCGACAGAACATCGTCCAACAGGAGCAGCGGCTCCTCCCCAAACTCCCGCTTCATCAGCTCCCTTTGAGCAAGCTTTAGGCTGATGGCGGCGGTGCGGGTCTGGCCCTGGGAACCGTAGGCCTTCAGGTCCACCCCGGAAAGGGTGATGGTAAAGTCATCCTTGTGGGGACCCGTCAGGCATTGGCAGGCCTGGAGCTCCGCCCTTCCGTGGGCCTCCAGGTGCTCGTGCAGGTTATCCCGCAGAACATTTAAAGGCGCAAAGGGGTCCTTTACCGTAGAAACCGTCTTATATTCCAAGAAAAAGTCCTCTTTTCCGCCGGAAAAGCGGTTGTGGTACCGGGCGGCCTCCTTCCCCAGGGCATCGTAAAACCGTGCCCGATAGGAAATCAGCAGGGCCCCCACCTGGCAGAGCCGTTCGTCGTAGTCGGGCAAAAGCGCCAGCAGCCGAATGTCCTCGTGGCCGTCCTTTAAAATCCGGGTCTTCTGCTCCAGGATCCGGTTGTATTCCAGCAGCGCCGCCTCATAGTTGGGCCGCAGGGCGCACAATACCGTATCCCCCAGCCGCCGCCGCTGGGAGGGTCCGCTTTTTAGGATCATCAGATCCTCCGGGCAGAACAGCACCGTGGGAAGAATCCCGTTTAGCTCTCCCGCGCTGCGCTTTTTAACGCCGTTGAGCCACAGCTGCCTGGGCCTTCCCCCTGGAAAAAGAACCCACCGTAGAGTCTGATCCCGATTCTGGGAATGGCAGATGCCGGTAATCTCCCCAAAATCCTGGGAAAAGCCAATCATTTCCCCGGTTTTCTGGGCCCGGAAGCTTTTTCCGCTGCCAAGGAAGCTGACGGCCTCCAAAAGGTTGGTCTTCCCCTGGGCATTGCTGCCAACAATCAGGTTCACCCCCGGGTCAAATTCCAGGCGCTGCTGCTGATAATTGCGGAAATACCGCAGCTCCAGCTCATTCAGATACATGAGAGGCGATTACATAGCTTTCGCCGCCAAAGGAGAAGGTATCCCCATTCCGGAGCTTTTTGCCCCGCATGGTGCATTCTTCCCCATTAACGGTAACCTGGCCATCCAGAATCAGAGCCTTGGCCTCCCCGCCGGTGGCGGTAAGGGCGGCGTATTTGAGGGCGGCCTCCAGCTTGATAAACTCGGTTTCAATGGCGAGTTCCTTAGGGGCATCCTTCTTTTTGACTGTGACCTTCATTGTTTTTCCCCCTTTTAGCTGTTTTTGATCCGGACAGGCAGGACCATGTAGGCAAAGTCATATTTGTTGTCCGCCGGGGTCAGTACAATGGGGCTCAGGCCGTTGGTCAGCTCCAGGGTCACTTCCTCGCTGGGCACCGCCCGCAGGGCATCGATCAGGTAGCGGACATTAAAGCCAATCTCCGTTTCCTTGCCGTCGCCGGAGTAGGAGCACTTATCCTCGGCGGCGCCAATGGTGTTGCTGGTGCGCATCTGTACCTCCTGGTTGGAGAACAGGCACCGGACGGGACTCTTATTCTTTTCGGAGACAATCAGCCCCACCCGCTCCACGCTGGAGGAAAGATCGGATACATTGGCAATGAGCTTAATGGGGCTGCCCGTAGGCACCACCCGGCGCCAATCCAAAAAGTCGCCTTCCAGCAGACGGCACACCAGGGTGGCGGAGCCCACCTGGAAGAGAATATGCTTGCTGCCCAGAAGGAAAGAGGCATTTTCGTCGGTATCCGTCAGAATTTTTTCCACTTCCTTCAGACTCTGGGCCGGAACCACGAAGTTCATCTCCCGGCCCAGGGGCTCTTCCGGATGGAAGGTTCTGCGGGCCAGCCGGAAACCGTCCACCGCAACGGTGGTAACGGCGGTATCGGAAACCTCAAACTTGACGCCATTGTGAATGGGCCGGGCCTGATTGTCCGCCACGGCAAAAATGGTGCCGGAAATCAGCTCCTTCAGCTTGTTCTGGGGAATCAGGATAGGCCGTCCGTCGTTGACATCCGGCAGCTCCGGGTAATCCTCCGCGTTTTCCGCGGAAATATTAAAGGAGGCAAAACCGGAGCGGATGGAAACCTTGTATTGGTTCTGGTCTACAACCACCGTCACCGGCCCTTCGGGCAGGCGGCGGATGATGTCACCAAAAAGCTTGGCGGGAAGAATACAGGAACCGGGCTCAACCACATCCGCATCGATGTCATAGGTAATGCCGGTTTCCATATTATAACCTGTCAAAGAAATTCCTTGACCGGCTCTGCACAGAATGCCCTCAATCAGGCTTAAACTGCTTTTTACGGCAACGGTTCTGGAAGCAATATTCAGGCCCTGCAGCAGCGCGTTTTTTTCACAGGTAAATCGCATGGATCGTTTCCTTTCTCTTGATTATTTCAAATAATATATAAAAGAATAGCTTAATTTGTAGTAACAGGCGTAGTAGAGGAAATTTATGTGGAAAACCTGAAAACAAATTAGAGCCGCTCGCATTTTTTCTCCACAGGCAGGTGTGAAAAGATTTTCTTTTTTCCACAGGGGGTGTGAAGGAAATTTCGGTCTCCAAAAATTCCACAGGAAATCCTTCCACATTTCACAGGGGCTGTGGAGAAATTTCGGGGTAAAAAAAGAGGCGTCACAGGCAGGCGTTGATATTCGCCGTAATGGTCTGAATATTCTCCTGCACGGTCTTGTCCCCATTCTTGATGGCGGTCTCCACCTTACGGATGGCATAAAGCACCGTGGAATGGTCCTTGGCAAATTCCTTGCCGATGTCCGGCAGGGACAGATTTGTCAGCTTCCGGATCAGGTACATGGCGGTCTGCCTGGCTTCGGCCACACCCTTGTTTTTCAAAGTGCCCCGGAGCACCGTTTCGTCCACGGAGTAGAACTTGCATACCTGGCTGATAATGAGCGCCGGGGTGGGCAAAGCGTTCCCCTCGGATTTGAACATATCGTCGATGGCTCTGGAAACATTGGGCAGGTCCAGAGGCATATTGTTCAGATCCCGGTAGGCCAGGATTTTCTTGACGGTGCCCTCCAGCTGCCGGACGTTGTTGGTTACGTTTACCGCAATGTAGTTGAGCACATCGTCGGAAAGGGTGAGCCCCAGGCTCTTGGCCTTGTTTTTCAGGATGGCCATTCTGGTTTCGTAATCCGGGGGCTGGATGTCGGCCAGGAGGCCCCATTCAAAACGGGTCCGCAGCCGGTCCTCCAGGGTGAGCATATCGCTGGGCTTCCGGTCGGAGGTCATAACGATCTGCTTGTGCTCCTCGTAGAGCTTGTTAAAGGTGTGGAAGAACTCCTCCTGGGTGGATTCTTTACCGGCGATAAACTGAATATCATCAATCAGGAACAGGTCGCTTTCCCGGTATTTGCTCCGGAATTCGATATTTTTGCCGTTGGCAATGGCGGCGATCAGCTCATTGGTGAACTCATCGCCCTTGATATATACAATGTTGGCATTGGGGTTCTGCTTCCGAATGCCGTTGGCAATGGCGTAAAGCAAATGGGTTTTGCCCACGCCGGCGGGGCCGTAGATGAACAGGGGGTTATACACCTGCCCGGGGGTTTTGGAAACGGCAATGGCTGCGGAATGGGCGAACCGGTTGGATGGGCCCACTACGAAATTCTCGAAGGAAAACTGGGGATTAAAATCCATGGAGGTGGAGGCGGCCTTCCCCTTATTCAGATAGTTTTCCCGGGCTTTGTCGTCAAAAACCAAAAGCTTGGCGTCGGAATTGAAAATTTCCTTCAGGGCGTCCTGAATGTAGTCGGTACACCGGCGGCTGATGATGTCCCGGCGGAAGTCGGAGGGGGAATAGAGGATCAGGTTGTTCTCATTCAGCTCCACCACTTCCGCGTCATCGAACCAGGCCGACACCGTCACGGCCCCCAGCCGCTCCTCAATATAGTTCAGGATTTTCGCCCAGACATAGGCTGATGAATACATAATGGGCTCCTCTCTGTCTACCCCAATATCCCCGGGCGGGGCGAAAAATCAGGGCACAATATTTCATCCTGCATTATAGCATAGTTATCCCCAGATTACAAGCACTTTTCCACAGACTTTTTCACAGCCTGTGGAAAAGTTGCCATATTCCAGAACTGGAAACAATCCACAAAAAATCCCCGACTTTCCATGCGAAACTTTGCGATGCCAAAGGGGAAAAGGACTTGACCCCTTTTGCGGGGTATGCTATCATAAGTAATCAAAAAGGTCTGTCATTGTAAACCGTTGGCCGGAAGGCCCGGCGGTTTGCAGCGGCACTGTTTTTTTAATCAACGAAATAGAAGAGAATATTGGAAAAAGGACAGGAAAATGCGTACTTTCAGAAGAGTATGGACCTATTTTGTCATTGCTTTGGTGGCTATGGCGGCAGCCCTCAACTATGAGCTGTTTGTCTTCCCCAATTCCTTCGCCCCCTCGGGGATCAACGGCGTCTGCACCATGATCCAGTACCTGAGCGGCATCAGCGTGGGCTATATGAGCCTGCTCATCAACATCCCGCTGGCGCTGATCGTCTATTTTAAGGTCAGCAAGCCCATTGCTCTGCGGAGCATGGTGTATGTGGTGGTGTTCTCCCTGGGGCTGCTGATTCTGGACAAGGTGGACCTTTCTGCCATTGCCTATTCCACGAAAAACGGCACCAGCCGGATTTTGGGACCTCTGACGGCCGGTATCATCATGGGTTATGTCTACTCCGTTTTGATGAAGGCCAGCGCCTATACGGGCGGCACCGATTTTGTAGCGGCCATCATCCATGCAAAAAACCCGGAAAAAAGCGTCTTCGGCCTTTCTTTTATTATGAATGCCTGCGTGGCCGTTGCCAGCTACTTTGTATATGATTACAAAATGGAGCCGGTGCTATTGTGCATTCTCTACAGCTTTGCCTCCTCCAATATGGCAGAGCGTTTTTTGCGGAACGGCCGCAGCGCCGTCCGGTTTGAAATCGTTACCAACTACCCTACGGAAATCAGCCGGGAAATTATCCAGAAGCTCCACCATACGGCTACCGTGTTCCCGGCCAGGGGAATGTACAACGGCAAAGAAGTGGATATTGTGATGTGCGTTGTGAACAATACCCAGGTGGCGGCCCTTTCAAACATCGTAGAGAGCTACCCCCATACCTTTGCCATCATGAGCCAGGTCAACCAGGTTATGGGCAACTTCCGCCACTATTCCAAGGAGGGCCAGGAAGTGGTTCCCGTTCTGGACCAGGGTGACGGAAAGACGATTTAACCCCTTTGTTATTCCATAAAATAAATATACAAATGCTTTTATTTGAGGAGGAACGTGTATCATGGCGTATTACTATCCCGAACCCAGCCACACCTTCAGTGAGTACCTTTTGGTGCCCGGCTACACATCTGAGGAGTGCATCCCCGACCGGGTCAGTCTGAGGACCCCCTTGGTCAAGTTCCGGAAGGGCCAGGAAGAGCCGGCCATTTCCCTGAATATTCCCCTGACCTCTGCCGTGATGCAGTCCGTCTCCAATGACACGCTGGCCATTGCCCTTGCCAAGGAAGGCGGCATCAGCTTTATTTACGGCTCCCAGTCCATCGAAAATCAGGCCGCCATGGTTTCCAGAGTCAAGCACCACAAGGCCGGCTTTGTGACCTCCGCCTCCAACCTGACCCCGGAAAACACCCTGGCGGATGTGCTGGCATTGAAAGCCAAGAACGGCTTCTCCACCGTGGCCATTACCGACGACGGTACCGCCAACGGCCGCCTTTTGGGCATCGTTTCCAGCCGGGACTACCGGGTCAGCCGGATGGACCCCGGCGACAAGGTTTCTACCTTCATGACTCCCCGGGAGAAGCTGATTACCGCTCCCGCAGAGACCACCCTGAAGGAAGCCAACGACATCATCTGGGCCAACAAGCTGAACAGCCTGCCCATTGTGGATGAAAATGACCATCTGCTGTATTTCGTATTCCGGAAGGACTACGCCTCCCATAAGGCCAACCCCCTGGAGCTGCTGGATAACAAAAAGCGGTACCTGGTAGGCGCCGGCATCAACACCCGGGACTATGAGACCCGGATCCCCGCCCTGCTGGAGGCCGGTGTGGATGTGCTGGTCATCGATTCCTCCGAGGGCTACACCTGCTGGCAGAAGAAGACCATCGAATGGGTCCGGAAGACCTACGGCGACACCGTGAAAATCGGCGCCGGCAACGTGGTGGACCGGGACGGCTTCCGGTTCCTGGCCGAGGCCGGTGCGGACTTTGTAAAGGTAGGTATCGGCGGCGGCTCCATCTGCATCACCCGGGAGACCAAGGGCATCGGCCGTGGCCAGGCCACCGCCCTGATCGAAGTGGCGGCAGCCAGAGACCAGTATTTCCAGGAAACCGGCGTGTATGTGCCCATTTGCTCCGACGGCGGCATTGTCCACGACTACCACATGACCCTTGCCCTGGCCATGGGCGCGGACTTCTTGATGCTGGGCCGGTACTTTGCCCGCTTCGACGAGGGCCCCACCCCCAAGATTATGGTCAACGGCGCTTACATGAAGGAGTACTGGGGCGAAGGAAGCAACCGGGCCCGGAACTGGCAGCGCTACGATCTGGGCGGCGCTACCAAGCTGAGCTTTGAAGAGGGCGTAGACAGCTATGTCACCTACGCCGGTCCCCTCCACGATAATGTGGAAGCCTCCCTCTACAAGGTCCGCTCCACCATGTGCAACGTAGGCGTGACCAACATTCCCGACCTGCAGCGGGACGCCAAGCTGACCCTGGTCTCCTCCGTCTCCATCGTGGAAGGCGGATACCACGATGTGACCTTGCGGTCCTCCAGCCAGGTGAAGTAAAAAAGAAAACCCCAGGCCTTGCGGCAATGCAGGGCCTGGGGTTTTGTAATAGAAGTTGTAAAATTACCCCTCCGTATACGGCATATTCATATCCATGGTGTCCTTTTGCGTTACTTCTACCACCTGGCTTCCCTGGCAGGCGGCCTGGACGGTGCGGACCTGCACCAGGATGGTGGGGTTGGCGTAGGAGAAGGAAACGTTGGCTTCTCCGTCACCGGTGGCGGAGAAGGTGTAGACGATGCTGCCGTCCTTGGCGGTTTCCTGGCTGGAAAGGGTGATGGGGGCGCTGTCGGAAATGCTTACATCCCAATGGTAGTCGGCGCCCTTGTCCTGGGGCAGGGTGACCACCAAAAGCCCGTCTTTTTTGATGACCCAGCTGGCATCCGGGTCCAAGGGAGCCGCTTTTTTCCCACAGGCGGAGAAAAGGGCCAGGAGCACCAGGCACAGGGCAAACATTCTTTTTTTCATGGGAGAGTACCTCACAATTATTTTTGTTTATTCTATCATACAAAGTGTGACAAAAAGTGTACAAAGGATGAAATTTCCCTCTTGTGAAATCTACAAAAATATACTATAATAGTAGGAAAAAAGCAAGGAGGAATCTGCCTTGAAGCGGGAAGACTATATCAGCTGGGACGAGTATTTTATGGGCATTGCCATGCTGGCGGCTATGCGGAGCAAGGATCCCAATACCCAGGTAGGGGCCTGCATTGTGTCCCCGGATAATATCATTCTGTCCACCGGTTACAACGGGATGCCCAAGGGCTGTTCCGATGACATCTACCCCTGGGACCGGGAGGGGGCGGAAACCAAGTATCCCTATGTGGTCCATGCGGAACTGAATGCCATTCTCAATGCCCACGGACGGAATTTGCAGGGCAGCCGACTGTTTGTGGCCCTGTTTCCCTGCAATGAGTGCGCCAAGGCCATTATCCAGAGCGGCGTAAAAGAGGTACTGTATCTGTCCGACAAGTACGCCGATTCCATGGCCACTCTGGCCTCCAAACGGATGATGGATTCCGCCGGGGTCAAATACACCCGGCTTCGGCCCAGACTGAAAACCATTACCCTGGATTTTGTGCCGGAGGAAGAAAGGAAGGACGGCAGATGATTTCTACAAGAGGAAGATATGCCCTGCGCATGATGCTGGACCTGGCCCAGAACCAGGGGGAAGGGGTCGTGGCCCTGCGGGACATTGCCGAGCGTCAGGAAATTTCCAAAAAATATCTGGAGCAGATTATCCCGGTGCTGAACCGGGCGGGGCTGCTGCAAACCACCCGGGGTGTCCAGGGCGGCTACCGGCTGACCCGGCGGCCGGAGGAGTACACGGTGTGGGACATTTTAAAAACCACCGAGGCGGGGCTGAGCAGCGTGGCCTGCCTGGAGCCCGGCGCCCCCCTGTGCAATCGTCAGGCGGGGTGCCTGACAAAGCCCGTCTGGGAGGGCCTGGACCGGGTGGTGCAGGAATACCTGAAGGGCATCACCCTCCAGGACATTCTGGACCACCGGCAAAGCGCCGTGGGGAATGACTATATTATCTGAATAACTTCGCCCCTGCTCGTGTGAGCAGGGGCGAATGCCTTATTTGGTGCCTTATTCCCCGTATCCCTGGGGGTTTTTGGTCTGCCAGTTCCAGGAATCCCGGCACATATCGGCCAGGGTTTCCCGGGCGGTCCAGCCCAGGATTTCCTTGCTCTTGGTGGGGTCTGCGTAGCAGGTGGCGATGTCGCCGGGGCGGCGGCCTGCGATTTTGTAGGGGACCTTCACCTGGTTGACTTCCACAAAGGTATGCACCATGTCCAGCACGCTGTAGCCGATGCCGGTGCCCAGGTTGAAGATTTCGGTGCCCTTGTGCCCGGTGGTGTACTTGACGGCGGCCACATGGCCCTTGGCCAGGTCCACCACATGGATGTAGTCCCGGACGCCGGTGCCGTCGTGGGTGGGGTAGTCGTTGCCGTAAACGCTGAGCATTTCCCGGCGGCCGATGGCCACCTGGGTGATGTAGGGCATCAGGTTGTTGGGAATGCCTCTGGGGTCCTCGCCCATGAGGCCGGACTTGTGGGCACCGATGGGGTTAAAGTACCGCAGCAGGGTTACGGACCAATCGGGGTCCGCATGGGAAATGCCGGAGAGAATCTGCTCGGTCATGTATTTGGTCCAGCCGTAGGGATTGGTGCAGCCGCCTGTCCGGCTGGTTTCCTTCAGGGGCATTTCGTTATCCGCGGTGTATACCGTGGCGGAGGAGGAGAAGATGATGTTCTTCATGCCCACCTCTTTCATGACCTTGGTCAGCACCAGAGTGGTGTTCAAGTTGTTGTCGTAGTATTCCCAGGGCTTTGCCACGCTTTCGCCTACGGCCTTCAGGCCCGCAAAGTGAATGACGCAGGAAATGCCGTTCTCCCGGAAAATTTTCCGGAGCAGCGCCTCGTCCCGCACATCGCCTTCGTAGAAGGTGACGCTCTTTCCGGTGATTTCCTCCACCCGCTTCAGGCTTACCGGGTTGGCATTTACCAGGTTGTCGATGACCACGACCCCGTAGCCGCTGTTTAATAGCTCCACACAGGTATGGGAGCCGATATATCCGGCACCGCCGGTAACCAGAACGTTCATATCACAGCCTCCTCAATTCTTTCGGATGGGCCTATTTTAGTACAGGTTTTCTCAAAATGCAATCCTTCTTTTGTAAAATCCGCGGAAAAAGGGGAAAAGCGACAGGCATTTCAGCAGGGCGGCCATAGGAAACGGATATAAAGGGCAGCCTTGGGCCCCCGCCCGATTCTGCCCGGGAAGGAATTGGGAAAACCGGAAAATTCTGTTGACAAAAAAGATTACAAGTGGTATCATAATGGTATCATTTTGGTATGTTCTGCCCTTTTGCACCTTTTTTCCGAAAAAACAGGCGCTTTTCGCGGAAAAGCGAAAGAACAGAGCGACAACAAATGGTAATGCGCTGCATTTTTCAAAAGGCGAAACTCGCCGGAAGAAAGAGCAAACCCAAGGATATTTTTTGAAAATGTCATTTTGTTACCAAAAGAATCCAATGGGGTGCAGCGAAAGCAGCTTCTGTGGCTCTGGGAATGCGTGGCCATAGGGGGGACTCCGTGCGGCGCATTCCGAAAGTACATAAAATCAATCAGGAAAGAAGGATGATTTTTATGATGAAAAAATGCCTGTCCCTGCTCTTGGTCCTGGCCATGCTCCTGTCGGTATGCCCGATGGGTGTATTTGCCGAGGGAGACAACGAGCTGCCTATCGTCCCCCCCGGTGACACCGAAGAGGCAGCGGACGCCCTAAATCTGAATGCCGCAGACGACGGCAGCAGGGCTTCTGCCGACGGCGATGGCCTGGTCCTGGTTGCCATTTACGACCGGGACGGCAAGCGGATGCTGGCATCCGAAGTGGGTGAAGACAACGCCAGCGTAGAGCTGGGCGAGGATGTAATCCCCGACGAGGGCAAGGGCTATGCCAGAGCCTTCCTGCTGGAAGCCGAAACCCTGATCCCCCTGGCAATGGCCGAGCGGGAAGTTACCTTCCCGGCAGCGGACGACGACCAGCCGGAGGAGACCATGGGGCTTGACACTGCCGAGCCTACCGAAGAGACTACCGAGCCCACCGAAGAGACTACCGAGCCCACCGAGGAAGCTACCGAAGCTCCCGAGGAGACCGAGGCCGCCGAAGAGCCCACCGAGGAAGCCACCGAAGCTCCCGAGGAAGAGCTGACCACCGGCGAGGCTGCCCAGGAGGGCTACTATGTGGCCCCCGAAGGCGCACAGATGGAGGAAGCCCCTGTTCTGGAAGAGATGGCTGCTTTCTCCGGCAAGACCGTCAACAAGGGCGAGCAGACCCGCACCACCACCTTCAGCGGCCTGATGCCCGGCGAACTGTACTTCTTTGCCGTCAGCAAGACCACCGGCTCCCCCGATGACATTGCCGATGTGGTGGCTCCCGAGAATCTGGTCTACGCCGATGCCAAGGAAGCCCTGTCCGATGGCACCCTGACCTTTGAAAACTACCAGCTGACCACCGGCGAAGCCGTCATCGTGCAGCTGTACGGCTATTCCAACGTAAGAAGCATCCGCTTCAAGGATCTGCTGGAAAGCGACGACGACGAACCCGTTGTGGATGAAGACGGCAACACCGTCCGGAACCTGACCCTGCAGGTTGGCGAAAGCTACGATCTGGGCGTTCTGGTAGAGCCCGAAGAGTGGGGCGACAGCGTAATCTGGAGCACCACCAATTCCGAAGTAGCATCCCTTGAGGAAGATGTCAAGGGCATCGAGAATACCGTTACCGCAGGTACTCCCGGTATTGCCTACGTTAAGGCTACCGTGACCCACGGCGCCTACACCATAAGCGCCACCTGCCGGGTGCGGGTAGTGAATCTGGAAACCGAGCACATCACCGATGTGGAGCTGCGGGATACCAGCGTTACCACCGAGCTCTACCGCACCGAGGGCACCCTGATTTCCGTCTTCCCGGAGTTCAGCCAGAGAAAGGCTTCCACCCAGTCCGCCTTCAACGCCGGAGAAGGCAATGCGGACGGTCACCTGATTAAGTTGGCCCGATTCGGTACCGACCTGAAGCAGGGCGACAAGAACTACGATAAGGAAGTTGCCGCCGCGGACAAGATGAACGAGCTGTTCGACCTGGAAGTGGTAGACGACTGGACCCTGCGCCTGGTGCCCACTCAGTACGCCGTGGAGAACCCCGGCGAGGTGGTCTCCAAATATTCCAGCAAGATCGCTCTGTATCCGCAGGAGGGCGAGGGTGAGAACGCTGAGGGAGAGATGGTGCCATACTGCAGCAGAATCGTCACCAGTAAGGTCCTTACCGTCAATGTGAAGAAGAGTACCCCCAAGCTTACCGCCGACAGCATCCAGATCAACAGCTTCTACGATGAGAAGAGCTACAAGATCAATGTGAAGGGCGCTACCGTGGTTGGCATCGGGGAAGCGGACGGCAAGACCCTGCCCGACTGGCTGAACCTGAGCGACAATGAGCTGACCCCCGCCGTGGGGGACAAAAATGCCCATTCCGGCACGGTATACCTGAGCGTGGAAACCAAGGAGTGGGCAATCCCCGCCGAGGTAAAAGTCAGCGTATCCATGCGCTATACCGCCCCTGCCCTGCGGCTTTCCGCAAAAACCGTGACCCTGGCCTCCTTCGGCAGCAAGGGCACCACCATCCAGCTGCTGAGCCAGGACCGGTCCAAGAAGCTGGAGGATATGTACATCCTGGGCGTAACCGCCTCCGGCCAGCTGGATTCTGGGGACAAATACGATCCCAAAACCGGAAAGTGGGAGCTGGTGCTGACGCCGACCGGGGAGGAACTGACAAACGGCACGGTGAATTTTGAGGTATCCTTCGAGGATGCCAGCAATACCCTGGTGCTGCCCCTGCAGATTAAGACCGTAACCCCCAAGCTGCACCTGGAAAAGACCAGCGTTACCATGAACACCAAGGTCGGCGATACGGCCAAGATCAAGCTGTACATGACGCCCAGCGACGCGGAGCTGCCGGACGATCTGGAAGCTTATGTGACCGACACCCGGAACAGAAAGCAGGAGGATCTGGATTCCTTCATCCAGCTGAATGAGCCGGAAATCACCTATGATGACGAGAACGGGTGCGCTTATCTGACTGTTACAACCGACGCTACGGCCTACGAGTCCGGCTACCGGGTACACATTACGACCGACGAGGAACATATCCTCAAGAATGACCTGGCAGTTCTGAGCGTAAAGCCTCTGGCCCGTTCCACCAATCCCAGCGTCACCCTGAGAGCCTCCGGCACGCTGGACCTGTCTTACCCCTATAAGGGCCTGACCCTGACCCGGACCTACCGGAACATGGTTGCCCCTGAGGAAGAAGGATTCATCCTGAAGATCAACGGCAAAGAGGTTAGCGACTTTGGCGATTACTTCCATGCAGGCGACCCCGATAACGACGAAAAAGAGGACGCCAAGTACTATTATGTAAACGGCGATGCCGACCTGAAGAAGGGCGACAAGCTGGAAATTTTGGCTGTGGGCATTGTGGATGGAGACACCGTTTGCACCTCCGGCAAGGTGACTCTGACCGTCAAGCGCACCCCTGTCAACATCCGCTTCGCCAGCTCCAGCGTGACCCTGAATAAGGCCATGGAAGAAGAGGCAGAGATTGCCTTTACCTACAGCCCCAGCGGTAAGGATGTGAAGAAGGAAGAAGAGCCTATCATCAAGGTAACGAACAACCGCGGCATCCCTGCAGAGGATGCACTGGCTGTAACCATGGAGGACGGCAAGCTCGTCATCGTGCCTGACTACGGTACGGTTGCGTATGGCGATATCTACAAGATCACTATGCGCAATTCCGAAAGCGACAATGCCGCTGCCCTGACCGTAAAGATTGCCACCGAGAAGAACTCCAATGTTGCCTACACCACCACGGTCTCCGGCACCCTCGATCCCACCCGGGATGCTTCCAGGGTCACCGTCAAGTACACCGTACGGAACTTTGCGGATACCGAGCCTGTGGTGAAGATCACGGATACCTTCACCGGTAAGGATGTGACCGGCCTGTTCGACATCGTACAGAACGAAAAGAACCTGTCCCAGTTCTTTGTTACCAAGAAGCCCGCCTCCGTGCTGGATCCCTCCCACAAGTACACCGTGGTTGCGGATTACGCCGACAGAGACGAGCTGGACGATGGCAGCCTCATTACGGCCAAGGCCGCCGTTCTGAAGGTGGCCGCCGGGAAGTCCACCGTCAAGGCGGACCGGACTGTAACCATCTACAAGAAGGATCCCAACGCTACCTACAAGTTCGCCGTTACCAGCTCCGATAAGAAGCTGAACAACGTAGAGCGGCTGACGATTAAGGACAGCAAGCTCCAGGGCGTTTACGAGATCGTCAACCTGGGCGACGGCAACTTCGAAATCTATGTAAAGGCCAACAGCCTGGAAAAGGTGAAGGCCGGCAGCCTGACCCTGAACTACTTCGTAAGAGGTATGGCGGTTCAGTACGACAGAAAGGGCAATGAGGTGCCCAACGGTACCCTGAACCTGAAGCTCACCGTAAAGTAAATCTCCCCAATCTCAAAGCAGCCGCCCCCCGGGCGGCTGCTTTTCTATGGGGAAACAAAGCCCATCCGTTTCCCAAAACCGGTTTCCCTTGCAAATGCCGGGGTTCTGCCGAATTTAGGATTGCGTTTTCAAAACTTTGGGGCTATAATGTTTACTAGCATACTATTGGTTACGGGAGAGACGGAATTCATCATGACAAAAAAGAAGATCCTGCTGCTGACTACCGGCGGCACCATCGCCTGCACCCCGGGGCAGGAGGGGCTGGAGCCCCAAAAGGGGCGGATCCTGGAGCGGGAGCTGGAACGGCTGCGGGTCTTTTACGACATCACGGTGAAGGACATTATCTGCCTGGATTCCTCCAACATTACCCCGGAGGAATGGCAGCTGATTGCCCGGAGCGTCTTTGATGCCAGAAAGGGCTATGACGGCATTGTGGTTTCCCACGGTACCGATACCATGGCCTATACCGCCTCCGCCGTGACCTTCATGCTTCCGAACATTCCGTTACCCGTGGTGTTTACCGGGTCCCAGCTGCCCCTGACGGATATGCTCTCCGACGGCCCGGCCAACCTGCGGACGGCCTTTGCCATGGCCGCCTCCGGAAAGCCCGGGGTGTTTCTGGCCTTCGACCGCAAAGTCATGCTGGGCTGCCGGGCGGTGAAGATCCGGGCTTCCGGCTTTTCCGCCTTTGAGAGCATCAATGCCCGGTACGCCGCCGCGGTCAGCACCCGGGGGCTCCAGGTCAACGAAGAGGTGCTGCCCAGGGTCACCGGGGAGGCGGCTTTAAAGGACCGGCTCTGCCGGGAAGTGTTTCTGCTGAAGCTGACCCCGGGGCTGAACCCCGCCGTCTTTGATATGCTGGCGGCTATGGGCTACAAGGGCATCGTCATCGAGGCCTTCGGCCTGGGGGGCGTCAACGTGCTCCACAAGGGCCTGCGGGGCATCCGCCGGGCGGTGGAGGACGGCATTTCCGTAGTAGTCACCACCCAGTGCCTCTACGACAGCGCCGACCTGGGGGTATACCAGGTGGGCACCAAGCTCCTGGAGCTGGGGGTCATCCAGGGAAAGGACATGACCTCCGAGGCAGCCTACACCAAGCTCATGTGGGGCCTGGGCCAGGGGCTTACGCCCGATGGCATCGCGGAGCTTTTCGCCAAAGATCTGGCGGGGGAAATCACGGTGGGGTAAAAATAATTAGCAATTAGCAGTTAGCAATTAACAGTTATAGAGAAAAATTGCTAATTGCACATTGCTAATTGCTAATTAACGAGAACAACATATTAAATTTCAAATGATCATACCAAGGAGGAAACAATGGATCCTATTTATGTGACCGGACACCGAAATCCGGATACCGATTCCATCGTGGCTGCCATGGCCTATGCCGCCCTGCGCAACGCCGTGGGGGACCGGGAGTACAAGGCGGCCTGCCTGGGCCGGGTGTCGGACGAGACTCAGCTGGTGCTGGACCGGTTCGGCTTTGAGGCCCCCAAGCGCATTACCAGTATGTACACCCAGGTTCAGGACCTGGACTACGATACCCCTCCGGTGCTGGATGCCAACGTTACCGTGTCCCAGGCCTGGAAGGTGTTCCAGCAGCAGACCAATATTTCCGCTCTGCCCGTGGCCAACGAGGACGGCACCCTGTACGGGATGCTCTCCAAGGACTACATCGCATCCTACAATATGGACCTGATTGCCGGGGCGGAGCTGGACAACGTGCCTCTGTTTAACGTGCTGTCCGTGCTGGAGGGCAAGGTTCTGAACGACGCCGGAGACCAGGTGGATACCATTTCCGGCAAGGTGACCATCGCCCTGCCCCAGAGCCGGGAAAGCCTGCTGTGGAGCCGGAAGGACTCCATCGTCTTCTGCGGCCATCAGCCGGACATGATCCGCCGGGCCCTGGAAATGAACGTTACCGCCCTGGTACTGTGCCAGACGGAGCTGGACGAGGAGCTGCGGAACCTGCCCACCACCACCTGCATCATCTCTACCCCCTTTGCCGCCTATCGGGCCAGCCGGATGATCTTTTTGTCCACCCCCATCGGCCGGATCTGCCGGAAGGACGACCTGGTGTGCTTCCACCTGGAGGACCGGGTGGACGATGTGAAGGAAACCGTGCTGAAGCACAGAGAGTCCAGCTACCCCATTCTGGATGCCGACGAAAAGATTGCGGGCCTTCTCAGCCGGTACCATCTGCTGCGGCCCCGCCGGAAGCGGGTGGTTCTTGTGGACCACAACGAGGCAGCCCAGTCCGTGCCGGGCCTGGAAGAGGCGGAGATTCTGGAAATCATTGATCATCACCGGCTGGCGGACATCCAGACCACCAACCCCATCTATGTACGCAACGAGCCCGTGGGCTCTACCAATACCATCCTGGCCGGAATGTACCAGGACCGGGGGCTGATGCCCTCCAAGGGCATGGCCGGTATGATGGCCGCCGCCATTCTGTCCGACACCGTCATGTTCAAGTCCCCCACCTGCACGGAGCGGGACCGGAAGATGGCCGGGCGCCTGGCCCGGATGGCCGATGTTTCCCTGGACGAGCTGGGCAAGGCCATTTTCTCCGGCTCCCTGGGCAGCAAGAGCGCGGAAGAGCTGCTGTTTACGGACTATAAGGAGTTCCACATTGCGGGCAACGACTTTGCCGTGGCCCAGATCACCTGTGTGGACAGCCCCAGTATGCTGGAGCGGAAGGACGAATTCCTGGCCCATATGCGCAAGAAGGCCCAGCAGGAGGGACTGATGATGGTCATCCTTATGCTGACGGATGTGCTGCTGGAAGGCACCCAGCTCATCTATGTGGGCGACGACGATACCATCCAGCAGGCCTTCGGTGTGGCCCCCAAGGACAATACCGTATTCCTGCCCCGGGTGATGAGCCGGAAGAAGCAGATCATTCCCATGCTTTCCGCTCTGTGGGGCTAAGCAATGATGGAAGCTCTTCTTGGCAACGAGCACATCAAACAAAATCTGCGGGCATCTCTTGGCAAGGGCCATATTTCCCACTTCTATCTGATTTCCGGCCCGGAGGGCTCCGGCAAGCACACCCTGGCAAAGCTTCTGGCCGCGGCCATTCTGTGCACCGGAGAGCCTAAGCCCTGCCTGGGCTGTACCCCCTGCCGGAAGGTGATGGAGGGGGTACACCCGGATTTTATCACCGTGGACGACCCGGAAAAGAAAACCGTGCCGGTGGACCTGATCCGGCAGGCCCGGGCGGATATGTATATCCAGCCCAATGAATCGGACCACAAGATCTATCTCTTCCCCAGGGCCCAGGATATGGGCATCCCCGGCCAGAACGCCCTATTAAAGGTTCTGGAGGAGCCCCCCAGGTACGGGGTGTTTGTGCTGCTTACCACCAATCCGGATGCGCTGCTGCCTACCGTCCGCTCCAGGTGTACGGAACTGCGGATGCAGGCCCTGCCGGAAGGCATTTTAAGGCAGCAGCTGGAGAAGGAATTCCCGGAGGCGGAAGCCTTGAGCATTCAGGGGGCTATGGCCCGCAGCGGAGGCTTCCTGGGCCAGGCAAAAGCGATGCTGGCCGAAGGGGCCCAGGTGCCGGGGGAGACCAGGAGCTTTGTAAGCGCCCTGTGCAAAAAGGACCCCCTGCTGCTTACCGAGACCCTGGTGCCTATGGAAAAATGGAAGCGGGATGCCCTGGCGGATATTTTAAAGGACTGGATGGGCCTTTTGGAAAGCGCCCTGGTCACTGCCTGCGGGGTCCAGGCCGTATCCCCCATGGCCCGGGCCCTGGCCGCCCACCGGGAGAGCCGGGACCTGCATACCCTGTACGAAACCGTCAAAAAAGCCAGGGAGTATACCCTGAGCAATGTGTCCCCGGCTGCCGTCTGCGGATTCCTTGCCTGGGCACTGCGATAAGCAAAGGAGAACATCATGGAAGAAACGACCAACCCCCAGGTGCGGGTGGTGGACATTCAGTTCCGTCCGGGACAGAAGGTCTACTTCTTCAGCCCTGAGGACCTGCCCCTCAAGCAGGGGGACCATGTGATTATCGATACCGCCCGGGGGCCGGAATTCGGCATCTGCGCCTCCAATATCCATGCCATTGCCGAAAAGGATGTGGTGGCGCCCCTGCGGAAGGTCCTGCGGAAGACCACCCCCCAGGACGAAAAAATCGTGGCGGAAAACCGGGCCAAGGAGAAAAAGGCCGAGGCGGCCTGCGTCCAGAAAATTCGGCTGCACAACCTGGATATGCAGCTGGTGTGTGCCGAGTGCGCCTTCGACGGCAGCAAGATTCTGTTCTATTTTACCGCCGACGAGCGGGTGGATTTCCGGGAGCTGGTGAAGGACCTGGCCGGCATTTTCCACACCCGCATTGAGCTGCGGCAGATCGGCGTCCGGGATAAGGCGAAGATGGTAGGGGGGTTAGGCATCTGCGGCCGGCCCTTCTGCTGCGCCAGCTTCCTGGCGGATTTCCAGCCGGTGTCCATCAAAATGGCCAAGTCCCAGAACCTGAGCCTGAACCCCACCAAAATTTCCGGTACCTGCGGGCGGCTTATGTGCTGCCTCAAGTACGAGCAGGATACCTATGAGGCCCTGATTCGCACCAGCCCCAAGGTAGAATCCTTTGTGGATACCCCGGACGGCCGGGGCACCGTGATCGAAGCGGATATTCTGCGCCAGCGGGTAAAGGTGCGGATGGAAAACGATCCGGATACCATCAATGTCTATGAAAACGAGGATGTGGCGGTTCTGCGCAGCGGCAAGGCCAAGAAGAACGACGCCCCCATCCCTGCGGACCTGGCCCCCATCTCCGGCAGCGGCAAGCGCCCGGCCAAGAAGAAAGAGGAGCCGGAGGATCCCATGGTGCTGGAGCCCATCCGGTTTCGGTACTCTACGGAGTCCGTGGTAGAGCAGACCCCTGCGCCCCAGGAGACGGCCGGGGAGCAGCCCGCCGCCGTCCCGGCCCCGGAAGCATCGGCAGAGCGGCTCCCGCGGCCTCTGCGCCCCAGAAAAGACCGCCCGGACCGTCCCCGCCGCCCCAGGCTCCAGAGACCGGAGGAAGAGGACGGCAGCGAGAAAAAGGAGCCCAGAGGCGAGCAGAAGCCCCGGCCCAGAAGAGAACGGCCGGACCGGCCCAGAAGGGAAGAGGCAGCCCTCCAGGAGACACCGGAGGGCGCCCAGAACCGCCCGCCCCGCCGCCGGAACAACTACCGGGGCCCCAGAAGACCCTACCATAAAAAGCCCCAGGAATAAAAATCGCCGCCCGTGCTTCTTTCGGCACGGGCGGACATATTTTTTAGCAGTAGAAATCCCGGATTTTCTTGGCCCGGCTGGGGTGGCGGAGCTTCCGGATGGCCTTGTTCTCGATCTGGCGGATCCGCTCCCGGGTGACGCCGAAGATCTGGCCCACCTCTTCCAGGGTGTGGGTCCGGCCGTCGTACATACCGAAGCGCATCCGCAGCACATCGGCTTCCCGCTCGGTCAGGGTGCCCAAAATTTCCTTCAGGGCCTCCGCAAGCAGGGCGTTGGAGGTGGCGTCTGCAGGGCCGGGGGTCCGCTCGTCCTCTACGAAGGAGCCGATGGAGGTGTCCTCTTCGTCACCCACGGGGGTATCCAGGCTCAGGGTATCGGCGGCGGTCCGGTTGGCCTCGATGATCTTTTCTACGGGCAGGCCCAGCTCGGCGGCGATTTCCTCCATGGTGGGCTCCCGGCCCAGCTCCTGGACCAGCTTCCGGTTGCAGCGGGTGGCCTTATTGATGACCTCTACCATATGCACCGGCACCCGGATGGTCCGGGCCTGGTCGGCAATGGCCCGGGTAATGGCCTGCCGGATCCACCAGGTGGCATATGTAGAGAATTTGTTTCCCTTTGTCCAGTCGAATTTGTCTACGGCCCGGATAAGGCCTGTGTTGCCTTCCTGGATCAGGTCCAGAATGTGCAGGCCCCGGCCGGAATATTTTTTGGCAATGGAGACCACCAGCCGCAGGTTGGCTTCCGTCAGCTTGTTCTTGGCTTCCTGGTCGCCTTCGGATACCCGCTTGGCCAGCTCCACTTCCTCATCGGCAGACAGAAGCTTTACCTGGCCGATTTCCTTCAGGTACATCCGCACCGGGTCGTCCAGGCTGTATTCGGCAGCCAGGTCCACGGGGTCGATGAGCTCTTCCTCTTCGATGTTCCGCAGGTCCAGCCCGTCGTCCAGGTTGTCCCCAATGCCGTCTCCCAGAAGATCCAGAGAATCGTCCATATCCAGCTCGGTGGTGGTGATCTGGATGTTCATGGACTCAAACCGGTCGTAGATCTCCTCGATTTTCTCCGGAGACAGCTGCATCTTTTCCAAAATGGAGGACAGCTCGGTATCCTTAATCATGCCCTCTTTCTTGCCCCTCAGGATCAGCGCCTGCATGGCGGCCTGAAGGTCTTCGGTGCCTTTTGCCGGCTTTTTCACAGTACTCATAGTTTCTCCCTCTTCGTCTTCTGACAGTCAATTTTCGTTCGCCTAAAGACTATACCCCGAATTTCTTTTTTTGACAAG
This sequence comes from uncultured Oscillospiraceae bacterium, assembly GCA_934565415.1. Classification (GTDB taxonomy): domain Bacteria; phylum Bacillota; class Clostridia; order Oscillospirales; family Oscillospiraceae; genus Faecousia. The sequence goes on from CAKTHQ010000001.1 coordinate 63,412, forward strand.
GGTTTCTTCCAAAAATAATTGGCTTTTTGCGGATATTGTCGTTTTTTTCTCAGCTCCGGCAAGAGTTTTCCCCTTTTTTCGTGAAAACATACGGTTGCGTTTTTGGAAATGTTTCGGTATAATGAGATAGAATGCAATTTGTATGCCCAGATAAAGGAAGAGGTAGCCCATATGACGGATCTTTCCCACATTCGCAATTTTTCCATCATCGCCCATATTGACCACGGCAAGTCCACTCTGGCAGACCGCCTGATGGAGGAATGCCGGGCGGTAGACCTGCGGCAGAAGGCCGAGCAGCTCCTGGACTCCATGGACCTGGAGCGGGAGCGGGGCATTACCATCAAGGCCACGGCGGTCCAGCTGAACTATACCGCCGACGACGGGGAAACCTACGATCTGAACCTTATCGATACCCCGGGCCATGTGGACTTTAACTACGAAGTTTCCCGCTCTCTGGCCGCCTGCGAAGGCGCCGTGCTGGTGGTGGATGCCAGCCAGGGTGTAGAGGCCCAGACTTTGGCCAACACCTACCTGGCCATCGATGCCGGGCTGGAGGTGCTGCCGGTCATCAATAAGATCGACCTGCCCTCTGCCCGCCCTGCGGAGGTCAAGGCCGAGGTAGAGGACATCATCGGTATCCCCGCGGAGGATGCCCCGGAAATTTCCGCCAAGAACGGCATCAATATCCATAGTGTTTTGGAAATGATCGTCAAGGATATTCCCGCCCCCAAGGGAGACCGGCAGGCTCCCCTGCAGGCCCTGATTTTCGACAGCCAGTACGATTCCTACCGGGGCGTTATCGTGTATACCCGGATCAAGGAAGGCACGGTAAAGGCCGGTATGGACATTAAAATGATGGCCACCGGGGCCGTCTATAAAGTGGTGGAAGTGGGCACCATGAATCCCCTGGGCCTGACCCCCGGGGAATCCCTGGGCGCCGGAGAGGTGGGCTACATCACCGCTTCCATTAAAAACGTATCCGATACCCGGGTGGGCGATACCGTTACCACGGTGGAAAACCCGGCCTCCGAGCCGCTGCCCGGCTATCGCCAGGTCCAGCCCATGGTCTACTCCGGCGTGTACCCGGCGGATGGGGCCAAGTACGGGGACCTGCGGGACGCTCTGGAAAAGCTGAAACTGAACGACGCCTCCATGAGCTACGAGCCGGAGAGCTCCATTGCCCTGGGCTTTGGCTTCCGCTGCGGCTTTCTGGGCCTGCTGCATATGGAAATCATCCAGGAGCGACTGGAACGGGAATACAACCTGGACCTCATCACCACCGCCCCCAACGTTGTGTACCGGGTGACCAAAACAGACGGCACGGTTCTGATGGTGGATAACCCTCTGGACTACCCGGACCCCATGGAAATCCAGCTTGCCGAAGAGCCCTTTGTAAAGGCCAGCCTGATTGCCCCCCAGGAATATGTGGGCAACATTATGGACCTGTGCCAGGCCCGCCGGGGCGAATTCAAAAATATGGAATACCTGGATGCCAACCGGGTGGAGCTGCATTACGAGATGCCCCTCAACGAAATCATCTACGATTTCTTCGATGCCCTCAAGTCCCGTACCCGGGGCTACGGCAGCCTGGACTATACCTTCCTGGGCTACCGGCCCAGCCGGCTGGTGAAGCTGGATATCCTGCTAAACGGCGATGTGGTAGACGCGTTGAGCTTTATCCTCTTTGCGGACAACGCCTATCCCAGAGCCCGGAAGATCTGCGAAAAACTGAAGGACAATATCCCCCGCGCCCAGTTTGAAATCCCCGTTCAGGCCGCCATCGGCGGCAAGATCATCGCCCGGGAGACCATCAAGGCCCTGCGGAAGGATGTGCTGGCCAAGTGCTACGGCGGCGACATCACCCGGAAGAAGAAGCTGCTGGAAAAGCAGAAGGAGGGCAAAAAAAGGATGCGCACCTTCGGCACCGTAGCCGTCCCCTCCGAGGCCTTTATGGCAGTATTAAAGCTGGACGACGAATAAAAAAGGAGCCGGGAAATAAAGGCGGATTTGCGTTTAAACAATACCGGAAGGCGGATGAAATAAAAACCGTCCTCTCTCCCGCCGCAGGCGGATTTCATCCACAACAGTGGATTTCACCCGTCCGAAGGACGGATTTCACTGGAGCTATTGCAATACAATAGCTCCCGGCCCTTATCCGCCGCCGCGGCGGCACCTTCCCCCGGGGGAAGGAGAGATCATGAAGGAGGCTTTCTATGCCCATTCTTACCAGACGAGCCAACAAGACCCCCCTGGGGATCTATATTCATATTCCCTTCTGCCGCAGCAAGTGCCAGTACTGTGACTTTTACTCCCTGGCCTGCAAGGACGACAAGCTGATGGACGACTACCTGGATGCCATCTGCGCCCATATCAAGGAGGCGGGGGCTCTGTGCCCCAGCTATCGGGTGGATACGGTGTATTTTGGCGGCGGCACCCCCAGCTATTTTGGGGCCGACGCCCTGGCCATTATTCTTACCACCCTGCGGCGGAACTTTGATGTGGCTATGGATGCGGAAATCACCTTTGAGGCCAACCCGGACTCCGTAACGGATAAGCTTTTGCACCGGCTCCGGGCCGAGGGCTTCAACCGGGTGAGTCTGGGCATCCAGTGCGACGACGACGAGATTTTAAAGAAGCTGGGCCGCCCCCATACCTACGACCAGGCGGTAAAGGCCTACCAGCGGATCCGCAAGGCGGGCTTCCGGAATGTATCCGTGGACCTGATGTACGGCCTCCCGGGCCAGAGCCTCCACGACTGGCAGGACACTCTGGACAATGTGCTGCGCTTAAACCCGGAGCATATCTCCTGCTATGGGCTGAAGGTGGAAGAGGGTACCCCCCTTTACGAAATCAAGGACTTTGCCAACCTGCCTGACGACGATACCCAGGCGGATATGTATATGGCCGCCATCGAGGCCGTCCGGGCCCGGGGGTTCCGCCAGTACGAAATTTCCAACTTCTGCCGGAAGGGCTTATATTCCCGGCACAATACCAAGTATTGGACCGGCGGGGAGTATCTGGGCTTCGGCCCCAGCGCCAGCTCGGATTTTGCGGGCAAGCGCTTTACCATGGTAAGGGACCTGCGGGCCTATATTCAGGGCATCAAAACCGGCGGAAACATCATGGAGGATGTCCAGGAAATCCCCCTGCGGGAGCGGGCCGGAGAATACCTGATGCTCCGCCTGCGGACTACCGCCGGCATCTACGCCGAGGAATACGAGCGGACCTTCCTGCTGCCCTTTAAGCCCCTGGAAGAGGTCCTCCTCAAGCACCGGGTCTACTACCGCACCGCCCAGGGTGAGGACGGCCGATGGTACCTGACCCCCAGGGGGTTCCTGGTATCCAACGACATCATTTCGGACCTCCTGCTTGCCCAGGACGAATCGGAGCCGCTGAAACGGCTGTAAGTATAAAAGGAGGAACGCATTATGATTTACGACAGCTTAGACCATGTAGAAAGCTACAAGGGCATCCATCCCGGCCTGTACCGGGCGCTGACCATCCTGCGGGATACGGACTTTTCCCGGATGGAAGACACCCGGGTAGAGGTGGACGGGAAGAATCTGTTCTACTTTTTGCAGAGCTACGAAACCAAGCAGAACGATACCCCGGAGGCCCACCGGGCCTATGCCGATATCCAGGTAGTGCTGGAAGGCAAGGAAAAAATGGGTGTCGGCGCTTTGGAGGACATGACCGAGGAGGTCAAGGCCAACCCCGACGGGGATATCTGGTTCTACCGTGGCCCTATGGACTATGTGACCCTGACCCCCGGCAAGTTTGCCGTCCTGTTTCCCCAGGATGCCCACGCCCCCGGCATCAGCGTGGAGGGCCCGGCGCCTGCAAGAAAGTGCGTATTTAAAGTGAAGCTGTAAGGCAAGCAAGAAAACTGCCGCCGTGAACCAACTGGAAATTGGTCCACGGCGGCAGTTTTTGATTTTAAGAAGTGCGGCCCCGCACGAAAGCCGTGCGGGACCAACTAGGAGAAAAGAAGAATAGAAAAACGGGGGGCTCAATTCTCGTATTCCTTTAGAATTTCAGGCCGGGTAATCAGGCGGCCGTTTTGGGCCCGGATGTAGTCCTGGGCGATCTTTCTGGCTCGTGCCTTTTCTGCCGCGGCTCTGGCTTCATCCCGCCGGTACAGGCCGCCCAGTTCGGTGATGCTGGCCTGAATTTCGGCAACATTCTGGTCCCGGGGCTGGGTGCTGTTTTTGGCACAGACTGCGGCAGCCGCGCCGGAGGCCTGGCCGATGCCCATAATGCCGCCTTGCGTCCGGTAGGAGCCATGGGCCTCACTGGTACCGGAAATGCAGCGGCCGGAGAGAATCAGACCGTCGATATGCTTGGGCACCAGGCAGCGGTAGGGAATGCCGTAGGTATCCAGAGGGACCTTCCAAACGCCGCCGTTGCCGTAGCCGGTGGCGCCGTCCGGATTGTGCAGGTCGATGGGGAAGTAGCCTCTGGAAATTTCATCCTCAAATTTTCGACCGTTGTAAACATCGCTGCCCGTCAGGGTGTACATACCCTCAATGTGGCGGGTTTCCCGGACGCCAACTTCAGAGCCGGTGGTGCTGACAAAGGCGTTTTCAAAACCGGGCACATATTTGATCATAAACTCGGAAACGGAATCGATTTGCCGCCGTCCGTCCAGCTCACTTTCGGTGCGCTTAAATACATCGGTAGCATCCAGACCGCAGATCCGGGTGGCATTGAAGTGCATGGTGCCCGGATGAATACCGTTCAGAACGATGACGGAATCCCGGCCAAAGCACAGGTCCCCGGCTTCAACAGCCTGCCTGACCAGCTTCTTAAAGCCCTGGCCCACAAAATACTTCTGCTTCAGGCGGTCGTCAAATTCCCGCATGGGGACGATGTCGCTGAGAAATTCAAAGTCATCCGGGTTGTCCAGAATGTACTGGTACACCTTTTCGGTATCCACGTTTGCCATTTCAAACATGGAGGAGGAGGGGGACATCTTATGGGTCTTTTCGTCGCCCATGACATAGTTTTCGCCGGCCTTTACAGCCACATCGCCGTCGCCGGTGGCATCCACCACTACCTTGGCGTGGAAGTCGTTGCGCAGTCCCTGCTTATCCATGGCCACGACGCCGGTCAGCCGATTTCCGTCCATCAGCACATCTGCGATGACGCTATGGTAAAGAATGTCCGCGCCGAATTCCGTCAGCATTTCGGCGGCCACATACTTATATTTCTCCCGGTCGTAGAAACCCAGGGAATCGCCGCTGCCGTAGGGGTCCAGGGTCTTCATGTGGCCTGTAGAGCCCTTTTCCTTTACCATCCGGTCCATAAACTGCTGGGGCAGACCGTCGATGACCTGCTCATCCTTATAGTGGAAGGGGGAAATAGGCCCCAGGCAGGCAGCCGTGGCGGCACCGCCTAAAAAGCCGTTTTTCTCGATCAATAGGGTAGAGGCCCCCAGCTTGGCACTGGCCATAGCGGCCATGATGCCGGCCGGACCGCCGCCAACAACGATCACATCGTAATAATGCTTCATAAGAATGTCACTCCTGTGCTTTTATGGCTTGGAAGGGCCGGAGGCCCTTCCAAGTGAAAATGGATTTACTTATTGTTGTACCAGTCAGCCGCACTGTCCAGAGCCGCCTGGGCATCCGCACCCTGGAAGACCACGGACTGGACTGCCTGGGCAATCTTGACTTCCAGCTCGGAATAGTCGGCGGGGAAGAAGGTCATATTGCCGGTGGTGGCGTATTCGCTCCACATCTTCATTTCCTCGTAGTCATCCATGGCCTGGATCTCGGGATCGTCAAAGACATCGGTACGAACGGTCATGCACTTGGCGCTCATCCACTTTTTCTGATTCTCGATGCTGTAGAAGTAACGGATGAAGTCCCAAGCCATATCGGGGTCCTTGGCCTGGCTGCCGATGGCCAGAGTCTGACCGGCAACGAAGGCGGGGGCAGTGCCGTTTACACCGGCGATGGGGGCGGAGGAGAAGCTGCCTGCAAGATCGGAAGATTTGATGGTGGAGGCACGCTGGGTACCGGCATCCATGGAATAGACTGTGCCGGACTTAAAGGCGTCCACAACATCGTCGTAGGCCATGTTCAGAACGCTGCCGTCCATGGTTCCGGCATCCACCAGCTGCTTGATGAAGTTGACGACCTTTACACCGGCCTCACTGTTGAAGATGGCCTTGCCGTCCTTGTCGAACAGGTCGCCGCCGGCAGAGCGCAGCCAGGGGGTAAAGGTCTCCATCAGAGCGGTGCCGTTGGAGCCCTCGCTGAGGCCGACGGCAAAGCCCATAGCCAGATCGGTGGATTTTTCGGCAGCGGCCAGCAGGTCGTCCCAGGTTTCGGGAGCTTTGTCAAAAATATCGTTGCGGTACCAGTTTACGGTGACACGGCTCTCCCAGGGCAGGGAGTAGATCTCGCCGTCGGCCTGGGTCAGCTTTTCCGCGGTATGGATATAGGCAGGGGTCTCGGCGATGAATTCCTTGGCATATTTGGTCATGGGCTGGATGGTGCCTGCCTCAATGTGCTGCATCAGCTGGTCGGAGAAGGCGTTTACAATGTCGGGGCCATTGCCGGCAGCGGTTTTCTGGATCAGCTGGGATTCGTACTGGCTCCAGTGGATGCTTTCTACGGTAACGGTGTTGCCGTAGGCGTTTGTGGCGTTGTATTCGTCAACGATCTCCTTCAAAACGACGCATCTGGGGTCGTCGGTGGAGGCGGGGTCCAGGAAAATGGTGAAGGTCATATCTACACCGCCCTTGGAAGCTTCGGCAGAAGTGTTGCCGGAAGCGGCCTGGGTGGTGGCAGTGGTGGTTCCGGACGAGGAAGAGGAGCCGCAGGCGGCCATGGACAGGACCATCACAGCGGCCAGGAGAAGAGACAACATCTTTTTCATAGCATAAACCTCATTTCTTTTTTGTTGCGGCACCTGCCGGAAAGAACTCCCGGCCTGACGTCATTGACCGGGTTCCTTTTCCGGGACAGGGTGCCTTTGCTTATTTTTGGGCCGAGATACTTCGGCCGATCAGCCTTTTACGGCGCCTGCGGCCATGCCTTCCACAAAGTGGCGCTGGAGCAGAACGAACAGAATCACAATGGGGACGATGGAAATGGTCACGGCGGCCATCAGCTTGCCCCACTGGATGCCGTACTGGGAAATGTAGTTGTATAGTCCGATAGACAGCATCCGCAACTCATTCTTGGTGGTAAAGGTGGAGGAGACCAGAAAGTCATTCCATACATATACGGCACTGAGCAGGGCGGCGGAGACGATTCCTGGCTTGGAAATGGGAAGGATGATCCGGTAAAAGACCATTGGCTGGGAGCAGCCGTCGATAATGCCGGCTTCCATCAGTTCCTTGGGCAGCTTTTCAAAGAAGCCCCGCAGGATCCAAGCCAACACCGGTACCCGCCAGGCGGTGTAGATGAGGATCAACAGGAAGCGGGTGTCGTACAGGCCAAACTTAACGGCCAGCATATACAGCGGTACCAACATGGCAACCGGCGGCACCATACTCGTCATCAGAATGACGAACATCATCTGTTTTTTGTACCGGATCCGGAAATTGGTCAACGCGTAGGCTGCATGGGCTGCAATGAGGGTGGCTACCAGAATGCAGATGACCGTTACGATCACGGAATTCAGCAGGTACTTGGGAAAGTCAGATTGGAAGATAACGGCGGAGAAATTGCCCCAATTGAGCTTGCCTGGGATCATGGTGGGGGGAAAGGAATTGACTTCTCCGTCGGTTTTCAGGGCGGTGGTAATGGCCCAAAGGACCGGGAAAATGGAGATAAGCGATGCCAGGACCAGTACCACATAGGTCAGCGCGTCCAGCCAGGGCCGCCGATGCAGACCGTTTCGAGATTTCATAAGCCGGGTTCCCTCCTTTTAATCGTCTGCTGCTTTCAAAAGCCGGACATATACGGCACTGAAGGCGATGTTGCAAATGAAGATGATTACGCTGAATGCGGCGGCGATATCCATGTGCCAATAGCTGAAGCCGTTCTGGTAGGCGGCAACGCTCAGGGTCTGGGTGGAATTGAAGGGGCCGCCGGCAGTCAGAACAAAGATCAGAGTCACCATATTAAAATACTCGATGCTCTGCATGACCAGGGCCGTGATCAGCGTTGGACGAATGACCGGCAGGGTGATCCGGGTATATACCTTCCAGTCGGTGGCACCGTCCATCATAGCGGCCTCCCGCAGTTCCCCCGGAACGGTTTGTAGCGCCGCCAGGGTCAGGATTACAACGACCGGAAGGGTATTCCACACATTGGCAAAAACAACTACCAGCTTGGCTGTCATTGGGGAACTCAACAGGTCCAGCTTGCTTCCGGTAAGCTTGTAGGCCAGGTAGCTGACCGGACCAAAACTGCCGTTCAGGATCCAGCGCCACAGCATGGCGGTAACGGTTTGGGACAGAACCCAGGGGATGATGATGAGCGTCCGGAACAGTACCGTTCCCTTTACCTTGCGGTTGAGCAGGGTGCCCAGAAGAATGCCCAGAGGCATGACCAGTACCAGGGACAAGACCACATACTCGATGGAATTAAGAATATTTTGCAGGCCGCCTTCTTTAAAAACCGTAATGTAGTTTTTAAAGCCTACAAAATCACCGACCTGCGCATAGGAGGTGGCGTGGAAGCTGTTTCGGAAGGCCATGACGATGGGGACGAAGGTGATACAGACGATCAGCAGAAACGCTGGTGTCAGAAAAAGGATGGAAGAGGGAATGTCCGAGTTCTTCCGCAATTTCCGCTGGGAGGATTGTGGCGTCATAAGCGATGGGCTCCTTTCACAGGTTGGGATGATCAATCCGATGAATGCGTATTCTGAATACGCATTCATTTGCCTGCATTATATTTCTGATAAATCAAAATGTCAAATATTTTTTGGGCACTCCATACAGATTTGTGGGGCTCATCCAAAATAAGAATCAAATTTTTGTGGTATATCAACAACGGCGGGGCATAAAAAGGCCGGGACCAGAAAGAGGGGCTGTTGCAAAAATACAACAGCCCCTCTTTGAACAGCCTCGGAAAACAGGAAGGCAAAGAAAGCGGGCAGACTCAGGGAGCGCCCAAGGTGGATTCCCGCTCGATCAAGCGGCAAAGAAAGCGGTGGCAGCCGGAAAAATGATCCCGGTCTCCGGTCAGATAGTTTAAGGCAATGTCGATCATTTCCTCCACGGGGAAGCGCATACTGGACAGGCGGTAGGCACTCCAGCTGCTCTGCTCAATATCGTCAAAGCCAACAACGGCGCATTGCTGGGGAACGGAGATGCCGGCGTTCCGAAGTGCGTCCAGTGCCCCCATGCCGATCAGGTCGTTGCCGCAGAAGATACCGCAGCGCTCCCGGGTGACTTGGGGAAGCAGCTGCTTTGCTCGTTCCAGACCGGAGGCATAGGTGTATTCCCCGAAGGACCAGCTGGGTTCATCGGCACCCAGTTCCCGGAGACGCTGGCAAAATCCCCGCAGTCGCTCCGTACTGCTGGGCATACTGTCCGGACCGGAAATACAGAAAAAGCGCCGGCAGCCCTGTCTCCACAGACAGTCGGCCGCAAGGCTTCCGTTTCGGATCTCGTCACTGCCGATGCTGCAAAACCGGTTGGACTGGACCTGGTAGTTGATAAGGACTACTGGCAGAATATCCGGAACATCCTTGCACAGGAGCTGCTCGGAAAGGGAAGCGGAGGCGATAACCAGGCCGTCCACCCGAAAGCTCATGGCCTCTGCCATAACGGCTTCGATGTCATTGGTCACGCTTCCGTTGAACAGAAGTACCTTCTTTCCCTCCTGTGAAAGTCGGTCCATGAGTGATGCAATCAGGTTTGTATAAAACGGATTGGTGATGTCCCGGACGATCACGCCAATCAGGCCGGTGGTGTTGCTGTTCAAGCTTTTTGCAATGGCATTTGGATAGTATTGCAACTGTCTGGCGGCATTCAGCACCTTGGCCCGGGTAGACTGGATCACCGTATCCGGTTGGTTAAAGACACGGGAGACGGTGGCTTGAGATACACCTGCCAGCTTTGCAACATCGGTGGAAGTATATTTTGTAAAATCAGGCATGGGAAGGACTCCTTTCGCAGGGTTCTTGCTTGAAGTATAACACTAAAATTTTCCAAAGACAATGGGCAGGCCACCGCAAATTTTCCGGATTGTTCAAAAAATTTCAAAGACGGCGCTATAAATTTTACAAAGTATACAGACGCTCTAAGGCCAAAAATCTGCCGAGGCAGGGCGGGAGAGTGTATAAAGTCCGTTTCCTTGTTGACAATCCATTGTCCCCTTTGCTATAATGCTATCCGTAAGAAAGTGCCATTTTAATCCTAAGGATGTTTGCTTATGAACAATATTCTAACGTATTTGCAGACAAGCACGGACCGCTTCCCGGAGCGGACTGCGGTGTTGGACGACTGCAAAAAATATACCTACAGCCAGTATTACGCTCTGACCCGGCGCATCGGCTCCGGGCTGTGCGGTTTTACCGCCCAAAAGCAGCCGGTGGGGGTGTACATGGAAAAGTGCGCCGACGCCGTGGCGGTATTTATGGGGGCCGTGTGGGCCGGATGCTTCTATTCCTGCCTGAATACGGAGCTGCCCGGGTCCCGCCTGCAGCAGATTGTTTCCGTTCTGGAGCCCGGGGTTATTGTCACCCAGGAAGCGCTGCTGCCGAAGGCAAAGGAGCTGTTCCCGGGGCAGACCATCGCAACGGTGGAGGCCCTTTCCCAAACGGAAGAAAATGCCTCCGCGCTGGCGGACCGGCAAACCAGGGCCTGTGATACGGATGTACTTTATGTAAACTTCACCTCCGGCTCCACCGGCGTTCCCAAGGGCATCGCCGTGGGCAACCGCAGCGTACTGGACTTTATTGATTTCTTTGTGCCCCTGTTCGGCATTGACCATACGGATGTGATTGCCAACCAGGCTCCCTTTGATTTTGATGTGTCCGTTAAGGATATTTATTCCGCGCTGAAGGCCGGGGCCTGCCTGGCGGTGGTACCGAGAAAACTGTTTTCCGTGCCCACCCAGCTCATCGATTTTCTGTGCGACACCGGTACCACCACCATGATCTGGGCCGTGTCCGCCCTGTGCCTGATTACCGGCTTCCACGCCCTGGACTACCGGACCCCGGAAACCGTGAAGCGGATCATTTATTCCGGTGAGGTCATGCCTCTGAAGGCCCTGAAGGAATTCCGGAAGCACCTGCCGGATGTGATGTATGTAAACGTATACGGCCCTACGGAGATCACCTGCAACTGCACCTATCACATCCTGGAAAAGGACCGGGATTATTCCGGCGGCATTCCCATCGGCCGCCCCTTCCCCAACGAGGATGTATTCCTGCTGGACGGGGAAGACAGGCTGGTAACGGAGCCGGATACCGAGGGGGAAATCTGCGTCCGGGGTACTGCCCTGGCTTTGGGCTACTATAAAAATCCGGAACAGAACGCCGCCCACTTTGTCCAGAACCCCCTGAACAAATGCTACCCCGAGCGGATCTACCGCACCGGGGACCTGGGCAAGTACAACGACCTGGAAGAGCTGGTGTTCAGCGGCCGGAAGGATTTCCAGATTAAGTATATGGGCCACCGCATCGAGCTGGAAGAGATTGAGCGGGCGATGAACGCCGTGGACGGAGTGGAGCGGGCCTGCTGCCTGTTCGACGAAAAGCGGTCCCGCCTCCGGGGCTTCTATGTGGGTACCGTTGCCAAGGAGGACCTGGGCGCCATTCTGCGGCGGGACCTGCCTGTGTTTATGGTCCCCGGCATTCTGCGGCAGGTGGAGATGATGCCTTTGACAAAGAACGGCAAAATCGACCGGAAAGCGCTGGCCGAAATGGCAGGGGGCAGATGATGGACATTACAAAGCTGTGTGGAACCGCTTACTATGTGTTTGACTACCGGCTTCTGCGCAAAAGAGAAGAATATCTGCGTTCCCTGCTGGGGGACAAAATTGCCCTGGCCTATGCCATTAAGGCAAACCCTTTTTTGGTAAACGGCCTGAAGGACAGGGTGGAGCGGCTGGAAATCTGCTCCCCCGGCGAAAGCAACATCTGCGACAAGCTGGGCATCGACCCCAAAATGACCGTTATTTCCGGGGTAAACAAAACCCCCGCCTTTATTGAGCGGCTGGTAAAGGATACCGACGGGAGAATTTACACCGTGGAATCCCTGACCCAGTTCCGGCTTCTGGAAAGCCTTTCCAGGAAATACGGAAAGAGGCTGACCGTTCTTCTCCGGCTGACCAACGACAGCCAGTTCGGCATCAACGAAGAGGATATTGAGGAGATTATTGCCCACCGGGAGCAGTATCCTGCGTTGGAATTCCGGGGCATTCAGTTCTTCTCCGGCACCCAGAAGACCTCCGCCAAAAAGCTGAAGCGGGAAATTAGCCACTTGGATACATTTCTGCTTGACCTGGAGGAAAAATACGGCTATCATAGCCCGGAGCTGGAATACGGCACCGGCTTCCCGGTGGCCTATTTTGGGGAGGACCTGGACGAGGAGAGCCTGGTTCTGGGCTTCCGGCAGCTATTGGAAGAAATGCGGTGGCAGGGGCACATTACCCTGGAGCTGGGCAGGTCACTGGCAGCAAGCTGCGGCAGCTATTTTACCCATGTGGCGGACAAAAAGACCAACCACGGCCAGAACTACCTGATCGTGGACGGCGGGATGCACCAGATGGTGTATTACGGCCAGTACATGGGTATGAAGATTCCAAAGGTGACCCTCTGCGGCAAGGAAAGACTGGCACCTGCCGGCAGCTGGAACGTTTTCGGCAGCCTTTGCAGCATGAATGACATTCTGGTCAAGGCCCTGCCCCTGCCCGATGTTCAGATCGGGGATACCCTGCGCTTTGACAATACCGGCGCCTACTGCGTCACCGAGGGCATTTCCCTTTTCCTCAGCCGGGAGCTCCCGGCGGTTTACCTCATCGATTCGGAAGGTGCGCTTACCTGCGCAAGAAATCCCGTAGAGACCTTCCCTTTCAACACCATATAAATACATCTGAAAGGACCTAACGATTATGGACGAACTGCTTGAAATTCTGAACGACATTCAGCCCGGTGTGGACTTTGAACACGAGGCCCACCTGATTGATGACCACCTGCTGGACTCCCTGTCCATCATCTCCCTGGTTGCGGAGCTGGAGGATACCTTTGACATTACCGTTCCCGCTGTGGAAATCATTCCCGATAACTTCAACTCTGTAGAAGCCATGATGGATATGATCCAGCGGCTGCAGGAAGACTGAGGATGGATTTACTTACCCGGCTTCATGCAGGGGCCCATCCGGGACTGACGGCCTTTTTTTCGGTGCACTACCTGGCGCTGTTTCTGCCCTTCGCCCTCATTGCCTTTTCGGTAACGCCGAAAAAGTGGAAAAAGTACACCCTGCTTCTTGTGAGCCTGGCCTTTTACTGGCTCATCAGCGGCACCCTGATTGTCTACCTTCTGGGCAGCGCTTTGGCTATCTGGGGCTTTGGCCTCTGGATGGACAGAGTCCAGAAAGCGCGGGACATTGCCGTAAAGGCGGCGGAAAAGGCAGACCGGAAAGCCATTAAGAAACGGTACAATGCCCGCTGCCGCCGTGTAATGACGCTGGCGGTGGTGCTGCACATCGGCACCATTCTGGTTTTGAAATACTCCGGCTTTTTCGTGATGAATGTAAACGCCCTGTTCAAAACGGGCTTTTCCATTCCGGAGTTTTTAAAGCCTCTGGGTATTTCCTTCTTCGTCCTCAGCAGCGTTTCTTATCTGGTGGATGTGTACCACCAAAAGGTGGAGGCGGACCGGAACCCCCTGAGGCTTCTGCTGTTTCTCAGCTTCTTCCCCCAGATTGTAGAGGGCCCCATTGTCCGCTACGGGGATACGGCAAAGCAGCTGTGGGAGATTGGGCCCATCACCTACGAAAACTTCACCGGCGGCATCCAGCGGATCGGTTACGGTCTGATGAAAAAGATGGTGGTGGCCGACCGGCTGGACCCCTTTGTGGCGGAGCTCTTTACCCATACGAACAGCTACCCGGGCTTTTTGTCCCTGCTGGGGGCGGTGCTGTATACCGTGCAGCTGTATATGGATTTTTCCGGCTCTATGGACGCAGTCTGCGGTACGGCCCAGATTTTCGGCATCACCATGCCGGAAAACTTCAAGCGTCCCTTCTTCTCCAAAAACATCTCCGAATTCTGGACCCGGTGGCACATCACCCTGGGCACCTGGTTCCGGGACTATATCTTCTATCCCGTTACCATGTCCGGCCCCCTGAAAAAGCTTACCGGCGCCGCCCGGAAAAAGCTGGGCAACCACTTTGGCCCCCTGCTTGCCGGTGCCATTGCCCTGTTCTGCGTCTGGTTCTGTAACGGCCTGTGGCACGGCGCCGCCTGGCACTATGTGTTCTTTGGCCTGTATCACTTTGTGCTGATTCTTTTGGGGAACTGCTTTGCGCCCTATCTGAAAAAGGTCAACGACCGCCTGGGGTTCGGGCCGGACAACAAGCCCTTCCGGGCTTTTCAGATGCTGCGGACTACGGTGCTGGTTATCTTCGGCGAGCTGATTTTCCGGGCGGATACCATGGGTGCGGCCCTGGCCATGTTCCGGAACATCTTCACGAAATTTGAGCTGACCTCCTTCTGGTATGCGGACCTGAAGGCTGCCCTGCTGGCCTCCGGCTGCGATGTGCTGGACCTGCTGATTGTGGGCGTTACCGTCTGCATTGTGCTGACGGTCAGCGTTCTGCAGGAAAAGGGCATTGCCATCCGCAAAACCCTCAACGAAAAGCCTGCTGCCCTGCGCTGGTGTGTGTGGTATGCGTTGATCCTCTTTGTGATCATCTTCGGCGCCTATGGCGTGGGCTACACCCCCATCGACCCGATGTACGCAAACTTCTGACTGCTTCCCTCCCGACGAAAGCGGGAGGGATCTTGCTATATTGATCTCTTACAAAGATTTGACCTGTTCCCTATTGCAAAACCATTTGTAATTTAGTATCATTAAGGGAGACCGAAATCTGTTTTGAGAGGTAAAATCAATGGTTGAATTACTAAAGACAGTCCTCTTTGGCATTGTGGAGGGCGTGACGGAATGGCTGCCGATAAGCTCTACGGGACACCTGATCCTTTTGGATGAGCTGGTAGCGCTGAATGTGTCCGCCGAATTCAAGAGGATGTTTGATGTGGTCATCCAGCTGGGGGCCATTCTGGCCGTCGTAGTGCTGTTTTTCCACAAGCTGAATCCTTTCTCCCCCAGCAAAAACGGGCAGGAGAAAAAGGACACCTGGAGCCTGTGGGCCAAGGTGGTGGTATCCATCCTTCCTTCCGGCGTGGTGGGGGTGCTGTTTGACGACTGGATGGAGGCCCACCTGCATACCAGTACGGTAGTGGCCGCGGCGTTGATTCTGTACGGTGTGGCGTTTATATTGGTCGAGCGGATGTATCACGGCCGGCACCTGGCCGTCCGGGATGTAAACCAGATGGACTATAAAACCGCCGTTGGCATTGGCCTGTTCCAGTGCCTGAGCCTGATTCCCGGTACCTCCCGGTCCGGCTCCACCATCTTAGGCGGCATTCTTCTGGGCGCCAGCCGTTCCGCCGCAGCGGAGTTCAGCTTTTTTATGGCCATTCCCACCATGCTGGGGGCCAGCGCCATCAAGCTGTTAAAGTTCTTCCTTTCCGGCGTGGGCTTCGGCAGCAGCGAAGTGATGATTCTTCTGGTGGGCTGCCTGGTATCCTTCCTGGTCAGCCTGCTGGTCATCCGGGGACTTATGAACTATGTCCGGGAGCATTCCTTTGCGGTGTTCGGCGTTTACCGTATTGTGCTGGGCATCCTGGTGCTTGCCTACTTTGCGTTCGTAAAATAACATACAGGAGGTTCCTTCCATGGAATATGTATTGGAAAACGATTACTTAAAGGTCACTGTCACCACCCAGGGCGCTCAGGTCAAGTCCGTCCTGCGGAAAATTGACGGGGTGGAGCATATGTGGCAGGCTGACCCTGCCGTGTGGGGCTACCATGCGCCTGTCCTCTTCCCCTACTGCGGCAAGCTGGTGAAGGATACCCTTACTGCCAAGGGGAAGGATTACCCCGGCAAGCAGCACGGCTTTGCCCGGAACATGGAGCACAGCCTGGTTTTTGCGGATAAGACCTGCGTGGAGCTGGTGCTGGAAAGCAATGAGGAAACCAAGGCAAAATTCCCCTATGATTTCCGCCTGGTATCCACCTTCACCCTGGACGGGGACCGGCTGGACCACACCCTGACGGTGGAAAATCTGGATGCGGAGGCCCTGCCCTTTGGCATCGGTTACCATCCCGCCTTCCGGGTGCCCTTCGACGACAAGCATACTGCCAGTGACTACGAGCTGCGGTTTTCCGATATGGAGTCCCCCCTGTGCATCAACAATCAGCCCAAGGGCCTGATGCACGGCAACCTCTACTACCTGGGCAATAACATCGATTCCCTGCCGGTCTGCCCGGAGCTCTTCGCCAACGACAGCCACTGCATGACGAACCTCAGCTCCACCACCCTGGGGCTGTACGAAAAGGACACCGGACGGGCGGTGGTCTGCAGCATTGCGGAGTTCCCCTATACCCTGATCTGGAGCAAGCCCGGGGATGTGAAGTTTGTATGCATCGAGCCCTGGCACAGCCTGCCCAGCCCGGAGAACGGCACGACGGACTACCTCCAAAAGCCTGCCGCCGCCATCCTGGCTCCCGGCGAAAGCTGGTCCACCACCCTGACCACGGAGTTTGTAAGATAAGAAAAATGAGCCGCTGCGACAGCGGCTCGTTTTTTATCCAAGAAGAACTTCTATGCCCAAGGCCTTTAAATCGGATACAAAAAGGGGGTTGGCCCGGAACTCCTCTATATCCCTCCGGATCGTAATGGTGGATACGCTGAAAACCATTGCAAGCTTTTCTGTGGAGGATTCGTTTACACTAATCAGGTAATCCAACAGCTGTTTTCTCCGTTCCTGGACTTCCGCAATAGAATTTCTCACCGGCTGTTATTTCTTCTTTAACACGCGGAAAAGCAAATACGGAATGGTAAAACTTACATAAAAAGGTGTCGTGAAACACCGCCCGGCGCTCTTGACGGAGCCGCCGGGCGGTGGTATAATGAGGGTGGAAAGAGGGCGCCGCCGATAGACGGTCAGCTCCCTGGTTGGACGAAAAGTAATCGCCAAGTTTGGAAGACTTGTGGGGCGGTTACTTTTCGTTGTTTATGATCTCAATGACAAGACCAACGACGCCAATGAGTACAAGGCAGAACTGAAAGAAATCAGACCAAGTCATATACGCCATGACGCTACCCCCTTTCCATTTGGACAGGGGGCAAAAAAGTATGTACACCCCCTGTAAAAGGGAGCAAAACCGCCTACCGTTTTATGGCAGTGCCCAGTGGTTCCGAAGAACCGTGGTTATGGTACCAGATACTGTCGCAAAATCAACAATAGAAAGGATATTTCCCATGCCGTCCACATCCCGCGCCCAGGGCATTTCCATGACCCGGGGGTCTCTTTGGAAGAACATTTTTCTATTTAGCCTGCCGCTGATCTTCTCCCAGCTTTTGCAGGTTATGTTCAATATGGCCGATGTGGCCGTGGTGGGGCGGTTTGCCAGTGCCACGGCACTGGGCTCCGTGGGGTCCACCAGCATTCTGGTAACGCTTTTTACCGGTTTTCTCATCGGTATGGGCTGCGGTGTCAATGTGTGCGTGGCCCAGCACCTGGGGGCCAGCCAGCACCGGCGGGTGATGGAATCGGTGCATACGGCCCTGGTGCTGTGCACCCTGGCAGGGCTCCTCATCGGCCTTATCTGCTTCCTTGGGGCTACACCCTTTTTGGAAATGCTGAACACAAAGGAGGACCTTTTGCCGGGGGCGGTGCTGTATCTGCAAATTTATGCCTTCGGAATGCCTGCCCTGGGCCTGTTTAATTTTGGCAATGCGGTTTTGAGCGCCAGCGGGGATACCCGGCGGCCCCTTCTGTATCTGACCGTTGCCGGGGTGCTGAACATTATTTTGAATCTGGTCTTTGTCATTGGCTTCCATATGGCTGCCGACGGCGTATCCTTAGCCAGCGTTATTTCCCAGTACCTTTCCGCAGGGCTCATCCTGTGGCACCTGATCCGGCTGCCCGGGGACTGCGGGGTCCATATGAAAGAGGCACGCATCTACCCGGGGGAGGTCAGAAAGCTTTTGACCCTGGGTATTCCTGCCGGGCTGCAAAACGCCATTTTCGCCTTTGCCAACCTGTTTATCCAGGTGGGCGTCAACTCCTTTGATTCCATTATGGTGGCCGGAAATGCCGCCGCCGCCAACGCAGATACCATCGTTTATAACGTGATGGCCGCCTTCCACACCGCCTGCTCCAGCTTTATGGGGCAGAACTGGGGGGCCGGGGACCACAAGCGGGTGATGCAGAGCTATGGCATCAGCCTGTGCTACTCCTTCTGCTCCGGCGCCGTTCTGGGCCTGGGGCTGCTGTCCGTAGGGCAGACCTTTTTGGGGCTCTTTACGAACAGTCCGGAGGTGGTAGCCGGGGGGATGCAAAGAATGCGCATTATGTGCTGGAGCTACGCCATCAGCGCCTTTATGGACTGTACCATTGCCGCCTCCCGGGGTATCGGCAAAAGCCTGGTACCTACGGTGATCGTGATTCTCGGGTCCTGCGTCTTCCGGGTGGCCTGGGTGTATACGGTGTTTGCCTATTTTAAAACCATTCCCTCCCTGTATCTGCTGTACGCCTTTTCCTGGACCATTACCGCCGGGGCGGAAATCTGGTATTTCTTTGGAAGCTACCGGAGGCTGACGAAAAAGGAAGCCGGTTCCGCCGCCTGATGTGTTGAAAAAATTTTCCATATCGGTCATTCCGCGGTCTGACGCGGATGACCGATATTTTTGTTGTGTATGATTGAAATTTCAATCATATGATGCTATGATATACAAAATCAATCATAGGAGGCCTTCCCTTGAATTACGATCATCGAAAAGCATCCATCCTCGCCATGCTCAGAAGTACCGATAAGCTGTCCGTAGGGCAGCTGACCCATATGACCGGTGCGTCGGAGGCCACCATCCGCCGGGATCTGGCCCGGCTGGAGTACGAGGGGCTTATCAAGCGCTGCTGGGGTGGCGTATGCCGTCCGGATGCCTCGGCCAACACCCGGCGCAGGGACCTGCAAAACCACACCCTTACCGCAGCCCACCAGGCCATCGGCAAGGCCGCCGCATCCTGCCTGCAGGATGACGAGCTGATTTTTATCGGCTCCGGTACCACCACTCTGGCCATGATCCCCTATATCCAGAACAAACGGATCCACGTTATTACCAACGGCATTCCCCAAATGGAGGCTCTTCACGAAAAAGGCATCCAAACCCTGCTGCTGTGCGGATTCTTCAAGGAATACTCCCGTTCTCTGGTGGGAAAGGAAACGGTGAATATGCTCCGGTCCTATCACTTTGACCGGGCCTTCTTTGGCGCCAACGGTTTAAATTCCCACATGGACCTGCTGTCCGCCGACGAATACGAGGATGCCATCAAAACCATTTCCATCCACCAGTCCGGCCAGGCCTATGTCCTGTGCGACCACCGGAAATTCGGCCGCACCGCCTTTTATCTGATTCCCCGGGAATATGCCAGGGATGTAACCCTCATTACCGATCAGCCGGACATCCCTGCAGACTGCTGGCAGGGCCTGGGCGATGCGTACATGGCCCGGATCGGGGACCTTCCGAAGGAATATATGATCAGTTTGACAGAAAGTCAACCATTTTAAATCGTCAAAACATAGAATCTTAATCAAACGGTCAATTTCTAATTGACGAATTTAATGAATTATTTTATACTGATGTCAACAGGCGGATCCGGAAGCAGCGGCGCCGCCGAAAATCGAAATCGAAAAGAAAGAGGGATGACACAGTATGAATTCAATCGTCAAGTTCCTGGTCAGTGATTTTCTGACCACACCAACCATTGTAATCGGTCTTCTGATTCTCATCGGCTATCTGCTGCAAAAGGCAGGGGCCGTCAAGACCATTACCGGCACCATCGGCGCCATGGTGGGCCTGCAGCTGATTATTTTCGGCGGCAACCAGTTCTCCAGCGTGTTTAAGCCCATTGTAACCGCCGTGTGCAATGCCACCGGCATCCAGGGCTACATCATGGACTCCTATGCCATGAAAGCGGCCAGCCAGGAGGCCCTGGGCGACCGCTTCGGCTGGATGGCTTTTGTATTCCTGATTGCTTTTGCCGTAAACCTTCTGCTGGTTTTCTTCGGCAAGTATACCCACGCCAAGGGTGTGTTCCTTACCGGCAACGCCGGCACCGCCCACTCCCAGGCCATGCTGTGGCTGATTATCGCCAACTTCGCCCTGCCCTCCGTATGGACCATTATCCTTTCCGGCGTTCTCGTGGGCATCTACTGGGCCTTCTCCACCACCCTGGTAGCCGGTACCATTGACGAGGTTACCGACGGCGGCGGCTTTACCGTAGGCCACAACCAGCAGCTGGGCCTGTGGTTCTTCGGCAAGCTGGCCCCCAAGCTGGCCGGCAAGAAGAAGATCGACTGCGAGGACCTGGAGCTCCCCGGCTGGCTGGCGGTCTTCAACAACAACGTTACCTCCGTCAGCATTCTGATGTTCGTATTCATCAGCCTGTTCTGCATTCCCCTGGGCATCTCCGGCATTACCGAGCTGGCCGGCGGCTCCAACTGGCTGATCTTCCTGATCCTTACCGCCATCAAGATTTCCATGTTCATGGTAATCCTGCTGCAGGGCGTCCGGATGCTGTGCTCCGAGCTGACCGAGTCCTTCCAGGGTATCCAGCAGAAGCTGGTTCCCAACGCCATTCCCGCCATTGATGTGGCCGCCATTCTGCCCTTCTCCCCCAATGCCGCCACTCTGGGCTTCCTGTTCTGCACCCTGGGCACCGTTCTTTCCATGGGCGTTCTGCTGCTGTGCGGCAGCTCCATTATGGTGCTCCCCGGCTTTACCCCCCTGTTCTTCTCCGGCGGCCCCGTAGGCGTGGTTGCCAATAAAAAGGGCGGCCTGCGGGCTGTGATTATTTGCAGCTTCCTCACCGGCGTTATCCAGACCTTCGGCACCGTGTGGGCCATTACCCAGCTGCATTACCCCGAGGCCACCGGCTGGTCCGGTATGTTCGACCTGTCCACCTTCTGGCCTGCCCTCATCCAGGTGCTTCGCTGGATCGGCGGTATCTTCGGCATTACCATCTGATTTTCTTTTGTGCGGGCCGCTTTCGGCAGCGGAGGCGGGCCGCACATTTTCTATTTTGAAAAGGAGTTGTATTTTTATGGCAAGCAGCAATTCTTCCGTTCATATTCTCTTCGTCTGCGGTATGGGCATGGGCACCAGCACCATGGCAGAGCTGGGCGTCAAGCGCAATCTGGTCCCCCTGAAAATTACGGCGGAGCTCCAGCATACCTCCCTGGGCATGATGGAATCCCTGCGGGACTGGGCGGACATCATTGTCATCCTGAAAAATCTGTACAAGCAGATCACCCCCCGGGAGGGAGAGATCATCCTGCCGGTGGTAAACATTATGGACAGCAAGGGCATTGCCGCCAAAATTGACGAGGCCGTTCGGGAGCACTATCCCTATGCAAAGGGTTAAGCAGCATGAAAGCCATCATTGTATTTTACGACACGCTGAACCGCAGGTACCTGCCCTGCTGCAATCCCGATGCCACTACCATTGCCCCCAATTTTGACCGTCTGGCAAAGCGGAGCGTCCAGTTTGACAACAGCTATGTGGGGTCCATGCCCTGCATTCCCGCCCGCCGGGAGCTCCACACCGGCCGCTGCAATTTCCTGCACCGGGAATGGGGCCCTCTGGAGCCCTTTGACGACTCCATGCCGGAGCTGCTAAAGGACCACGGCATCTATACCCACCTGATCTCCGACCACCTGCATTACTGGGAGGACGGAGGCTGCGACTACCACACCCGGTACAGCTCCTGGGAAATCGTCCGCGGCCAGGAGGGCGACCACTGGAAGGGCCGCCTTCAGGACCCGGCCATCCCGGAGGCTGTTACCGTCCCCCAGAAGCAGCAGGGCGGCGGCATCGCCTCCGGCTGGCGGTACGACTGGATCAACCGGAGCTACATTCGGGAAGAAGCGGATTTCCCCCAGACCCAGTGCTTCGACCGGGGCTGCGAATTCCTGGAGGCCAACCACGACCAGGACAACTGGCTCCTCCATCTGGAAACCTTCGACCCCCACGAGCCCTTCTACGTTCCCCGGAAATACCTGGATATGTACCCGGAGGATTACGACGGCAAGCACTTTGACTGGCCCAGAGGCACCGCCCGGGAGACCCCGGAGGAGATTGCGCACATCCGGCGCCAATACCAGGCACTGGTAACCATGTGCGACCACTCCCTGGGCCGGATCCTGGACCTGATGGACAAATACCATATGTGGGAGGATACCATGCTGATCGTGGGTACCGACCACGGCTTCCTGCTGGCAGAGCACGACTACTGGGGAAAAAATCAGATGCCCTACTACAATGAAATTGCCCATACGCCCCTGTTTATCTGGGACCCCAGGTACCGGGTGGCCGGGGAGCACCGCCGGTCCCTTGTACAGATGATCGACTGGATGCCCACAATTCTGCAATACTTCGGCGTTCCGATTCCCAAGGATGTACAGGGCACCCCCATCGACCGGATTCTGACGGAGGACATCCCCAGCCGGGACTACGCCATGTACGGAGTCTTTTCCGGCCATGTCAACATTACCGACGGCCGCTACGCCTATATGCGGGCCCCGGTACCGGAAAAGAAGGACGAGGTATACAACTATACCCTGATGCCTACCCACATGACCGCCCGCTTCTCCCCCGAGGAGCTGTCCACCGCCATTCTGGAAAAGCCCTTCTCCTTTACCAAGGGCTGCCCCGTCCTGAAGGTGAAAAGCAAGGACAAGTACAATGTCGCCCACTTCGGCACCCGGCTTTACGACCTGGAAGCGGACCCCACGGAAAGCACCCCCATCCGGGACCCCGGGCAGGAGGAGCGGATGATCCGTCTGATGGAACGGGCCATGGCCGAAAATGACTGCCCCCCGGAGCAGTTCGACCGTTTGGGCCTCCGCCGGCCGGAATAAAGAGCCCGAAAGCACTCTTTTCTTTTTCTTTTCCCTTGATTTTCCTGCCTCTATTGGGTATAATGAGGTGAATTTAAAACCTGAAAAGCGAGGGTAAGCAAATGAAAAACAGCGAAAAGACCCTGGATATGATTGTAAACCTCTGCAAAAACAGAGGCTATGTCTACGCCGGCTCCGAGATCTACGGGGGTCTCGCCAACGCCTGGGACTACGGCCCCCTGGGCGTGGAGTTCAAGAACAACGTGAAGAAGGCCTGGATGAAGAAGTTCGTTCAGGAATCCGACTACAACGTGGGCCTGGATGCCGCCATTCTGATGAACCCCACCACCTGGGTGACCACCGGTCATGTGGGCAACTTCTCCGATCCCCTGGTGGACTGCAAGGGCTGCGGCTCCCGCCAGCGGGCAGACAAGCTCATTGAGGCCTGCGAGGCAGGCAAGAATGTCAACGTAGACGCCATGAGCTTTGAGGAAATGGACAAGTTTGTAGCCGAGCACGAGGAAGTGGTGTGCCCCAACTGCGGCAAGCACAACTTTACCCCCATCCGGAAGTTCAACCTGATGTTCAAAACCCAGATCGGCGTTACCGAGGATTCCTCTTCCACCGTATACCTGCGGCCCGAAACCGCCCAGGGCATCTTTGTGAACTTCGCCAACATTCAGCGGACCACCCGGAAGAAGCTGCCCTTCGGCGTGTGCCAGGTGGGCAAGGCCTTCCGGAACGAGATTACCCCCGGCAACTTCACCTTCCGTACCCGGGAATTTGAGCAGATGGAGTGCGAATTCTTCTGCCAGCCCGGCACCGACCTGGAGTGGTTTGCCTACTGGAAGGACTTCTGCAAGAACTGGCTGCTGAGTCTGGGCATCAAGGAAGAGTCCCTGCGGCTGCGGGACCATGAGCCTGCCGAGCTGGCCTTCTATTCCCGGGCAACCACCGATATTGAGTATCAGTTCCCCTTCGGCTCCGGCTGGGGCGAGCTGTGGGGCATTGCCGACCGGACCAATTACGACCTGGGCCGCCACCAGGAGGCCTCCGGCAAGAGCCTGGAGTACTTCGACCAGGAGAAAAATGAACACTACATTCCCTATGTTATCGAGCCCAGCTTAGGCTGCGACCGGGTGGCGCTGGCCTTCCTGTGCGAGGCCTACGACGAGGAAGTGGTGGGCCAGGATAAGAAGGGCAACCCGGATATCCGCACCGTGCTGCACCTGCATCCCGCTCTGGCTCCCTTTAAGGCCGCCGTGCTGCCCCTGAGCAAGAAGCTGAGCCCCAAGGCAGAGGAAATTTACCACCAGCTGCAGAAGGACTTCATGGTGGACTTCGACGACGCTGGTTCCATCGGCAAGCGCTACCGCCGGGAAGACGAAATCGGCACCCCCCTGTGCATCACCGTGGACTTCCAGACCGTTGGCGACGAGAACACCCCCGCCGACAACTGCGTCACCGTCCGTGACCGGGATACCATGGAGCAGGTGAGAATTCCCATCAGCGAATTGAAGGAATACATCGCCAAGAAGTGCGAATTCTAAAAAGCGTATCAAAAGCCCCGTCACCGCAACAGTGACGGGGCTTTCGTCTGCTGGAAATACTTTGTGCGCTTTTCCAGCAGGAAATAATTCAGCCTTATGGGGATTTTTTGACACGCCGAAGTTGGATTCCGTTACCGGAACCGGATGGCCATCCACTTTTCGATTTCCATCCGCTGGGCCCGGTCGTCCATACGGTTTACCATATCCCGCAGGAGCCGCTCCCAGTCCTCCGGCTTCCGGCTGCCCTGGACCCGGGTAACCAGGTAGGGGCACTGGTGGATCCGCCGCTTGCCGAAGGCCATAGAGAAGGGACGCATCACATCCAGCGCAATGGCATAGGGGGCCATACGGAAATAAAAGTCCGGGTCCATCGCCATGCAGCGGGCGGTCTCTTCCTTGGTCATGGTTTTCAGGTAGTTCCGCAGGCCCCGAATTTGGGCCGTTTCGTGAAGGTTTACCTCGGACCGTTTCCCGCCGAAGGCATAGGGCCAGCCCAGAAGGATCTGCCCGGCGCAGATACCCAGGGGGATCCAAACCTGCTTGGCCAGAATGCCGATGATAATCCACACCAGGAAGCTGACGCCGGCGGTAACCAGCCCAACCTTTTTCCGCACGCCCATACACAGGGCCACCCCCTGGAGCTGCCAGGCGGTAACCACACCGATGGCGCCGAATACCAGGCTTAAAACCACCTGCAAAGCGGGAATCTCCGTCATGTTCATAGCCATGCAGATACCCAGAAACACCTGAACGGCGCAAAGGATATAGCGGTAGAATTTCCGTTTCTTTTCCGTGGTGCCGCAGATATTGTTTTCCCCCGGGAGCATGGCAGCGGTGCGGCGCAGGACCTTGGCGTACTGGCTGCCCGTGGCATCAATCACCCGCCGATCCCCAAAAAGGGTCCGGAAGGTCCTTACCTCAAACAGGCTCCGTTCGTTGCCCATATCCATCCGTTTGTGAAGGAGGATCCTTCTGCCGTCCACCTGGATCAGAATATAGCCCAGCTGGGCCCAGCACAGCACCATGGTGCTCAGGTCCGGCCCCTGGAGATACAGCCTGCAGGGCAGCTCCCCGGCGGTAATGCCCGGAGGCGGTACGATGGACTCTTCCCGTTTGTGGGGGAAGGACCGGAGGAACAGCAGCCAGTAGAGTACCGCCACCCCGGCCAGAATGCCCATGGGAATCAGCTCCGGGTTGCCGTCCCGGATGTAGGTGCTGACCCCGGGGAACATGGCAAAGGGCGCCTGCAGGGTCATGGTTACGGACTCGTGGTCATTAAAGCCGTTTTTGGTGGAGCCCGTAATCATATTGCCGTTGATCAGCAGATTCAGCTCGGAGGCCAGGCCGTTCTGCTGATAGGTAGAGTAGAAATTGGGGGTCGTATCCACGTTGTCCGGCAGGGTAATGGTATAGTTCATGGTACTTACCGGGTAGGAAAAACCGCTCAGCATGGGCATGGTCAGCACCAGGTACTTCCGGTCTTCGCTCAGGGCTACAATCTTTGGCAGATTATAGGAAATCTGGGCCATGTAATCCCCCGCTTTGCCGCCGGTGATCTTATTCAGGTTTACCATAATGTAGTCTCCGGACCGGGTGGTTCCGGGGGAGCTGCCGTTGATTTTGATGTTCTCGGCCGTTCCGGGCAGGGGAAAATAGAGGCTGGGCTCCTCCGATTCCAGATGGAGGTTCAGCTGAACCGTAACCATACAGTCGCCGTCGATGTTCACCGTCGCCGTAAAATCCGCCCGGGTCGCCTCACTGGCAGCCGAAGCCGGTACCCGGAACCAAACCGCTGCGATGCAGCACACCAGTACCAGCATACAAAGGCGTCGCTTCAAGGGAAATGCCTCCTAACATTTTGTCGAAAAATCCAAATCCCATAGAGTTCTAAGGGTAAAATAGCAATATTCCTAATCATGTTATCACATATCCCCTGAAAAAGCAAGGATTGTTTCCGAAACCGGGGGCAATTGCATGAATGCTCCCCTCCGCACCATTTTCCCGGTGCTTAATTTTTTAGGCAAAGAAAAACCCGTAAGGGATTTTCCGACAGTCTAACCGCCCGGCGGCTCCGTCAAGAGCGCCGGGCGGTGTTTTGTTATCTTCCTCCGTGGATATACTTCCGGTCCCAGTCCAGGTCGAAGAGCTTGTTGCCCTTTTCCATGCTGCAGCCGGTGCACATATCGTAGGCCAGCTCCTGTAAAACGGAAGCGGGCTCCAGGCATTCGATGTAGAAGCCGGGCAGGGCTTTCTCCCCCAGCCGGGCCCCCAGGATGCACCCGGCGGCGGCGCCTACGGCAGCGCTGCGGCCGGAGTGATTTACCGCGGCAATCATGGCGGTATCGAAGCTCTTTGGGTTCATCAGGCAGGCGTATACCGCTCCGGCCAATACCTGGGCGGCGTTTTCGCAATGCAGCTGCTCCATGGCGGTGGGAATGGGCAGCCGGGAGTCCTCGGCCAGGGATACGGCCAGATTCAGCAGATTGGAAATGTCAAAGCTCTGGCTGTATTGATGACCGAATTGGTTTTTTATGGCCTGAGCGGTTTCCAGAGCCAGATTTTTCAGGGGTACCTCCGGATTTTTCAGGCTCCGGCTGACCAGGTGGGTCAGGGCTGCCCCGGACAGAAAGGCCAGGGGGCTGCCATGGGACAGGGCCACCACCTCGGCACCCAGCAGGTCCAGCTCCTGCTGCTCTACGGGGTACAGGTGGGAAAACAGGCCCACTGCGGCGGCGGAGCCCAGGCTTCCCGGGGTGGAGGAGCCGTTGAGCCGGGCCTCCATGCCGCCCAGAGTATCCTTACTCAGGGCGTCCAGCATCCGGGTATCCATGCAGTGGCGGCGGCACAGCTCCGGCTGGCGCAAAAGCCAGCAGAAGGTGGTGCTGGGGCGGCCCCAGGGCCGCTGGGAGGCTGCCCATTCCCGGCTGGAGAGGCCTACATACCGGTGGAGCGGCAGCATTTTCCCTGTCATCTGCCCCCGGGTCACGCCCAGCAAAAGGCCGTTGCAGGTAAAGGCTGTCAGCTGGGTATAGGAGGTTACATCGGCATAGCCGTTTACAAGATCGTAGCCCAATAGCCCATTGGGGCCGTAGCTCTGCCGGATTTGCGCCAGGGTCAGCTCATCTACGGTATAGCCCATGGCATCGCCCACGGCCAGCCCCAGCAGGGCCCCCCGCATCCGGGCCTGAATAGAGATCATGTTTGCCCCTCCCTTCTTTTGATACCCATTATATAGAGAAAGGGACCAAAATGCAAGGGTGGACTAAAGGCGCACAAATGCTTATTTGCGCAATTCCAACCGGCCCGGGTCCGCTGCCGCGGGAAAGGGAAGCGCCCAATTTACCGGAGCCGTTTTGAAAGCCCGCCGATTCCTCTTGCTTTTTCCTTTGAAATCTGGTAAAATCTTGCCAAAAATTTTAAGGAGGCAGGATATGAACCGGGAAGTTTACAGCAAGCTCTCCTCCATCCCCACCGGGGACGCGGGGAACAGGATAATAGACGGCTGCCTGGTACTGGAAGGCGGGGCCTTCCGGGGGCTATACACCCAGGGGGCGCTGGATGCCTGGATGCAGCGGGAAATCAACTTTTCCTGTACCGTCGGCGTCAGCGCCGGGGCTCTGGCCGGAATGAGCTATGTATCCGGCCAGATCGGCCGGTCTGCCCGGGCCAACCTGGGCCACCGGCACGAAAGCGATTATATCGGCACCGGGGCTTTGAAAAAAAGCAGGAGCCTCATCAGGCTGGACTATCTGCTGAACGACTACAATGCCATTGAACCGCTGAACGTGGCCCGCTTTCTGGACCCAAACCGCCGCTTCGTGGCGGAGTCCACCGATTGCCGGACCGGAGAGCCGGCCTACTGGGAAAAGGGCAGCTGCGATATTTACACGGCCGTCAAGTCCTCTGCCTCCATGCCCTTTGTAACGCCTATGGTAAATGTGGAGGGTGTGCCCTGCCTGGACGGGGGCTGCAGCTGCGGCATTCCCTTCCGGTGGGCCCTGGACCAGGGCTACCAGAAGGTTGTGGTTATCCGGACCCGGCACCGGGATTTCCGGAAAAAGCCCAAGGAAAAGGCTACGGCGGAGGCGGTGTACCGCCGCTGGCCGGAATTTGCCCGGGCCACGGACCGGATGAACCTGACCTACAACGAGCTGTGCCAGGAGCTGAACGGGCTGGAAGATGCAGGCAGGGTATTTGTGCTGGCCCCCGCCCGGCCCATCGGGGTATCCCGGGTGGAGGGGAATATGGAAAAGCTGGGCGCCCTTTACTGGCAGGGCTATACCGATGCCATGAACGCCGTAGAGGCCCTGAGCCGCTATCTGGGCACGCCGGTGTAAAGGGGACTGCTGCAAAATTTTTTGCGGCAGTCCCAATGAAATCCGCCTGCGGCGGGAGAGAAGATGGCTTTTGCTTCACCTGTTTTCATGATCTTGCCCATGTTATCGTTAGACATCAGAATGCTCCCCATCGTGCAGCCTCGAATTTTTGTTATTTCGAGTGTCTACCCTATGGGGAGCATATCAATTTGCAACAGTCTATTGGTTTACTTTTCCAGAATCACCGGTACCTGGGTGGTGACGGCTTCCCGGATGACCCTGGCGGCATCCCGGGGAGAAAGCAGCAGCTGCTCGCCGGTCTGCATATTCTTGAGGGAGCACAGGCCCTGGGCAATTTCGTCCTCACCCAGAAGTACGGCGAAGGGAACCCCCAGCTTATTGGCATAGGCCATTTTCTGCTTGAATTTCTTCTGCTCGCCGTAGAGCTGCACCCGCAGGCCGCTGCTGCGGAGGGTTTCCGCCAGGGCAATGGCGGGGGCCATGTCGGCGGTCATGGGCAGCACCAGGGCATCGGCGGGAGCGCTGGGAAGCTGGGGATTCAGAAGCCCCTGCTCATCCAGCACATAGAAAAGTCTCGTCAGGCCGATGGAAATGCCCACGCCGGGCAGGGGCTTGTCGATGTAGTAGCCGGCCAGATTGTCGTACCGGCCGCCGGAGCAGACGGAACCGATTTCCGGATGGTCAAGCAATGTAGTTTCGTAAACGGTGCCGGTATAGTAGTCCAGGCCCCGGGCAATGGTCAGGTCTACGGCGAAGTTCTCCTCCGGCACGCCGAAGGCGGAAAGGTTGGCCGTTACGGCCTTGAGTTCGGAAAGACCGGTATCAAAGAGCCCGTTCTTTCCGGTGTAGCCCTCCAGAGCTTCAATTACCTGGGCATTGGTGCCGCGGATGGCGATAAAGGCCAGGATTTCGTTTGCCTGGTCCTCCGTCAGGCCGCAGTCCTCCAGCAGGATGACCTTCACCTTGTCCGGGCCGATTTTATCCAGCTTGTCCACGGTGCGCATAATGTCGCCGCTCTTGTCCGCCAGGCCCAGCATATCATAGAAGCCGGAGAGAATTTTCCGGTTGTTTACCCGGATCTGGAACCGGTTCAGGCCGAAGCCCTGGAAGACCTTGTAGATGATGGCGGGAATTTCCGCCTCGTTGAGAATGTCCAGCTTGCCGTCGCCGATGATGTCGATATCCGCCTGGTAGAATTCCCGGAACCGGCCCCTCTGGGCCCGCTCGCCCCGGTAAACCTTGCTGATCTGGAACCGGCGGAAGGGGAAGGCCAGCTCGTTATAGTGCAGGGCCACATATTTTGCCAGGGGTACGGTCAAATCGAACCGCAGGGCCAGGTCGCTGTCGCCCTTGGTAAAGCGGTAAATCTGCTTTTCGGTTTCGCCGCCGCCTTTGGCCAAAAGAATCTGGGCATCCTCAATGGCGGGGGTGTCCAGGGGGGCGAAGCCGTAGGAGGCATAGGTTTCCCGGAGAATCTGCACCATCTTCTCAAACCGGATCTGCTTATCCGGCAGCAGCTCCATAAAGCCGGAGAGGGTACGGGGCTTGATGATTTCCATAATAAAGGTTCCTTTCTACAAAAAGCCTTCCCCTGGGAGGGGAAGGTGCCCGAAGGGCGGACGAGGCCGAAAGCGCAAAAAGGCCCTAAACAACCGCCCTGCCATTGCGGGCCAGCGCGCACACTGGCTCACAGGCTGATTTTAGTACACTGAAAATTCGGGAGATTGCCACGCCAGTCCAGCACCGCAGTGCTGTGCATAGCGCAACCGGCGAAGCCGGCTCTTAGCGCGGAGCAGTGCGCACTGCCTCGCTATGGCACCCCGTTGGGATTAAAATTTCGGCTTGCTGTGGACCATTTCACGCCAATCCAAGTCGCCGCGCTGGAGGCCCAGGATGAACATTTCGGCGCTGGCCAGGTTGGTGGCGATGGGTACATTCTGCTTGTCGCAGTGGCGGATGGTTTCGATCATCTGGGCATCGTCCCAGGGATCGGTGGTGTTGGGGTCGGTAAAGAGCAGTACCAGGTCAATTTCGTTATAGGCAATCCGGGCGTTGATCTGCTGGTGGCCGCCCTGCTTGTGGGAAAGAAGCAGGGTGATGGGCAGGCCGGTATTGTCCGCAATGAGCCGCCCGGTGGTGGCCGTAGCATACAGGCTGTGCTTGGCGAGGACGCTCTTGTAAGCGGTACAGAATTGAACCATCAGTTCTTTTTTCTTGTCATGGGCCAAAAACGCAATGTTCATCCTCTTCACTCCTTATATGGTGTGCTGTGTTACAGCTTGATTTTGGTGGGAATACCTTCCATTCTGGCGGCGATCCGCCGGTAGGCTCTGGCAGCCGGGCCCCGTTTGGCATACAGCAGAATGGAGGAGCCGAAGGCGGCGGCCAGGGTGATATTGGGGTCTTCCGGAACAACGCCCCCTAAGGGGGTGCCGGTGGTATCCATCACATCGTCGATGGTAAGCCGGACGGTGGAGAGCATTTCTTCGTCGATCCGGTTGACGATGAGCCGCACGTTTTTCTTGCCGGACAGCTCCAGAAGGTCGCTGACCCGTGCGGCGTCCCTGATGGCGGCGGGGCCGGGGCCGGTGACGAGAAGCACCCGGTCTACCCAGCTGCTTGCCAGCCGGAAGCCGGCATCCAATCCGGCAGGGGCGTCCAGGAACACATAGTCAAAGTCCTCCCGGGCATCCTGCAGCATTTTCTGGAAGGCCTCCGGGTTTACGTCGTCGGCATTGCGGTTCATGGGTGCGGTGAGAAACCGCAGGGTAGGGAATTTAGGGTGCCGGGCCGCATCAAAAAGGGAGTAGCTCCCTTCGGATACATCCAGAAAGGACAGGGCAGGCACCTCGCTCATGCCGAGGGAAATATCCAGGTTTCTCAGGCCCACATCGCAATCGATGCACAGGATGCTTTTCTCTTTTTCCGCCAAAGCGGCGGCCAGCCCCGCGCAGACGGAGGTCTTGCCGGTGCCGCCCTTGCCGGAGACAATGGCGTACAGTTCGCCCACGCGCTTTCCCCCCAACATAGTTTGCTTCCATTATAAAGCCAAAACGTACAAAAAGCAATAGCAAAAAATAGCTTTTCAAAAAGAAATTCATCATTTTCAACAAAAAGAAAACTGTGCGGTAGAGACTGTGGAATAAGGATTTGTGGGGTTGATAGAGAAACTCCTTCCCCCTCCTGCATGGAGGGGGTGCCCACCGCAGTGGGCGGGGGTGGAGGGGACCAGGTACTATATTTTCTTGCAGTTGGATGAGTTGTATTTTCTGAATTTAGGCTGATTTTTTCAACGAACATACCAGGTTTCGTTAGGTGTCCCCTCCACCCCCGGCCTGCGGGCCACAAGATTATTGTGTGATTGCCACCGGCAATCATCATTATCTCGATTCGCTGCGCGGAGCACCACCCCCTCCACGCAGGAGGGGGAAGGGGATTTTTCCCGCCCGCCGGTGCCTGCCATTCACTCTCACAACTCTCCATTTGCCAAACATTATAACCATTTTCTTATGCAATTCTTATCCGAAAAAATGGTTGCGCCCTGTGGGGAACTGCGCTATAATAGAAGGCGAAAAAAAGAGCTTGCGCTCAAAAAATTGGAGGAGATTACCATGTTCAATGCAATGATCGAAACTCTGAAGCAGAATCCCCGGAAGATCGTCTTCACCGAGGGCCCCGATGCCCGGATCCTGGAGGCTACTTCCCGTCTGGTAGAGGGCGGTTTCCTGACCCCCATCCTGATTGGCAACGTAGAGGAAGTCAAGGCCAACGCCGCAAAGGGCGGCTTCAACATTGAAGGCGTCGAGATCATCGACCCCGCTACCTATCCCGAGATGGACAAGATGGTGGACAAGATGGTGGAGCTGCGGAAGGGCAAGATGACCCCCGAGGATTGCCGCAAGGCTCTGTCCAAGGGCAACTACTTTGGCACCATGCTGGTGAAGATGGGCTATGCCGATTCCCTGCTGGGCGGCGCTACCTACTCCACCGCCGATACCGTCCGTCCCGCTCTGCAGCTGGTAAAGACCAAGAAGGGTGCCCACCTGGTGTCCTCCTGCTTCATTCTGGTCCGTGGCGACGAGAAGCTGGCTATGGGCGACTGCGCCATCAACCTGAGCTACGAGGACAGCGTTGATAAGGAAGGCAACGTAACCCTGACCGCCGCCCAGAAGCTGGCCGAGGTGGCCATCGAGACTGCCCGTACCGCCAAGGTTTTCGGCATCGATCCCAAGGTTGCCATGCTGAGCTTCTCCACCAACGGCTCCGGCAAGGGCAGCACCGTGAAGCTGAGCCACGACGCCACCGCCGTTGCCAAGGAAATGGCTCCCGAGCTGGCCATTGACGGCGAGATGCAGTTCGACGCCGCCGTGGCTCCCGAGGTTGGCCAGCTGAAGTTCCCCGGCTCTCCCGTGGCCGGTCACGCCAACACCTTTATCTTCCCCAACATCGAGGCCGGCAACATCGGCTACAAGATTGCCCAGCGTCTGGGCGGCTTCGAGGCCTACGGCCCCATCCTGCAGGGCCTGGCCGCGCCCATCAACGACCTGTCCCGTGGCTGCAATGCCGACGAGGTCTACAAGATGGCCATTATCACCGCCGCAATGGTGTAAGGAAAGTACATTTTTTGGGAAAGCCCGGCGGATGCTGGGCTTTTCCTTTTGGATTTCCCGGAAGTGAGATTCAATAATGCTGCGTTCTCCGTCTCGGCCGGTGGTGCTGGCGGTATGGGCGGCGCTGCTGCTTTCCGCCGGAGCCCAGTGCCTGTTTCTCCGCCGCTCCATGAAAAAAACGTTTCTTCCTATACAAACATCGGCCTGATTGGCGGCATTCTGTTTACCGCCCTGGTGGTGGCGGCCCTGTGCCTGCTGATTGGCGGCGCGGAGTATATGGCCATGCTGGGGATATAAAAGGCACTGCCCATGGGAGGCCCGTCCCCCATGGGCAAAAACTTCTCCTTGTAAATCCCCCTTTGAAACGGTATAATAGGGGGCAGATTTTACGTTTCGGAGGTAAACGATATGCTATTGGGATCTCTTGCGGCTGCGGCGCTGGTTATCGCTCTGTGCTGCGGCTTTTTGGGAGGGGCCGGGGGTTTGGCCTGCCTGGGGATTTTTGTACTGAGCGATGTTCTTTTGATGTTTTTGGCCTTTTTGTTCCTGTGGGCGGCCACTTCTACCGTCAACCAGGAGGTGCCCCAGGAGCACGACAGCAAATTTTTCCGCGGGATCGCCAAGCTGTATATCCCGGCCATTATTACCCTTCTGAATATGAAAATGGATTTCCAGGGTAAGGAAAAGCTGCCCAGGGACGGCCGGTTCCTGCTGGTGTGCAACCACCTGTCCATTCTGGACCCGGTGGTGCTGCTGTGGGCCTTCCCCAAGGCCCAGCTGGCCTTTATCACCAAGAAAGAAAACCGGACCATGTTTATCATCGGCAACCTGATGCACAAAATCATGTGCCAGAACATCGACCGGGAGAACGACCGGGAAGCGCTGAAGACCATCCTCAAGTGCATCCAGCTGTTAAAGCAGGATGAGGTTTCCGTTGCCGTTTTCCCGGAGGGCTACACCAGCCGGGACGTCAAGCTCCATCATTTCCGCTCCGGCGTGTTTAAAATCGCCACCAAGGCCCAGGTGCCCATTGTGGTATGCGGCTTGCGGAATACGGAAAAGATATTCCACAACGCCAAGCGGCTCCGTCCCACCGATGTGCACCTCCATGTAGTAGATGTGATTCAGCCGGAGACCTTTGCGGGCCGCACCGCCGTGGATATTGGCAATGAGGCCTACGACCTTATGCTCTCCGACCTGGGCGACAGCTTCCGGCTGGAGAACGAGGCAGAATAAAAAAGAACATCGCCCCGGTCCGGCAGGAAAAACCGGACTGGGGCGATGCTTTTTATCCAAGATAGGCCCGCAGGCAATTGGGCCTAATAAAATCCTTCTTCCCCAGGCCGATGCCCTGCCTGGGGTGCTCCATGCCGGGAGCTTCGCCGAAGGCTTCTGCAAAGTGGCCCACAAGGGCGGCGCCGGTGGGGGTACACAGCTCTCCGGGGACATCCCCCGGTACCGTTGGGATGCCCTCCAAAAGCAAAGCCGTAGCCGGTGCGGGGACGGGCAGCACCCCATGGGCGCAGCGGACGGTGCCGAAGCCCGTATGCACCGGGGAGGCGGAAATACGGTCCGGGGCCAGTTTTTCCAGCAGGGTACACACGGCGGCCACATCGGCCACCGCGTCCAATGCTCCCACCTCGTGGAAATGGACCAGGGTCACCGGCTCCCCGTGGACGGCACCCTCGGCCTTTGCAATCCGGCGGTACACCTGCTTGGCGTTGCCCTTTACCCAGGGGGAAGCATTGAGGCCCTCCAAAATCCTTGCAATGTCCGTCAGGGTCCGGTGGGCATGGTGGCCGCCCTCCCCTTCTCCGTGGACCAATACACGCATATGGGTGCCGGAAATGCCCAGTTTTTCCTGCTTTTCCGCCTCAAATACCACCCCTGGGATATTCAGGGCGTTCAGGGCTTCCAGGGCCGCCCGGGGGTCCGGGGTCAGCTCCAGCAGGGCAGCGGTAAGCATATCCCCCGCGGCCCCCATGGATAGATCAAAATAAAGTTCACTCATACCGGTTCATAAAAGGTGTCGGGGCGCCGGGGGTCAAAAACCTCGTTGCAGGTCATAACCGTTACCAGGTCCTCGGTGTCGGATAGATTGATGATGTTATGGGTCCAGCCGGGGACCATATAGACGGATTCAATCTTCTCCCCGGAGACTTCGAATTCCACGGTTTCCCCGGTGGAAATGTTCCGCTGCTGAATAAGGCCGTGGCCGTGGACCACAATGAACTGCTCCCATTTGCTGTTGTGCCAGTGCTGGCCCTTGGTGATACCGGGCTTTGAAACATTGATGCTCACCTGGCCGCAGTCGGCGGTATGCACCAGCTCCGTAAAGGAACCCCGGCTGTCGCAGTTCATTTTCAGAGGGCAGCGGAACTTCTCCTTGGGGAGATATGTCAGGTACAGGCTGAAAAGCTTTTTTGCAAAGCTGCCCTCGGGCATTTTGGGCATCAGAAGGGTTTCCGGCTGGGCCTTGAAGGCCTGCAAAAGGTCCACAATTTCCCCTAAGGTCACCTTGTGGGTGACGGGGACGCAGCAGAAGCGGCCCTCCTCTTTCAGGACGGTTTCCACACCCTCGAACTCGCAGCGGGCTTCCTTCCCCTCCAAAAGGTCAAACATTCCCTCTACCAGGTCGTCGATGTACAATAGCTCCAGCTCGGTATTGGGGTCGTTGACGGTAAAGGCCTCGCCGTTGGCTACGGCCCAGCAGAAGGTGGAAACGGCGCTGTTGTACCTGGGGCGGCTGTGGCCCATCAGGTTGGGGAACCGGTAGACATAAACCTTTGCTCCGGTTTCCTGCCCATAGGCAAAGAACAGGTCCTCCCCGGCCTTTTTGCTGCGGCCGTATTCGCTGTTGCCAAACCGGCCGGATAGGCACGCCTGGATGGAGGAGGAGAGCATAATGGGGGCGGTGTTGCCATGCTTTTTCAGGGTGTCCAGCAAAAGGGATGCAAAGCCAAAGTTCCCCTTCATAAAATCCTCGGGATTTTCCGGCCGGTTGACCCCCGCCAGGTTGAAAACAAAGTCCGCCTTTTGGCAATAGCGTTCCAGCTCTTCCAAGGTGGAGTCCCGGTCGTACTCGTAGATTTCTTCCATATGCAGCCCCGGGCGGGTTTTGTTTTTCCCGTCCCGGAGGGCCTTCAGGTTGTTGCACAGGGCGGTACCCACCATGCCCTTGGCGCCGGTAACCAGAATGTTCATTTGTTACACATCCTTCCGCCAGACCATTTTGTTGACTACACCCACATAGCTCTGGATGAGCTTTACCACCTTGTCGGAGACGTTTTCATCCGTGTAGTTGGGCACGGGCAGGCCGAAGCTGCCGTCCTTCACCATTTCCACGGCCACATCCACGGCCTGCAGCAGCCCCTTTTCGTCGATGCCGGAGAGGATAAAGCCTGCCTTATCCAAAGACTCCGGCCGCTCGGTGCTGGTGCGGATGCACACGGCGGGGAAGGGGTGGCCAACGCTGGTAAAGAAGCTGCTCTCCTCCGGCAGGGTGCCGGAGTCGGACACCACGCAGAAGGCGTTCATTTGCAGGCAGTTGTAATCGTGGAAGCCCAGGGGCTCATGCTGAATAACCCGCCTGTCCAATTGGAAGCCCGTGGCCTCCAGCCGCTTTTTGGACCGGGGATGGCAGGAGTAGAGGATGGGCATATCGTACTTTTCCGCCATT
This sequence comes from uncultured Oscillospiraceae bacterium, assembly GCA_934565415.1. Classification (GTDB taxonomy): domain Bacteria; phylum Bacillota; class Clostridia; order Oscillospirales; family Oscillospiraceae; genus Faecousia. The sequence goes on from CAKTHQ010000001.1 coordinate 100,690, forward strand.
TTGTTGACGGCACCAAACAGGGAGAAAAAGTTCTTTTCCGTATCGATGTTCTCCTCCCTGTGGGCGGAGAGGAGGATATAGTTCCCCTTGGTGAGCCCCAGATGGGCGTGAATATCGGAGGCCTCGATTTCCGCCAGATTCTGGTGCAGCACCTCCGCCATGGGGGAGCCGGTTACATAGGTCCGCTCCCGGGGCAGGCCCGTGTCTGCCAGGTACCGGCGGGCGTGCTCGGAATAGGCCATGTTTACATCGGAGATGATGTCCACAATCCGGCGGTTGGTCTCCTCCGGCAGGCACTCGTCCTTGCAGCGGTTGCCCGCCTCCATGTGGAAAATGGGAATGTGCAGCCGCTTGGCCCCGATGACACTCAGGCAGCTGTTGGTATCCCCCAGCACCAGAACGGCGTCGGGCTTTATGGCCGCCATCAGCTTGTAGCTGGAAGCTATGATATTGCCCATGGTCTCCCCCAGGTCCGCGCCTACGGCATCCAGGTAGACCTCCGGGTCCCTGAGCTTCAGGTCGTGGAAGAAGACCCCGTTCAGGTTATAGTCGTAGTTCTGCCCCGTGTGGGCCAGGATCACGTCAAAGTATTTCCGGGTTTTGTTGATGACCGCTGCCAGCCGGATGATTTCCGGACGGGTGCCAACCAGGATGAGCAGCTTCAGCTTCCCGTTTTCCTGCCAGCGGACCTGAGATAAGTCTGTCATGGTGATTCTCTCCTGTCATTGTTGTCTTCCAGAATTATACCAGCATTCCGGCCGGAATGCAACGCGGATTTGTGGGCCCGGGGCCCATCTTCCTATTGCAAACGCCTGCGCCCCCGTGTATAATACTTGGGCATATTTTCACACAAGGATGGATTTACTTATGACGGAAGCACTGGTCATACTGTTTGACCTTCTGGGTACCGTGGCCTTTGCCATTTCCGGGGCGCTGGTAGGCGTGGATAAAAAAATGGACCTGTTCGGTACTCTGGTTCTGGCGGTGTGCACCGCCTGCGGCGGCGGCGCCATGCGGGATATTGTGGTAGGCAGCATCCCTCCGGCCATGTGCCGCAACCCCATTTATGTGGGCATTGCGGCCCTGGTTGCGGCCATTGTTTTTTTTCTGGTGTACCTGCATACCAAAATGCCCCGGGGCATTGCGCCGCTGTACGATAAGCTGCTGTTCTGGTTCGATACCCTGGGCCTGGCCGCCTTTACCGTAGACGGGGTGATGGTGGGCATCCGGTGCGGGTACGGGGACAATACGTTCCTGCTGGTGTTCCTGGGCTTCCTGACGGCGGTGGGCGGCGGCACCCTGCGGGATGTGCTGGCCGGACGGATCCCGGATATTTTTTTAAAGCACATCTACGCCGTGGCGGCCATTGCCGGCGGCCTGCTGCTGACCCTTACCCGCCCCCTGGGGGACAAGCCCTCCATGCTGCTGGGCTTCGGCCTGGTGATTCTGCTGAGATGCCTGGCCGCCCACTATCGGTGGAATCTGCCCAGAATCCGGGATTGAATAAAAAAGCCCCTCCTGTCATTGCGAGGCAGTGCGCACTGGTTCGCAACGACAAGGAGGGGGTATTTTATTTTCTTACTGGTCCAGATACCAGCCCACATGGTTGGGGGGATCCGGGTAGCGGAAGGCCTGGGCGGCTTCCTTGTACCAGTCCATCTGGGTTTCCTTATCCTCGTACCGCCAGCCTACGCCGTACTCGTTGCCGGTGGTGACGATCCAGCAGTCCGGGTGGGCCTCCTGGAAGGCCTCCCGGTCCTCCTGGCTGCTCTTGGTCCATACCCCGCCTACGGCGGTTAAGTGGGTGATGTTCAGCTTTTCCAGAGCGGGCAGGCCCTGGGATACCTTGGTGTGGCTGAAGTTCAGCATTTCCAGGCTTTCGCAGTTTTCCAGGGGCGTCAGGTCCGTAATATAGCCGCAGTTGCTCAGCTCCAGTACCCGCAGGTTCTTGCAGCTTTCCAGGGGGGTCAGGTCCCGGATCTGGGAGCCGGAGATAATCAGTACTTCCAGGCTCTTCATACCGGCCAGGAAGGAGCCGTCGTTCAGGTATTCATCGTGGCCGAAGTCCGCAAAGCGTACATCCTCCAGGTACTTGAGGTTCTCGCAGTTGCTGTCGTACAGGTGGTACACCGCCCGGACTACCTGGGCATCCGTCATGCTGGTGCCCTCGCCGAAGGAGATGCGCCAAACCACCTTGGTCCGGTCCCGGTAGTCGTCCCGGATCTGGGCCAGGACCTCGTTGCTCAGGCCGCAGTTTTCCAGCACGAACCGCTTGCAGTTGGACAGCAGGTCCAGGGCCAGCCGGACCTCCTCTTCGCCTCCGTCGCCGATGTTCTTGCCCTTGAGCGCAACCTCCTCCATATCCGTGGTCAGGGTTTCGCCGAAGAAATCAAAGCCGTAATGGAATACGGCCTCGGGGGCGGCGGCAATGATGGTTTTGGCCTCCTCTTTGGAAAGGCTGGAAAGGCCGTCCTCCCCGCAGAGCTCTACGGTTTCCAGCTCCGGCAGCATGGAAAGGGCCGTGGCGGTGGCCTCCAGATTTTCCCCGGTCAGGGCGGAAAGGTCCAGCTCCTTGGTATCCTGGGCGTACTCCGCCCCCAGAATCTCCACGGTGTAGGAGAAGGAAATATCCTGGAAATCCTCGGTCAGCTTCCGGAATTCCTCCAGGGACAGGTTCATTCTGGGGAACCGTACCGTTTTTACCTGATGCAGGAATAATAGCCCCTCCCGCAGGGTGTCCAGGTCGAAGGTGTTGGGCCCCAGCTCCAGCTCCGTGGCATCCGGCAGGGCCACGGCCCCGCCCAGGCTCACCGTATAGCTGACGGATACATTGGGCAGAGCCTGCTGCAGCTGCTCCAATGCCGTATAATTGTCGCAATTGGATGCGTCGATTACCTTTAAATCGGGGAAATAGGTCTGCAAAAGCCAGATGTCATCGGAGCTGGGATTCTGAATGGTGATTCTGGTGGAATCGCTGGATACCTTGCCCCCCTGGAAGGGCACGTTCCATACGATCCGGCAGTTGGGCAGCTGGCTGTGGACGCTGTCGTAATGGGCAAAGGAAATGTCCTCCTCCCGCAGGTCCAGGCTCTGGGCACTGATGGGGTAGGCCTTATTTTCTACAAATATGTGGGTCCGCTGGTAGATAATAAACGCCGTCAGGCCGATGGCGGCCACCGTCAGTACCACGGCGATAATCACCAGCACCGTAACCACAGGATTTTTTTTCACGGTTTTCCTCCTCTGATATGCAAGCTGCCCTTTATCATAATACAAGCCGAAGAAGATTGCAACGAAAAATTGTAAATTTCCGAATTTCCTGGGGCGAAAAACCGCAGGTATCTTCCCTTGACGGAAGGCATCCACGGTGGTATAACAAATATGAAAAGAGGGCGCTGCCGATAGACGGTTTGCCCCTCCTGATGGGTTAAAAAGTAACCGCTAGGCTGGGGAACTGATGGCGGTTACTTTTTCTTTATGATCTCGATGATGGGACCGGCAAAGCCGATAAGTACGAGACAGAACTGAAAAAAATCAGACCAAGTCATCATAATCAGCACCTCCTCTCCCTTTGGACAGGAGGCGAAAAAGTATCTGCACCTCCTGGAAAAGGCCCCCACCCTGTACAAAAAGGACTACCGGGCCGATATGGACATCCGTATCAACCAGCAGGACAGAAGCCAGGGGATTTGTGCATAGTGCTTACAATTTATGTATCCATTTGTGCAGAACGGAAGAAAACAGTAACAAAGGCTTACAAAGCGGAAACAGATTTATGCAAAAATTCGCCTTGAATCCCCTTGCTTCCCGTGGTATAATGAACATAGTCCAAAAATTTGGAAAATTGTCTGAAAAGATTTTTCGGTAAATTGAAGGAGGACATACCAATGAAGAGAAGAATGTTGGCGCTGCTGCTGGTGCTGGCCATGCTGCTGCCCATGATCCCCATGGGGACCCTGGCAGAGGAAGCAGACGAGGTACAGACCCAGTTTGCAGGGGCCGCAACCGTCAGAGCCTTGTACGGCGAGGCCCGAGACGAGAACGACATCCTGCGTATAAAGGTCGTTGCCACGGTTGGCGGCGATACGGAGGGAACCAAGCTGGTTGCCGCCGGATATAAAGATGGCTATGGCAAGATGCTGGACTCTGCCCTGGGGACCCCCGACGAGGACCTGTGGCTGGATTACGACAACTACAGCGATGTAATGCTGTTCCTGCTGGACCGGGACAACAACCTGCTGGGCTATGCAATCGCCGACCGGACCGAGTTCGGCGAGGACACCACCGGCAAGAATGCGGAAGAGGTCCCCGGCGAGTCCATTCCCGAGGAGACCGAAGAGCCTACCGAAGAGCCTACGGAGGAACCCACCGAGGAGCCTACCGAAGAGCCTACCGAAGAGCCTACTGAAGAACCCACCGAAGAATCCACCCCGGCGCTGACCGAGGAAGAGGCTGCCGCAGGCGGCTACTATGTGGCCCCCGAGGGCGCCCAGCTCCAGGAGGAGGCGGAAGCCCAGGAGATGGCCGCCTTTGTGGGCACCGAAAAGAGCGGCAAGTACCGCACCGCTGCCTTTACCGGCCTGGCCGCGAACGAGCGGTATCTGTTTGTATCCAGTACCGAAACCGGCTCCGGCGCACTGGAGCCCAAGAACCTGCAGTATATTTCCTATGGATGGTCCGATGGAAACGGCGAGTTCACCTTCAGCTATATTCCCCGGACCAATGCCAAGAGCATTGTCCAGCTCTACGGCCCGGAAAAGGTGACCCTGACCGTGGAAAGTGAGTACCTGACCTTCCATGGCACCGAACTTACCCGGTCCTTCCAGGTGGAAACCAATGGGGACGAGCAATGGCTTGACTACCAGGTAGAAACTGCCGACGGCACCTGGGATAGCGAAAAGGCAGACGAACTGTACGAGGTAACGCGTGAGGGCAAACAGTTCACCGTTGCCTACGTTGGTGACCCGGACCGGGCCGTAACCGCTTACCTGCATATCACATACCCGGTTCCCGGTAACAGGCCGGACGCCGTTACCATTCGGCTGGACCACATTCCCGATAGCCAGGAGGTAAAGAGCGCCTCCCTGGGCGAAACCGCCGCAACCCGGAACCTGTACGATTCCAACCCCACCGAGCTGCCCGTCTTCCTGAAGCTGGAGGAGAAGGAGCAGGCTGCTGCCGATACCTTCGCCCTGGATGCCGGGGAAGAAACAAAGAACATGATTACCAAGGCGGAGTTTGCCAAGGGCACCCCCGAGCTGCTGACCAAGTTCTTTGCGGTTTCCGTCAAGGATGACCATACCCTGCTGCTGGATACCAAGCCCCAGAACTGGGACGATGCCCAGGTACAAAAGGACATCAAGGCCCTGAAGAGCAGCTACGCAAACCTGAAGTTTGAGCTGACCATCGACGGCAAGACCGAGCCCATTACCGTTACCAACGCCCTGAAGCTGACGGTTCAGAAGAAGCTGCCTACCGTTAAGGCCGCTGCCGTCACCCTGAACCCCTACTACAGAACCAGAGCCACCTACATCACCTATACCGGCGGTACGGTTATCGGCGGCCAGTACGAGTCTGCCGACTATGGCAAGCTGCCCGTTAAATTCGTGGACGAGGGCGAGGGCTGGCAGCTGGAGCTGGACGAGAAGGCCACCCTTACCAAGGCCGTATCCGGCAATGTGAAGGTAGCGGTTTCTGTGGAGGGCTATCTGCTCCCCGTTTCCGTTACCATCCCCGTCAAGGTAGAAACCAAGGCCCCCAGCCTGAAGCTGTCCACCTCCAGCATGAAGGTCAGCTCCGTGGCTCCGGTGGATGAGATCATCGATGTCTCCTGCACCGCCAAGGATGTGACATTGAAGGACCTGGCGATTGGAGAAGTCTCCCTTACCGGCGCCGATGCGGACAAGTACGATGTGGAGTACCTGGACGGAGACTGCCTGCACCTGACCTCTAAAAAGGACGTCCGTCCCGGCGGCGCCCATAAGCTGACGGTAAACATCGAAATCGGCGACAAGGACATGAAGGCCGCCCTGCCCCTGACCATCCACAACCAGGACCCCGCTGCCAAGCTGAATGTCACCTCCATCAGCGTCAACACCGCTGCCGGGGAGGAGGCCAAGGTCTACTATACCATCTCCGGCCTGCAGGAAGAGCTGACCGCCGTTACCGCAGAGCCCAAGAAGGCGGATGCCCCCCTGACGGCGAATACCGATGTCCTCAGCTTCAGCAGCAAGGGCACCCAGACGGGCGAAATTACCGTAAAGGGTGAGGACGGCAAGACCGGCGTTTACGCCGTGGCCCTGAAGTATGGCGACAAGACCCTGGCCACTCTGAGCGTCACCCTGACCAAGGATCGCCCCGAGGTTACCCTGGAGGCGGAAGACACCCTGAACGCCTACGACGATAACACCTGGGTAAAGCTGATCCCCACCCTGAAGAATACCAGCGGCCGCCTGGACGGCGAGCCCACCTGGACCGTAAAAAAGACCATCGGCAAGAAGGAAGACGTTACCGACAGCTTCACCGTTACCCAGTCCAAGAGCGGCGACTACTGGGCCCTGAGAAGCGCCCCCGGCAAGCTGATTCCCGCAGGTAAGTATACGGTAACCTACTCCGCCGGCACCTGGACCGACAGCCAGGGTAAGCCGAAAGAGATTAAGAACGAAGTCACCGTCACCGTCAAGACCACCAAGAACCCCCTGAGCATCAAGGGCAAGGTGAACGTGCTGGACAGCAGCTCCCACCTGGACATTTCCACCACCATCGTTAAGTACGGTGAGGTGGACGGCACCGTTAAGACTCTGATACCGGATGTAGAAATCTGGACCACCGGCAAGGATGTTTACAAGGTGGATGGCTCCGACACGCACGAGGTATTTGACTTTGCCTGGGAGCACGAGGAGCTGCTGCACCTGATCCCCAACGGCGGCGACCTGGCAGCCGGCAAGTACACCGTCAAGATGACCTATCCGTCCATCAGGACCGGCACCGGCTCGAAGAAGGCTCCGCTGGAGGTAACCGCCGACTTTACCGTCTCCCGGTCCCCCGCCAAGCAGAAGACCAGCGTTTCTACCGTGACCATCCATCCCTATGTGGAGCAGGGCGCCGAAGTCAGCCTGTGGAAGGACCGCTACGAGCCCAACGCAAAGTCTACCTACGAAATCTGCAACGCCAGCGGCAAGTCCATCGACACCGACCTGATTCAGGTGAAAGTCAGTGCGGATAAGGAATATGTGGATAAGGATAACGTTACTACCTACGAGAATCCCTACCTTCTCCAGGTTGTCGGCACCGGTGTGGTGCCCAAGGCGGATACCACGCTGAAAATCAAGCTGATCCCCGATGTGCGGGCAAAGAACAGCTATAGCTGGCTCACCGTAAAGGTCCTGGGCGAAAAGTCCGTGGCCAAATACGGGAAGTTCACCCTGACCACCCGGCAGAACCTGGATCCCTCTTATGGACCTGCCCAGTTCTTCCTGACGGGTACCTACAACACAAAGGCCTTTGCCGGGAATATGTATTCCAATGTAACCGTGCAGAAGTACAACGCCGAAAGCGGCAAGTACGAGGCGCTGGATAGCGGCTACGGAACTGGGTTGTCGACCAACAATAACAGTATCATGGTCTATGGCAATGTATACGAACATGAGAACAAAGGCGTCCAGCCGGGCGGCAAGTACCGCGTGGTTGTGAAACTCTACGGCGATAAGGCCTGCACAAAGGTGATTGCCACCGCCACCAAGGACCTGACGGCAGCCTACGGCAAGAATAAGTTTACCGCCCAGCCCCTGACCCTGTACAAGGCAGACCCCAATAACCACATGACCTTTGGCATCAATGCCACCGATGATGAGCAGATCATTGAGCGCATTGTGGTTAAAGACAGCCAGAAGAACGGCTTTGCCGTCAGCCAGTCCTGTGTGACCAATTCCTATGGCCGCGAATGGCGGATCTGGTACACCGGCGACGCAGCCAAGCTGAAAACCACCACCCTGACCCTGCAGATTTTCCTGAAGGGCAACAATACCCAAAAGCCCAACGCAACCATGAGCCTGAAGGTCAACGTAAAGTAAGCCTTCCCCTCTGCGCCCCCGCCTCCCGGCGGGGGCGTTTTGCGGAGAAAAATAAAAATTCCTCTTGACAAAATTTGCAATACATGATAGAATCAAACAGCTGAATCAGTCAGGTATGGGCTTACGCGGGTGTAGTTCAATGGTAGAACACCAGCCTTCCAAGCTGGATACGCGGGTCCGATTCCCGTCACCCGCTCCATTCACACGCGCCAATAGCTCAGCTGGATAGAGCAACTGCCTTCTAAGCAGTAGGTCGGGGGTTCGAGTCCCTCTTGGCGTACCATTCAGTAAAGTAAATATGGTGGGTATGGCCTAGTTGGCTAAGGCGTCAGATTGTGGCTCTGAAGATCGTGGGTTCGAGTCCCATTACCCACCCCAGAAAAAAACAGACATCCGTTAGGGTGTCTGTTTTTTTCTGGAATCCGGTTGGTAATGGGACTCGAAAGGGCGTTAAAAAAATATGCCGGTGGCATATTTTTAGCCCGTGGGAGAGTCCCCTGCGCCTACGGACGCATCCCAAAGGGATGTGGGCGGAGGTGCAGAATGTGCATAGGAGTCAGTGAAATCCACCCTAGCGGGTGGGTGAAATACCGCTGCGCGGTAAGAAATATGGCTAACGCCATAAGAAATCGCTGCGGCGGAGGGTGGATTTAATTTCACCCGAGCGCAAGCGAGGATTTCTTCTGCGAAGCAGATTTCACTCGCGAAGCGGATTTCGTTATCATACCTGGAGGCGATTTCATGGCCGAAAACAAGCTGGCGGAGCTTTCGGTGGATTTTGCTGTGGATGTCCTGAAGCTGACGGATGGTATAAAAGGGCATTACGCACTTGTGAACCAGCTGGAGCGCAGCGCTACTTCCATCGGGGCTAATATCCGGGAGGCAAGGTATGCCCAGAGTCGGGCGGATTTTATTTCCAAGCTGCAAATTGCCTTAAAAGAATGCTACGAAACGGAATACTGGCTGGAATTGCTGCAAAAAGCGGGATTTGCTTCCGGAGAGACAATCAAGGAGCTTATGCGTACCTGCGGCGCCGTTCGGCGGATGCTGATTTCTTCGGTAAATACGGCAAAGGGAAACAAATGAGTGAAATCCACCCTAGCGGGTGGGTGAAATACCGCTGCGCGGTAAGAAATATGGCTAACGCCATAAGAAATCGCCGGGGCGGATGTCAAGAAATCCGCTTCCGCTAAAAACCAATTGACAACCGCCCCAAAACATGGTACACTCAATAAATAAAATAAACAAACTAGGAGGAAACTTCCATGAAGCATATCCAGACCATCGAGACCCGCAATCTGTGCCAGAGCGCCAAGAACGGCGGCTGCGGCGAGTGCCAGACCTCCTGCCAGTCTGCCTGCAAGACCAGCAGCGGCATCGCCAACCAGAAGTGCGAGAACAAGAATAAGTAAGTTATTTTTGAAAAACGCCGCCTTTCCGGGCGGCTTTTTTCATGTATAGGAGACTAGAATGATTCACAGATACCAATTAAACGGCTACAACATTGTGCTGGATGTGTGTTCCGGCTCGGTGCACGTTGTGGATGAGGCGGCCTACGACCTGATCGGCCTTTACGAGGACCACAGCCGGGAAGAGGCCGTAGCGGAAATTGCCGCCAAGTATCCCCGGATCGACCGGGCAGAGCTCTACGAGTGCTACGATGACATCACCGCCCTGAAGGAGGCCGGGAAGCTCTTTACCCCGGATACCTTTGCCCCCATGGCCGGGGAGCTGAAGGCCCGGACCTCCGGCGTGGTAAAGGCCCTGTGCCTGCACATCGCCCATACCTGCAACCTGAACTGCTCCTACTGCTTCGCTTCCCAGGGCAAGTACCATGGGGACCGGGCGCTCATGTCCTTTGAGGTAGGCAAGCAGGCCCTGGACTTCCTCATCAGCCACTCCGGCACCCGGAAGAATCTGGAGGTGGACTTCTTCGGCGGGGAGCCCCTGATGAATTTCGATGTGGTAAAGCAGCTGGTTGCCTACGCCCGGAGCATCGAAAAGGAAGCCGGGAAAAACTTCCGCTTTACCCTGACCACCAACGGGATGCTCATCGACCAGGATGTGATCGACTTTGCCAACAAAGAAATGAGCAACGTGGTCCTGAGCCTGGACGGCCGGAAGGAGGTCCACGACCGGTTCCGGGTGGACTACGCAGGTCACGGCAGTTTTGACAAAATCGTCCCCAAGTTCCAGGAGCTGGTCCGCCAGCGGGGAAACAAGGACTACTATATGCGGGGTACCTTTACCCACCACAATCCGGACTTTTTGGAAGACATCAAAACCATGCTGGACCTGGGCTTTACGGAGCTGAGCATGGAGCCGGTAGTCACCGCCGCCGGGGATCCCTCCGGCCTTACCGAGGAGGACCTGCCCATCCTCATGCAGCAGTACGAGGACCTGGCAAAGCTCCAGCTGGAGCGGTACAAGGAAGGCCGTCCCTTTACCTTCTACCACTACATGATCGACCTGACCGGAGGTCCCTGCATCTACAAGCGGATTTCCGGCTGCGGCAGCGGAACGGAATACATGGCCGTTACCCCCTGGGGGGACCTGTACCCCTGCCACCAGTTTGTAGGCGAGGAAAAGTTTAAGCTGGGCAACATCTGGGATGGAGTTACCAATACCGCCATCCAGCAGGAATTTGCCTCCTGCAATGTGTACGCCCGGCCGGACTGCCACGATTGCTGGGCCCGGCTCTACTGCTCCGGCGGCTGCGCCGCCAATGCCTACCATGCCACCGGCTCCGTAAAGGGTGTGTATGAATACGGCTGCAAGCTCTTCCGGAAGCGGATGGAGTGCGCCATTATGGTCCAGGTAGCCGAAAAGCTGGGGGACCGGCCGTGACCACCCCCGTTTGGGAGTTCGTCCAACAATACGCCCAGAATGCCCCGGCACGGTTCCATATGCCGGGGCATAAAGGCGTTTTGCGCCTGGGCTGCGAGGACCGGGACATTACGGAGATTCCCGGGGCCGACGATCTGTTTCACGCCGGGGGCATCCTTGCCGAAAGCGAAGCCAATGCATCCCGGCTTTTCGGCTGCCCTACCGTATACTCTACGGAAGGCTCCAGCCTGTGCATCCGGGCCATGCTGTACCTGGCCTACACCCGGGCGGGCTGCCAGGGAAGGGTCCTGGCGGGACGGAACGCCCACAAGAGCTTTTTGAACACCGCCATTCTGCTGGACTTTCCCATCCGCTGGCTGTGGGCAGGGGAGGATTACCTCAGCTGCCCCGTTACCCCGGAACAAGTGGAAAAAGCCATTTTGGAAGAGCCGGAAAAGCCCTTTGCCGTGTATCTCACCAGCCCGGACTACCTGGGAAATCTGGCAGATATAAAAGGCATCTCCCGGGTCTGCAAGCGCCATGGGGTGCCCCTGCTGGTAGACAATGCCCACGGGGCCTACCTGAAATTTCTGCCCGCAAGCCTGCACCCCATGGACCTGGGGGCGGACTACTGCTGCGACTCCGCCCACAAGACCCTGCCCGTGCTTACCGGCGGGGCCTACCTCCACTTCCGGGAAGGGACCGCCCAGGAGGCCAAGGACGCCATGGCCCTGTTCGGCTCCACCAGCCCCTCCTACCTTATTTTGCAATCTCTGGATTTATGTAACCCATATATGGAGACCCTGCCGGAAAAATTAACGGCCTTTGCCCCCCACATTGCGGCCCTGAAGGGAAACCTTTTGGCCCGGGGCATTCCCCTGGTGGGGGAGGAGCTGCTGAAGCTGACCGTCCGCACGGACCTGTGGGGCTACAGCGGCGAAGAGATTGCCGCAGCTTTGGAAAAACAGAATATTTTCTGCGAATTCCGGGATGAACGCCACATTGTTTTTATGTTTACCCCGGAGAACACCCGGCAGGAGCTCAGCGCCCTGGAAGCGGCTCTGGAGGCCATCCCCAGGCGGGAAGCGCTTACCAGGAGCCCTTCCGTCACCCGCCCGGAGCCGGTCCTCACCCCCAGGCAGGCTGCCTTTTCGAAAAAACAGACCCTGCCGGTACAGGAATGCGCCGGAAGAATCCTGGCCTCTGCCTGCGTCAGCTGCCCCCCGGCCGTGCCCATCGTCATGTGCGGCGAACGGATCGGGAAGGAACTGCTCCCGATTTTGCAGGAAAGCGGCACGGAACAGCTGGTAGTTGTGGCAGAAAACCTTCTTCCGTGACACGGCCGGTCCACCCTCTCCCGGGAGTGGGTTTTATCTGCCCGCCAACGTTCCATTTGTCAATGCTTTATTCCTCTTTCTTCTTGCATGGCGTGAAAAAATATGGTATACTACATATAAACTTCCGTTTTTTGACAGAAAGGAGAGCCCTTGTGTCCAGCCCAAAAACGCAGCAGGCCATTATGGATTCCTTTGTTAAGCTTCTGAATCAGCGTCCTTTGGATAAAATTACCGTCAAGGACATTGCGCAGGACTGCGGCATCAGCCGGAATACCTTTTACTATCATTATCAGGATATTTACGACCTTTTGCAGGCAACCTTCTCTGCGGTGCTGGAAAATGTCCTCACCGAGAATGTGACTACCTGGCGAGAAAGCCTGGTGACCTGTACCCGCTTCGCCCTGGAAAACCGCCGGGCCATTTACCATATCTATCGTTCCTCCAACCGGGCCCAGCTGGACCGGTACCTGTATAAGGTCACGGGCCAGAGCATGGAAAAGCTCATCCGCTACCAGACCCGGGGGATGCAGGTCAGCGACGAGGATATCCGGTACCTTACCCTATTCTACAAGCACGCCATTGTAGGCACCCTTCTGGAATGGCTGGAAAACGACATGAAGGCCGATGTGGAGCACGTTATTAACCGTATGGGAGTTCTGCTGGAAGGAAACCTGCGGATGTCCCTGGAACGGATTGCCACAAAAGCGGAATAAAAACGGAACCTTCCCCTCCCGGGGGAAGGTTTTTGCGCACATTTTCTCCGGCCCGGAATAGCATGGATTGAGCGGAAAAGCTCAAATAAATGATCCGGAGGGACAGTATATGTGCGGTAACAACGGTATTTGCGGCGGCAACAACTTCTGGTGGATCCTCATCCTGATCCTGCTGTTCAACTGCGGCGGCTGCGGCAACTGGGGCTGCGGCGGCAATGACTGCGGCTGCGACAACAACCGGGGCGGCAACGGCTGCGGCTGCTACTAAACAAAAAACTCCGGGGCGTAAGCCCCGGAGAAATTTTTAATTCGAACCATCCTCTCCCGCCGCAGGCGGGTTTCACCGCTTTAGCTCTGGTACTCGGAGAAGGGCATATAGGAGATGGGCCGGACGCTGTCCTCCAGCTGCTTCAGGTTGGCCTCTGCCTGGGCGGTCTCCAAAGGCTCGTAACGGGAGGTATCCCAGGTTTCGGGGTTGAAGCTGTCGCCGGAAACATAGAAGTAGGGATTTTTTTCATCTACGGAGGCATCGTAAACAATGCCGTCCTGGAGCTTCAGCTCCCCGTTCTCCAGGGTCATCAGGAAGGTGCCGGACTGGAAGGCGGAGTTGGAGCCCTGGTTGATAAAGGAATTATCAGAACCCAGGCGATAGGTATTCCGCTCACCGGCATCGATGACCTGGACCTCCTCGCCATTCTTTACGGTGTACATAGCGTAGATGTAGGGCTCGCCTACGGCGCCGATCAGAAGCTCGGTATTGCCGTCGCCGTCCAGGTCTTCCAGGCTGTAGCCCACCTGGGTCACATCGCCAAGGGTGCCCACCAGATAGTTCAGGCCCTTTTCCTCGTACTGGCTGGGCTCGAAGCCCTGGAGCAGGGCATCAAAATAGCTGTCCAGAATCTCGCCGTACAGGGGCTTTGCCATCACGGTGGGAACCTCGGTGACTTCTTCGGTAGCCTCGGTGGTTTCGGCAGCCTGGGTGGTTTCCGGCGCAGGGGTTTCGCTGGGGGTTTCCGTCTTTCCGGCACAGGCGGCCAGAGACAGAGACAGAGCAAGGACCATGATCCAGGAAATAATCTTTTTCATAATTCCAATCCTTTCGTTGCATTCTCCATCCACGATACCATTCTTTGGGACAAAAGTCAACGTTTCCGGGGAAGATTTAATAAAACCTTATTATTTTGGGCAGGCAATGTCCATAACGTGCTCAATGGTCTCGTGGAGCGCCTGGGCCTGGGGGGTGAGGGCGGCCTTGTAGTAGACCTCCTTGCCCACCCGGCGGCTGACAATCAGCCCGGCGGACCGGAGCTTGTTCAGGTGGTGGGATACGGCAGGGCTGGTCATATCCATCATGGAGGACAGGTTGATGACGCACTCCTCGCAATGGCACAGCAGCCAGAAAATTTTCAGCCGGCTGGGGTCGTCCAGCTTTTTAAACAGCTCCGCCGTCTGGGCAAAGTCCTCCATAGGGGGCATTTTTTCTTTGTGATGCTCAAATACCCCGCCGTGATCGTGGGGCAGGCAGCAATCGGTCATTTGTGAAATCTCCTTTTACAAAACCACCCGGAAAAGCAGTCCTTTCCGGGTGGCTCGCGCTTTTGTGTCTATTATAAAGGAGAACCGGCTTCTGCGCAAGGGGGGAAATAAAATATGAAAAAATGTAAACAATTGAATTTTTCCAAAAGCGTGTCACAGTTTTGTGCACTTTCCTGTGCTATAGAACACCAAGGTCACCGTTACCGGCAATGTCCTGGAGAACGGCAGCCGTATCGGCTGGAACCGGATCAAGATGTCCAATGGCCGTGTGGGATTTGTTGCTGCCCAGTTTCTGACTATCAGCGAGCTCAAGTCCGGCCCCGGCAAGACCGGCGACGGCACCGTGTATGTAAACTCCTACAGCGGCTCCTGGAACTGGGCATAATCTCTCCCAATACCAATACTCCCTCCCCGCACAAAACGCGGGGAGGGAGAATTTTTATTCCGCGCTAAAGAGCATCCGGTCGTTTTCTACATGGAAGGCTTTCAGAAGGTCTTCGGTGGTCATGTTTTTTCGCTGTTCCCCGTCCAGCTCCAGGATGATTTTGCCGTCGCTCATCATAATGGTCCGGTTGCCCAGAGCCAGGGCGGAGGGGATGTTGTGGGTGATCATCATGCAGGTGATGTGATTTTCGGCTACGATTCTCTTGGTCAGGTTCAGTACCTTTTCCGCAGTGGCGGGGTCCAGGGCGGCGGTGTGCTCGTCCAGCAGCAGCAGCTTCGGCGTTACCAGGGTGGCCATCAGCAGAGTCAGGGCCTGCCGCTGGCCGCCGGAGAGGAGGCCTACGGGGTGGTCCATCCGGTCTTCCAGGCCAAGTCCCAGCATGGAGAGCCTTTCCCGGAACTCCGCCCGGTCGGCCTTGGTGATGTGGGATAAGGGGGAGCGGGCGTGGCTGGCCCGCAGATAGGCCAGGGCCATGTTTTCCTCAATGGTCATGCTGGGGGCGGTGCCCCGCAGGGGATCCTGGAAGAGCCGCCCGATGATCTTGCTGCGCTTGTAGTCAGGCAATGCGGTAATGTCCGTTCCGTCCAGGACCACGGAACCGGTATCCGGCTTAAAGGATCCGGCAATGGCCCCAAACAGAGTGGATTTTCCGGCGCCGTTGGAGCCAAGCACGGTAACAAAGTCCCCGGGGGCCAAATGCAGGTCAATGCCCCGGAGGGCTGTCTTTTCGTTGACGGTTCCGGCCCCGAAGGTCTTCCGGATGTTTGTCAGCGTCAGCATTTAAACCTCTCCTTTCTTCTTCAGAGCGGGCAGGCCAATGGCCAGGGCTACGATTACGGCGGAAATCAGCTTCAGGCATTCGCTGGGCAGGTCCAGCCGCAGGGCAATGGCGATGATAAACCGGTAGATGATGGAGCCAAGGATGGCCCCCAGAATCTTGATGCCCACCTTGCCCTTGGGGGTCAGGGTGTCGCCGATGATCAGGGAGGCCAGGCCGATAATCACCATGCCGGTGCCCAGGTTAATGTCGGCGGTCTTCTGGTACTGGGCAAGGAGCGCCCCGGACAGGGCCGTCAGGGCGTTGGCCACGCACAGGCCTACGGTTACGGTAAAGGCGGTATTGATGGAGCTGGCCCGCACCATATCCGGGTTATCGCCGGTGGCCCGGATGGAAAGCCCCAGCCGGGTTTTCAGGAACAGGGTCAGCAGCAGCGCCGCCAGCCCGGCCAGGACGGCGGCGGGGATCAGGCGGTAGAAGCTGCCAAGATAGGGCTTCAGGTATCCAAAGATGGTCTGGGCCTTCAGCATACTCACATTGGAGGAAAAGCCCATGACGGCCAGGTTTACGGTATACAGCCCCGTATTGGTAATGATACCGGCGAGGATGGAGGGAATCTTCATTTTCGTCTGCAAAAAGGCGGTGATAAAGCCTGCCAGCGCCCCGGCTATCATGGCGGCGGGAATGGCCAGCAGCGGGTGCCCCGCAACCGCAACGGTAGCCGATACGGCACAGCCCAGGGTAAACGCCCCGTCGGTGGTCATATCGGCGATGTTCAGGGTGCGGTAGCTCAAAAACAGAGCCAGGGCAACCAGAGCGTAAATACAGCCCAGCTCCAGGGCACTGATCATAACGGCGGACGAAATCATAGGATCCTCTCCTTATTTAGATGCTCTCCTTCCCCTGGGGAAAGGTGCCCGCTGCAGCGGCAGCTCCACTTTTTAATGTGTGGCTGCCACCGGCAATCCATGTAATTTGGATTCCCTGCGCGGAGCACCACCCCAGGGGGAATGGAGATTTTTATTCGGTAGTGGTAACTTCAACCACGGAAGAAGCCATGGTCTTGAATACGGAGTAGTCGATGCCCAGCTGGGCGGCGGTGTCGGTGTTGACAGTGATGATGCCGCCGTCCATGACATGGTATTCGGGAACGGCACCGCCCAGAAGGATGTCAATGGCCATATCGGCGGTATAGGTGCCCAGCTCGGTGTAGTTGACACCGGAGGTTGCGAAGGCGCCGGCAGCCACAAAGGAGTCCGCACCGGTGTAGTGGGCAATGCCGGCCTCGTTGAAGATTTCGGCTACGGCACTCTCACAGGCCATGATGGCGTTGTCGGTGGGGGTGAACACGGCCTGGACCCGGCCCACCAGGGCGTTGGCGGCGGTGAGGACCTCGTCGGCGGAGTTGCCGGTCTTTTCGATGTATTCAATGCCCTTTTCCTCCAGGTATTCCTTAGCCTGGGCAATGGGGGTTACGGAGTTGGCTTCGCTGTTGGAGTACAGAAGGCCTACGGCCTGAATATCCGGCTGGGCGGCCAGCATCATGTCCAGAATGAACTGGGTATTTAGGGCATCGGAGGTACCGGTAACATAGGGGATGCCGGTCAGGCTGGCGGAGGCGGGATCGGAAATGGCGGCGTAGATCACGGGGGTCTGGCTGCCTTCCGCTGCGGTGGTCATGGTGGTGGCGGCCAGGGTGGCAATGGGGATAATGGCGTCTACCTGGTCGGAAATGACCTGGGCACCGATCTGGTTCAGGACGCTGCTGTCGTTCTGGCCGTTGTAATCCTTATAGGTAATGGTAATACCCTTCTCGGCGGCGGCCTTGTCCAGCTCGGCCTCGATGGCGGTGCGGATCTCATCCAGTGAAGCGTGGTCCAGCTGCTGGACGATGGCCACATTGAAGCTCTTGGCCCCGTCCGTTTCGGCATTCTGGGTGGCGGCGGCAGTGGTTTCCGGGGAAGCGGTGGCTGCGGGGGCGGGGGAGGAGCCGCAGGCGGTGAGCATGGCGGCAGAGAGGATCAGGCTGGCAGCGACGGTAAAGAACTTTTTCATAACAATAACTCCTTTTTTAAATAGATGAAAGATGGATGGGTGAACAAAAAGGAAGCGTCACCATCGTCTGCTCGGATTTCTCATAAGATTACCTCCTGGAAATAAAAAAGTCCTCACTCCCCCGAAGGGGAGCAAGGACAGAAACGATAAATTCTGCGGTACCACCTTGCTTGCCGGAACGTTCCGACCGCTCTGTAGAAGTGCCAACACACTTCCTGCCCGATAACGCTGGCATTGCGTCAGAAGATACTAGGGAACTCCCGTTCTCCCTGCCCTCGGCGGCCCATTTGCTGCTCCGCTTTTCGCCCCGATCACAGCCTCCGGGACTCTCTGTGGATGCGCTTGCAGCTTTACTTCCGCTTCTTAGGTTTCGTGGATGATTAACTTGGCCTTTTTATACTACGGATTTGTCTATTTGTCAAGTGGGAATTTTAGAATTTTTTTGGAGGATCAATACTCCCGGACGACGCCCTTCACAAGGCCCAGAATCTGGGCGTTGGTGCCGTCGATGGGGGAGTAGTTTTCATTTTCCGGCAAGAGCCAGATTTCCCCGTTCTTCCGGCTCAGACGCTTGACGGTGGCTTCGTCATCGATCATAGCTACCACGATCTGGCCGTCGTCGGCGGTGGACTGGGGGCGGACAATTACTTTATCTCCGCTTAAAATCCCGGCGTTTATCATGCTGTCGCCCCTTACCCGCAGGGCAAAGCAATTGGGATCCTCCCAGGGAATGGTCCCCTCCTGGTTTTCAATGGCCAGAATGGGCAGCCCCGCGGTGACTACCCCGATGACCGGGATCATTCCGGGACGGCTGGCCCCAACCAGGGAGCGCTTCCGGCCCTTGACAGGGGGAGACTGGAAAACCCCCTTTTCCTGCAGGGCCTGAAGATGATAGCTGACGGAGGCGGTGGACCGGAGCCCTACCGCTTCGCCAATCTCCCGAACGGAGGGAGAATAGCCGTTTTCGGCAATAAAGGCATTGACGAATTCTACGATTTTTTCCGCTTTGTTGCTGGTTCTGGGCATGGCCGCACCTCGATTCCAAATAGTTATTTATATAATAGCACAAATGATTGAAAAAAGCTACCGGTTCACAAAAATTTTCCATAGCATATGGTATAGGGGAGGGATGGCTATGGATTTAGAACAGGAAGAAAGGGTCTGGCAGCGGGTCCGGGGAGAGCTGCCGATTTTGGAGGCGGCGGAGCTTGCAGGAGTTTTGCGGGCCCTTTACAAATATGGAAAGGCCCGGGAATTAACGGCCCGGCTGCTGCAAACGCAAATGGAGCACCTGGATGCCCTGCGGGGAATGTGCCGGAGCCTGGGGAGGACGGAGCCAAGCTGGGTTATCGCGGATCCGCGAAATATATCCTGTCCGGAACTGATCCAAAGGGCCTTGGAGCTGTTGCGGCGGTTGCGGGGCATCTACCGTATCCTTGGCCGGGACGAAACCTTCGGGGCGGTGTTCGGCCTTTTGGACGGGGAGACCGTATATATGGAAAAGGAGCTGCTGAGATTATACAGCCGGGTATAATTCTTCCAGAATCTGGGAATGCTGACCCCGGAGGCGAAAAGAATGACACTTCGGGAGATTATGAGCAAGACGGTGGTCCGCATCCGGCCGGATGAACCTGTATCCGTGGCGGCCAGAGCGTTGAATCAATATAATATAGGGGTTCTGCCGGTGTGCGGCTACGATGGGCGACTGAAAGGACTGCTGACGGACAGGGACATTGTGACCCGCTGCCTGGCATCCGATAAGGACCCGGCAAAGACCAGAGTGGCAGAAGTGATGACCGCCCGGGTAGTGGCAGGCAGGCCGGAAATGGAGGCGGCCCAGGCGGCAGAGCTCATGGGCAGGGAACAGGTGCGCCGATTGCCGGTATTGGAAAACGGAAGACTCTGCGGCATGGTCAGTTTGGCGGATCTGGCGGGAAATACGGAGATCGGGAGTACCTTGGTCAGCATCAGTGAGAACCTGTCCCGCAGGGGCGGCCGCTAGATGCCCGAAAGCTGCCGGTAGGGAACAAGGAAATCCACATAATACGGACACCTGTCCGCC
>CAKTHQ010000002.1 GCA_934565415.1 uncultured Oscillospiraceae bacterium
CACCCTGCCCGTAAGCGTAGGCAGGATATGGAAATTTAAGAAAGGAACTATTTGCCTATGAATAAAACCGTAGAGGAAATTAACAAGATGATTATGGAAGATGCCCCGATGGAAGAAATCAATGATGCCATCGGCTATATTGATATTTACTCCTGCTTCGACCCGATTTTTGAGCCGCCCATTGATTTTTTGGAAGAATGCCGCAAGCATTGGGAAACAGCGCAGTCTTCTTTCCGCAAAACCATTGAGCGTAAGATCGGGAACACATGGTATGTGATTGAAACAGAATGTGACGGGAATGAGCCGCTTGCCGACAAGGTAAAACGGCTCATTTTTTCTGACAAGGGGGTGATTTGTTAATGACTGCGACACAAAAGCATGATATAATTCCAGTATGCACAACGGTACTGTCGGCTGACCAACAACCGAAGGAGGATATTATGTTGGATCAGCAGAAAATTACCATTCTCTACTGTCGTTTGAGCAATGAGGATGCCCAAGATGGAGAGAGTAACAGTATCGCAAATCAGCGAGAGTATTTAACCCGATATGCCCGTGACCACGGGTATACAAACCTGAAAATTCTGGTGGATGACGGTTATACGGGGACGAACTTCAATCGTCCCGGTGTGCAGGAGGGCTTTGAGCTTGTCAAGCAGGGGCTTGTAGGCTGCTGGCTGGTCAAAGACCTCAGCCGATTTGGTCGTGACTATCTGACTGTTGGACAATATACGGATATTATCTTTCCGAGCTACGATGTCCGCTTTATCGCCGTAAATGACGGTGTGGACAGCAACCGGGGAGACAGCGAGGGCTTCGCCGCAATCCGTAATCTGTTCAACGAGTGGTATCCCCGTGATACCAGCAAGAAAGTCCGTGTCAGTTTGCGGCAGAGAGGAACCAGTGGGAAGCACATGGGCAAACCGCCCTACGGATACCGCTGTGACCCGGAGGACAAGGATCACTGGATTCTGGATGAAGAAGCGGCTCCGGTAGTCAAGCTCATCTTCGACCTTTGCATTGACGGCAAAGGCCCGGAGCAGATTGCAAGGATTCTGGAAGAAAAGCAGATTCTGACCGCAAAAGCTCTGTATGCCAAGCGAAAGAAAAAGCCGATGCCGGAAAGACCGTACCACTGGAGCAACCAGTCCATTGTAGGGATTTTGGAACGGCAGGAGTACACAGGCTGTACCTGCAACTTCAAGACTTATTCCAAGTCCTACAAGCTGAAAAAGCGGATTCCCAATGAGCCGGAGAATATGTTTTATCTGCCGGACACACAGGAAGCGATTGTATCTCAGGCACAGTTTGACAGGGTGCAGGAACTGAGGAAAAACAAACGCCGCCCCGCAAAAGCGGAACGGCAGGGATTGTTCTCAGGGCTTCTGTTTTGTGCCGATTGCGGCGGCAAGCTCCACTTTGCCACAAGCAAAAGCTTTGAGGGCAAGCAGGATCACTACGTCTGCAACAACTACAAGAGCAACCGTGGTACTTGTACTGCCCACTATATCCGGGAAGATGTGCTTCGTGAAATCGTTCTGGAACGCATCCGGGCAGTCAATGAGTATATCCGAAGCGATGTGGACGGTTTTCAGGAGGAATGGCTGCAATGCCGCAGGACTGACCAGGAGCGCAGCATCCGGGATGACAAAAAGAAGCTGGAACAGGCAAAGAAACGCCTTGCCGATCTGGATGTCATCATCTCCCGGCTGTACGAGGACTATGTTCTTGGAAATCTCAATCAGGACAGATACAGAAAGATGTCTGCGGACTATGAAGCCGAACAGGAACGGTTAAAGCTCGAAATTGAAGTTATCGAAGAATGGGTGGAACAGCGGGAAGAAATGAATGACGGTCTGGATGCCTTTATCGCCCTGACACAGAAATATGTGGATGTGGAGGAACTGACACAGACCATCGTGAACGAGTATATCAAGAAGATCGTTGTCTATGCCCCGGACAAGTCCAGCGGCAAGCGCAAGCAGAAAGTGAAGATTTTTTTCAACTTTGTGGACGATGTGGATATTCCCGTTATTTCCGAGCCTATTGTCACACAAACAACCTATGAACGCAGAAAAACGGCGTGACCTTCGGGTCACACCGTTCTCTGCGACAAAATAGTTACTTGTCACTATTAAGCCTTTTCTTTACAGGCTGACAATTGGCCGAAGCTATGGTACAATACCACAAAAAGGGGGCTATCCTATGTTTCGCAATTTATTAAAGCCGGACAGCGGCCTGATGATCACCCTGACCCAATTGACCGACACCATTTTCCTGAGTCTCTTCTGGATTCTGGGCTGCATCCCGGTTATCACCATCGGCACTTCCTGCGCGGCCCTGTACGATTCCGTGTTCCGGAGCTTCCGGCAGGGGGAGAAGAACAGTTGGCAGCGATTCTTAAAGGTCTTCAAGGACAACTGGAAGGAAGGAATCCTGCCTACGGTTTTCTTTTTGGTGCTTTTCGGCCTGCTGGTAAAGGGAATGGTTCTCGTATGGAATGCCGCCGTGGGCGGCAGCATCAGCTGGATGGTCTTCTCCGCCGCCGCCCTGGTAGCCGTGCTGCTGCTGGGGACGTTGAGCCTGCTGTTTCCGCTGCTTTCCCGGTTTGAAAACAGCCTGGGCGGAATGCTGAAAAATACCTTCCTTTTGGGCTTTGCCCACCTGCCCAGGATTCTGGTGCTGGGCCTTACCCAGAGCGCCGCCATTTTTCTGTGCGCCCGGTTTGTATTTCCCCTCTTCTTTCTCCCCGCCCTGGCTGCCCTGCTTTCCAGTGTGTTTGTAGAGCCGATTTTTAAGCCCTATATGCCGGTGGAGGAAGAAGAGGCCTTCGAGTAACCAAAAGGATCTTTTGGTCAATTGTTTTCATAATAGCGAAGACTTCTGCCCTTTCCTTTTCGGATCAGCGTGCCATTGTCCACCAGTTCACGCAAAAGTATGATGGCTGTTGCCTGGGAAACACCTAAGGCATTCTCGACATCCATCCGAGCGATAGAGCCATTGGAATGGCAAAGTGCCAGAATGGCACGGGTGCGCTCTGTTTTCTTCTTGTTCTGGGGAGCCTTATTGGTTCTTGTAAAGATAGTGTCTTGCCGTTCCTGTTTAAAGTTTAGATTTGGCAGAGTGATTTTAAAGGCATTGTTGGTCGTTTCGATCGTCGGCTTCCTGTTCGAGTCTTCATACGCCTCGTTGATTTTTAGAATACCAGTGCCATAAGCTTCGATCAGCCGCAAACGGTAAAAAATATTTGCAAGATTTTGATTGCGCAGAGCGGAGACACCAAGTTCGATATCCTCCAGAGAAATTCCCTTAGGCAATCCCCCAATAGAAACAAACTCCATCCGATCATCAAAAATGCTGATCAGCGTTGGCCCGCTAAACGCATAATCCCTGTGTACAATTGCATTTAGAAGTGCCTCTCGAATTGCCTCTGGTGGATAGTCCCGCATATCCAAACGATCCAGTCCAGAAAATTCCGCGCGTGTACGGTTAAAGCGGTCAATAAATAAAAAAGCGTCTTCCATTTGCTTTAGCAGAGAACCGGACAATTCGCAGCGATCCTTGAATATGCTTTTTTTGCTTCCCTCAAAAACAGCAAGCTTGACCGTATGCGTGCATTGATCCGAGAGGAGAAAGGCTAGGTTGGTATAGGTACCGTCTCCACCAATGAGATGCAAGGTACGCATTTGGCTTTCTCCAAAAGAAACCTTCCTTTTTCTAAAATAATCCGATGCTGTTGTAAAAGTGAGCTTCTGTTTTAGGGAACGGGCAGACTCGTAACTATCGCCGCTTGTTTCTTTGATCATCCGTAAAATAGCAGCATCTGTTGCAGGGACAGTGGACGCACCTTGGCGAACATAAACACCTTCTGGGCGGATCCCTTTCCCATGTAGGTAATAGGGCCGTGCAGTACCTCGCTGTACTGTAACAGTGACAATGGGCTTTCCCTCCATTATTTCATTCCGACACTCTGCGAACATCATGAGATCCGGGCGTATGGAATCACGAATAGCGTTCACCACACGCAGCACAGTGCCATCTACATCTGAAACGCCATGTACGCTCCCGTCATCATTGATGCCGATGTATAGCGTTCCACCATCACAATTGGCAAAAGCAACTACTGTATTTTTAATTTCATCAACGTATTCCCGTTTTAATTCGGTTGTCTTGTTTTCTACAAGCATTTGCGGGCCCCCTGTTTGAATCTAATCATAAATCTAATATATAATAATCTAATAATTATTATAATCATTTTCATGAAAATTACAATAAAAAAATTGCGCTCGGTTCGTATTTCCCCTGTTCTTCCTCCCCGCCCTGGCCGCCCTGCTTTCCAGCCTGTTTGTGGAGCCGATTTTTAGCCCTATATGCCTGGGGCGGAAAATAGGAACCCATAACCCCCAAATTATTTCGTCATAATGCTGCATTTAAAAGAAATTTTCTGTGCAATATGGAAAAGATTTTCATTTTCAGCCTTTTTTGGAAAATTTTTTTCAATCTCTTGTTGACATTGATGAAAATTTGTTGTAGTATACTCCTGGATGTTGTGGGAAATACCGCAAAACAATTGCGGCCCGCTTCGCCGCATTCGATGCCCGGGGCTTTGGGCCCAAGGCAATCATTATTCGAATCGTTACAGGAGGAAACATGATGAAAAAGTTGATCGCTATGGCATTGGCCCTCGTCATGGTGCTGTCTATGGGTGCCTGCTCCGTGCAGACCACCGAGACGCCCGCTGCTACCACTGCCGCTCCCGCCGCTACCGAAGCTGCTACCGACGCTGCTGCCGAACCCGCCGCACCCGCTGCCGCTTCCGAAATCACCCTGTGGACCTACCCCATCGGTGGCTGGGGCAACCAGGAAACCGTTGACCAGCTGATGGCCGGCTTCGAGGCCGCTACCGGCATCAAGGTCACCGTTGAGTACCTGACCTACGCCGATGGCGACGACAAGGTCAACACCGCTATCGAAGGCAACGCCGCCCCCGACCTGATTATGGAAGGACCCGAGCGTCTGGTTGCCAACTGGGGCGCCAAGGGCAAGATGGTAAACATCGCTGACCTGTTCGACGACACCGACAAGAGCGAAATCAACGCCGCCGCTCTGGCCGCCTGCTTCGCAGACGACAGCACCGCTTACGAGTATCCTCTGGTTATGACCGCCCACTGCATGGCCATCAACAAGACCGTCTTTGAGGCTGCCGACGCAATGCAGTACATCAACGAGGACACCCACACCTGGAAGTCCACCGAGGATTTCTTCAAGGCTATGGATGCTGTTTACGCTTACACCGGCAGCCAGGTTGGCGCTGTCTACTGTGTCGGCCAGGGCGGTGACCAGGGCACCCGCGCTCTGGTGAACAACCTGAACGGCGGCACCTTCACCAACGCTGAGCACACCGAGTACACCTGGGGCTCCGATGAGAACATCGCCGCTCTGAAGTCTCTGTACGACTGCAAGGCCATCGAGTTTGACGCCGGTATCGCCGGCGGCGACGAAATCGCCCTGTTCTACAACGGCACTCTGAACGTTGCTTTCTGCTGGAACATCGCTCAGCAGCTGAACCCCAACTCCGCAAACACCGGCGCTGGCAAGACCGCTTCCGGCGACGACATCATGTTCATGGCCTTCCCCGCTGACGGCGAGCCCAAGCTGCAGGGCGGTATCTGGGGCTTCGGTATCTTCGACAACGGCGACGCCGGCAAGATCGAAGCCGCCAAGACCTTCATCAAGTATATGTGCGACTCCGCCGCTACCGTCGACGCTGTCAAGGCTGCTAACTACTTTGCCGTCCGCAACACCGCCGAGGGTACCGACCTGACCGGCATCTGGGCTGACAACGAAGTTATGGCCGAGTACAATGTGCTGATGCCTCTGCTGGGCGACTACTACCAGGTCACCACCGGCTGGGCCGAGGCTCGTACCTGCTGGTGGAATATGCTGCAGAAGGTTGGCGCCTCCGACGGCACCACCGAGGCAATCACCGCCGCCGTGGAAGAGTTTGTAAACCAGGCCAACGGCAAGTAAGCCATCGTTTCCTGAATAATGCGCGCCCCTTCCCGATAAGGGGAGGGGCGCTGATTTTGAGGTAAGAGGTAATCGTGAATCGTGAAGCCCTATTTACGGCTCACGATTACCTCTTACAGATTTTGAGAGGAGGATTTCTCCGTGGCGAACAAGAAAATCGCATTGAACACCAAGTCCCGGAAACTTGTAATGCACGAAACCATGACGGGCTACGCCTTCATGCTTCCGTTTCTGATCTTCTTTGCCCTGTTTGTCCTGTACCCCATGTTTATGTGCGTCTACACCAGCTTCTTTGATGCAACCATGGGCCGTTCGGATATTTTTGTGGGCCTCGACAACTACAAGACCCTGTTCCAGGACGATGTTTTCTGGATTGCTTTGAAAAACACACTGGTAATCGTTTTGGTCTCCGTCCCCGTTACCTGTGCGTTCTCCCTGTGGGTGGCTTCCGTCATCAGCAAGATGCACGTTACCGCCACCTCTGCTTTCCGCTGCATCTTCTACCTGCCCGTGGTTACCGGCTCCGTGGCCGTTACCATGGTGTGGAAGTGGATGTACAACAACTACTACGGCATCTTCAATTACATCGGCACCAACATCGGCCTGCTGGATAAGAACATCAACTGGCTGGGCGACCCCAAGTACGCCCTGGGCTGCATCATCCTGATTCTGCTGACCACCTCCGTGGGCCAGCCCATCGTTCTGTATGTTTCCGCCCTGGACAATGTGGATAAGTCCCTGGTAGAGGCCGCGGAAGTGGACGGCGCTACCGAGCTGCAGGCCTTCTGGAAAATCAAATGGCCCCAGATGATGCCCACCACATTGTACATCCTGGTGATTACCACCATCAACTCCTTCCAGTGCTTCGCGCTGATTCAGCTGCTGACCCTGGGCGGACCCAACAACTCCACCATGACCATTATGTACTACATCTATTACAACGCCTTCAAGCTGTACAAGTACGGCTACGGCAACGCAATGGGTGTCATTCTGGCGATTATCATTGCCATTCTGTCTGCCGTCCAGTTTAAGCTGGGCGAGGAAAAGTAAGGGGGCGCACATTATGAGCGATAATATTCAGCGCAACGCCGCCAAGAAGCGTATTTACCGGATCTTTTCCTTTATCTGCGTAGGTATCCTGGCCTTCCTGTTTGCTTTCCCCCTGTACTGGATTATTACCGGCGCCTTCAAAACCGGTAAGGAAATCAACTCCACGACTCCTGTCTGGTTCCCCTCGGAATGGGACTTGGGCAACTTCCAGCGTCTGATGAGCAAGCGGAGTGCGCCTCTGTTTAACCTGACCGTCGGCAAGTACCTGATTACCGGCCCCACCGTGCCCGCCGCCGTTCGCTGGCTGATTAACACGGTGTTCATGTCCGTGGCCTCCATGCTGATTACCTGCCTCACCGCCGCCATGGCCGGCTATGCCCTGGCCAAAAAGCGGTTTATCGGCCGCACGGTGGTATTCTCCCTGGTTGTCTGCGCGATGGCCCTTCCCAAGCAGGTCATCCTGATTCCGCTGCTGCGGGAAATGTCCGGCCTGCATCTGTACGATACCATCTGGGCCGTGATCTTCCCCATCGTCGGCTGGCCCTTCGGCGTGTTCCTGCTGAAGCAGTTTGCCGAGGGTATCCCCACGGAAATGACCGAGGCCTGCCGCATCGACGGCGCCTCCGAGTGGAGAACCTTTACGGATGTTATGTTCCCCATGATTAAGCCCGGTGTAGGCGCCTGCGCCATTTTCACCTTTATCAACTCCTGGAACGACTACTTCATGCAGCTGATTATGCTGACCTCCAATAAAAACCTGACCATCTCTCTTGGTATCGCCACCATGCAGGGCGAGAGCTCCACAGACTACGGCCTTCTGATGGCCGGCGCCGCTTTGGCCTCCGTCCCCATCATCATCGTGTTCCTGGTGTTCCAGAAGTACTTTACCAAGGGCATCACCATGGGCGCCGTGAAGGGCTGATATTCAAATAAAATCCATCCAACGCAAACCAATTGAAAAGGAGATCTTTGAAATGACCGATATTTCCAAATTCCAGGGCATTATCCCTGCGTTCTATGCCTGCTACGATGCCGAAGGGCACATCAGCCCCGAGGGTGTACGGGCCCTGACCCGCTGGTTCATTGAAAAAGGCGTAAAGGGTGTATATGTAGGCGGTTCCTCCGGCGAATGCATCTACCAGGGCAAGGAGGAGCGGAAGGTCGTTCTGGAAAACGTGATGGCTGAGGCCAAGGGCAAGCTGACCGTCATCGCCCATGTGGCCTGCAACAACACTGCCGACTCCCAGGAGCTGGCCGCCCATGCCGAGAGCCTGGGCGTGGATGCCATTGCCTCCATTCCGCCCATCTACTTCCATCTGCCCCCCTACGCCATTGCCAAGTACTGGAATGATATCTCCGCCGCCGCCCCCAATACGGACTTCATCATCTACAACATCCCCCAGCTGGCAGGTACTGCCCTGAACGTGCCCCTGCTGAAGGAAATGCTGAAGAACCCCCGGTGCATCGGCGTGAAGAACTCCTCCATGCCCACCCAGGACATCCAGATGTGGCGTGACGAAGGGGCCATCGTCTTCAACGGTCCCGACGAGCAGCTGATTTCCGGCCTGGTCATGGGCGCTACCGGCGGCATCGGCGGCACCTACGGCGTCATGCCCGAGCTGTACCTGAAGCTGTATGCCTGCGTTAAGGAAGGCAAGCTGGACACCGCCCTGGACATCCAGAACGAGTGCTGCCGCATCATCTACAAGCTCTGCTCCGGCCACGGCAATATGTATGCCATGATTAAGGAAGTCCTCCGCAAGATGGGCTGCCCCGACTGCGGCTCCGTCCGGGCTCCTCTGGCTGAGCTGATTGAAAGCGACTACGCCATTGCCGATGAATGTGTAGCCATGATCGAGGCGGCTAAGAAGAAATTCTGCTGATTTCCGGTTTTTTCGGCGGCTGCCCCAGGCAGCCGCCGTTTATCGCCTCTTTGTCCAAAAAATTCCCGTCTTCAGGCCGAAGACGGGAATTTTTGTGTCCTTTGTTCTTTAGAACCCACCGAAACCGAAGCCAAAGGGGAAGCCGTAGTAGCCGCCGGAATAGTCATCGGAGTAGTTTCCGGAGCTGCCTCTGCTCTGCTTCTGGCTTTCCTGCTGAACCTGGGCATCGCTTTCCGCCTGGGCAGACTGGACCTTCCGGGCGATGGTCACCTCAATTTCCAGAGTCTGGCCCTGACGGTATACGGTAAAGGCAGCCGTGTCGCCGGGGGTATACTGGCGGATGGTCTTTACCAGATCGTCGCTGCTGGTGATGTCGGTATCGTCCACCTTGGTGATGATGTCGTTGACCTGAAGGCCTGCTGCCTTGGCGGGGCCGTCTTCTTCAATGCTCTGGATGGAGGCACCCTGGGGCAGGCCGTACTTCTGGGTTTCGTCGCTGACGCTCAGCACGCTGACACCGATATAGGGCTTTTCGATATAGCCCTTTTCGATGATGCTGGTAATGATGTCGTACACATCGTCAATGGGGATGGCAAAGCCAATGTTATCAATGGAAGCGCCGCTGTTGCTGGAGCCGGAGTACTTGGCGTTGGTAATGCCCACCACTTCGCCGTACATATTGAACAGAGCGCCGCCGGAGTTGCCGGAGTTGATGGCGCAGTCGGTCTGGATCAGCTCCATGGTGGTGCCGCCGGACATGGTCACGTCCCGGTTCAGGGCACTGACCGCACCGGCAGTCAGGGAGAAGGTCAGCTCGCCCAGGGGGTTGCCGATGGCAACCACGCTGTCGCCTACGTTCAATTTAGAGGAGGAACCAATGACCACAGGGGTCAGCCCCGTAGCCTCAATCTTCAGGACGGCCACATCATTGCTTTCGTCATAGCCGGAAATCCTGGCATCGTACTCGGTGCCGTCGTAGGTGGTGACGGTAACGGAGGTAGCACCCTCAATTACATGGTAGTTGGTGACGATATAGCCGGTATCTGTCAGGATAAAGCCGGAGCCGGCGGCAGCGGAGGTGGTCTGCTGGCCCCAGAAGTTGGTAGTCACGGCAGAGGTCAGGATGCCGACGGTAGAATTCACATTGGCGGCATACACCTCGCTGGCGGTGAGCAGCTTGGAGGAATCAATCTCCTGGGTCTGCAGCACGCTGGTTTCCCGGACGCCCTTCATCACCGTGGACACCCCGTCGGAAACAACGGTCTTCGGCTGATCCTTTGTTACCAGAGAGGAGCCTAAGAAGGCGCCGCCTACGCCCATGCAGCCGCTGACCAGCGCACAGGCAACCACCAGGGCCACGCCCTTCTTGCCGCCGGACTTCTTGGGCTTCTTCGGCTCTACCGGGGGCATCTGCTCCCCAACGGGCTCCTTGGGCTCGTTATGCTCTACGGTTTCGTAGATAGAATCATCATAATATTCACTCATGGTTTTTGCACTCCTTCGCCCTTCCGGGCTTTTTCTTTTCGTGGCTATATCCTAGCAGTTGATTCTGAAAAGAAGCTTAAAAAATATAAGAACGATTTGTGAATTCTGAAATTGGAGAAATTTTCAGCTTTCTTTCAGGTTGGGGGTGTAGTATGATAATAAGTGTTGTAGGGGCGGCTACCGGCCGCCAGAAAGGTGCCGATACGGAAATTGTACAATAAATGGTAGGCTCCGAAGGCGTGCTCTTTCCCCCTCTCCAAACTTGGAGAGGGTGCCCACCGCAGTGGGCGGGTGTGGTTGGAAAGCTGCGATATTTTGGGCCACTGGATGAATGGTATATGTTCCATTTAGCTGCATTTTCTCAACAAACCTGTCTATTATTGTACCGTATCATCAACCACACCCGGCCTGCGGGCCACCCTCTCCAGGCTTGGAGAGGGGATGGGGCGCATACCTTTGGTGCCTACCATTCATTATACCGGTCTGTACCGTTCGCTTTCGGGCGGCTGGCAGCCGCCCCTACAGTAGGAGGCAACTATGAAGATATTAATTATAGAAGACGAAAAATTACTGGCCGACTCCTTAAAAGTCCTGCTGGAGCGGAAGGGCTTTACAGTAGAATGCGTTTACGACGGTGAGACCGGGGAGGAGTATGCGGAAACCGGGGTATATGATCTGCTCATATTGGATGTGATGATGCCCAAAATGGACGGCTACCAGGTAGCCCGGTCCGTCCGGGCCAAGCGGTGCGGAACGCCCATCCTGATGCTCACCGCCCGCTCCTCTTTGGAAGACCGGATCGAGGGTCTGAACGCCGGGGCGGACTATTACCTGACCAAGCCCTTCGACAGCCGGGAGCTGCTGGCCTGCGTAGGGGCCCTGCTCCGGCGGCAGGGGAACCAGGTAGACGAATTAATCCTGGGCAATACCTACCTGGACCTGTCCACCAGCACCCTGATCTGCGGGGAGAAAAACGTACGGCTTTCTGCCAAGGAGTTTGATGTCATGCGGTTTCTCTTTCAGTCCCATGGGGCCATTCTCTCCAAGGAGTCCATTCTGGCCAAGGTCTGGGGCTATGATTCCAACGCCGTGGAAAACAATGTGGAGGTTTATGTGGGCTTTCTAAGAAAGAAGCTCACAAATATCGGCTCCAATCTGGCCATTGCCTCCGTCCGCCGGATGGGCTACCAGCTGGAGGTGCGGCAGCCGTGCTAAAAAAACTTCGCCGGCAGTTTATCGCCACCCTGATGGTTATTGTCACGGTGACCATGGTGCTGGTATTCGGCCTGGTGTTCCATTTTACCAGGGAAAACCTGAAGGCCCAGAGCATTTCCATGATGCAGTCCGTAGCGGAAAACCCCCTGCAATTCGGTCAGCTGAGCAGCAGCGGCACCGTAAAGCTGCCCTATTTTCTCATTAAGGTCAGCACCCGCGGGGAGGTGATTGCCGTCTCTGGGGGCTACTACGACCTATCGGACAAGGATTTTCTGGAAAATCTCATTACCCGGGTTTACGACAGCGGCCAGGAAACCGGGTTTATCCCGGAATACAGCCTGCGCTACCTGCTTACCGGCAACCGGACCAGTCAGACTCTGGTATTTGTAGACATCAGCAGCGAGCAGGCAGCCCTCCGCACGCTGCTGCGGACCGGGGCCATTTGGGGCATTCTGTGCTTGGGGATTTTCTTTGCCGCCTCGGTGCTGCTGGCAAGGTGGATGGTAAGGCCCGTGGAACGGGCCTGGAGCCAGCAGCGGCAGTTTGTCAGCGACGCTTCCCATGAATTAAAAACCCCTCTGACCGTGATTCTGACCAACGCAGAGCTATTGCAGGATACGGACCCGGATACCGAAAAGAAGTGCGTAGGCAGCATCCTCACCATGGCTCACCAGATGCGGGCTCTGGTAGAGGACCTTCTGGAGCTGGCCAGAAGCGACAACGAGCAGTCCAAAATGGTCTTTGAGCCGGTGGACCTGAGCGCCCTCATCAATGACGGATTGCTGCCCTTCGACGCGGTGTTCTTTGAGGCCGGGCTGACCCTGGAAAGCAGCATTTCCGAGGGGATTACCCTCACCGGCAGCCGCCAGCATCTGGGGCAGCTATTGGATATATTACTGGACAACGCCCGAAAATATGCCACTGGCGGCACGGTGGAGGTCCGGCTGGAGCACTCCGGCAAGCGCCACTGTAAATTGACGGTATCCAACCAGTGCCCGGAGCTGACGGACAGCGAGCTTAGGGACATTTTCCGCCGGTTTTACCGGCGGGACCAGGCCCGCTCCCGGGACGGGAGCTTCGGCTTAGGCCTATCCATAGCGGAAACCGTCGCCAAGGCCCACGGCGGCAAGATCTGGGCCACATGGGAAAACGGCAGGATCACCTTTACGGTAGAGCTGCCCGTAAACTAACGGCGGCCGGATTTTGGCCGTTTCTCCATAAAAAATCGCCTTCCTTTTTTCTGCGGAAGGCGATTTCTTATTTACTCCGGGCTGTTTTCCGGCAGGTGCCCTTTCTTTTGGGCCTTTATCCCGTGGCGGCATGGACTGTCACCCTCTCCCTGTTTCTTGTTTTGCGTCTATTGTTATATAATAGACACAAAAAATGTCAAGGCTGTCAGGCCGGCAGCTTATATTGCCGGTGTCAACATGAAATTCCCTTTTCCCCCTATTGTTTTGCCCCTCTTTTGGTGGTATACTGTAGAAAATATAAGGAGGTGCCCTATGGAACCTGTGGTTCAACGGTTGTCCGAAAACAGCCGCCGCATTACCATGACCCCGGTGCCGGAAGCCCTGGACCTGACCCACCTGGACTACATCTCTTCCGCCGGCCTGCGGGTGATCCTGAAGGTCCATAAGGCCCTTGCCAAAAAAGGGCCTTACCGCAGCCCATGTCCCCGAGGCCGTACAGGAGGTCTTCGATATTACGGGCTTCAGCGATTTTCTCACCATTGTGTAATTCCCGTCACCCCCAAATACTCTCTCAGTGCGAAATGAAGCCGAAGGAGTATTTGTTTATCAGATGCATTCCACTTTCTCTCGGAGGCTGTTTTATGAGAAAGCGACCTTTTTTTCAAAAGCATTGGGATCTGTTCCTGTTCCTGCTGGGACTGCTCCCAATTGCAATCATGCTGTTTTTAAAATGTCCTTATGGTTATGCCAATCATGATGAGTCCTTTTTCCTGACCACCCCTTATCGCCTGTGGCAGGGGGATGCTCTCTTCCTGAACGAATGGCACTTATCTCAGATGGCCTGGTGGCTCCTGCAGCTTCCCGTCGCCGTGTATATGCAGATAAACGGCAATGCAGACGGTATCTATCTGGCTTTCCGTTACCTTTATGTGGCCCTGCATATCTGTGTCTGCATCATCCTTTTCCTCCAACTTCGGAAAACCCATCGTCTGGGAGCCGTGTTCGCGGCATGGTTTCACTGTATTTACGTTCCCTTTTCCGTTGGAACCCTGTGCTATAATTCCATGGGACTGGATCTTCTGCTTCTTTCCGCCGTAACCCTGGCCTGCGGGTCCCGGCGATATGAGGCTCTGTTCAGCGGAATTCTGCTGGCGCTGGCGGTGCTTTGCTGCCCCTACCTGGCCGTGCTGTTTCCCATCTATGGCTGTGCCGTCCTGCTTGAGAAACTGTTTCCCTCTCTTCGGGATGATCTGCCTTTTTTGCAGCCTGATCGGTTTGGCTTCTTTACCCTGGGCATTGCCATTCCCGCAGCGATATTTTTGATCAGCGTTCTTCCCGCCGTTCCCCTTTCCGCCTGGCCTCAGGTCATCGCCGGGCTCTTCAGCGACCCGGAACACGCCCTGCCTCTAAAGTATAAGCTGACAGAATATCTCTACGGCTTCCGGAATAACAAATTTTTGCTGCTCTATGCTGTGCTTCTGCTGTGCGGGCTTCTGGTCCGGCAAAAAACCTTCCGGGCAATTTTGTCCGGCATTATTCTGGCCTTTTCCGGTTTCGTCCTTCTGCGCAGCACCTCTTACATCAATTATCTTATGTTCCCCCTGAACATGGCCGGGTTGTACTTTTACCTGGTTTACCGCCCCGCCAAGGGAAAGCCCCTT
This sequence comes from uncultured Oscillospiraceae bacterium, assembly GCA_934565415.1. Lineage (GTDB taxonomy): Bacteria > Bacillota > Clostridia > Oscillospirales > Oscillospiraceae > Faecousia. Next base: position 14,515 of record CAKTHQ010000002.1, read on the forward strand.
TTTTACGGCGTCTGGATCCCCGGTGCTGTTTATTCTCTATGTATCCACTGCTCTTCCAATATGCGTTACTATGTGATCAGCTCCGCCTTTGCCGTATCCTTGGCGGCCAGTGTTCTGCTCATCCTTCTGGTTTTGGAGGAACAAGCGCCGACATTCTCTTTACGAATCTTAAAATACGGCCTGCCCGCCGCAGCCATCCTGGTTTTCCTGCTGCAAGGGTCACTGCTGCTGGAGCAGCGGTGGAATTTCGTTTTCTGGGAGGAGGGCGGCCCGGCTGAGCAAACCCAGCTGCTGACTGCCGGCCCGGAAAAGGGTCTTTGGGTAACCGAAAAATGGGAGCGGGTCTATCTGGACGATTTGGATGTGGCCGCCCATCTGGAGCCTGACAGCGCCCTTTTGGTCCTTGGCAACCGGGTCTACCTGTATCTGATGGACGGGCACACCAACAGCTGCTTCTCCGGCTGGATTTCCAACAATTCCGAGGTGGTTCCCACAGTGCTGACCCGGCTGGAACTCTATTACAGGCTCTGCCCGGAAAAGCAGCCGGAACAAATTCTGATCCAGGCCTATCCCGAAGAATATGCCCCCGCTTTTCTGGATAGCGGTGCGTACGAACTGACCTATACCTCCCCGGAAGGCACCCTGGTCCTGACCCGCAGGGACCTTCTTTCCTGAAAAAGCGCAAAAATCTCCCGGACCCCGCTTGGGGTCCGGGAGTAAGTTTTTTACTTTGCGTATTCCACAGCCTTGGTCTCGCGGATGACATTGACCTTGATCTGGCCGGGGTATTCCAGCTCGGCTTCGATCTTCTTGGCAATGTCCCGGGCCAGAAGGATCATGTTGTCCTCGGTAACCACCTCGGGCTTGACCATGATCCGGACCTCTCGGCCGGCTTGGATGGCATAGGACTTCTCCACGCCGGGGTAGGAATTGGTCAGCTCCTCCAGCTTCTGCAGACGGCGGATATAGTTCTCCACGTTCTCCCTGCGGGCGCCGGGACGGGCGGCAGAGATGGCGTCGGCAGCCTGAATAAGGACGGCAATGACGGTCTTGGGCTCCACGTCGCCGTGGTGGGCCTCGATGGCATTGATGACCACAGGATTTTCCTTGTACTTCCGGGCCAGGTCCGCGCCCAGCTGGACATGGCTGCCCTCTACCTCGTGGTCGATGGCCTTGCCCAGGTCATGCAGCAAGCCTGCCCGCTTGGCCAGGGCCACATCCACGCCCAGTTCGGCAGCCATAAGGCCGGCAATATGGGCCACCTCGATGGAGTGGTTCAGCACATTCTGGCCGTAGGAGGTACGGTACTTCTGGCGGCCCAGGATCTTGATGAGCTCCGGGTTCAGGTTGTGCACGCCGGTCTCGTAGCAGGCCCGCTCACCCTCCTCCCGGATGGTGCGGTCCACTTCCTTCCGGGCCTTCTCCACCATATCCTCGATGCGGGTGGGATGGATCCGGCCGTCTACAATCAGCTTCTCCAGGGCAAGGCGCGCCACCTCCCGGCGGACGGGATCGAAGCTGGAGACGGTGATGGCCTCGGGGGTATCGTCGATAATCAGGTCTACGCCGGTAATTGTCTCCAGGGTCCGGATGTTCCGGCCCTCCCGGCCAATGATGCGGCCCTTCATTTCGTCGTTGGGCAGGGGCACCACAGAGACGGTGGTCTCGGCGGCATGGTCCGCGGCGCAGCGCTGGATGGCGGTGGCGATGATTTCCCGGCCCTTTTCCTCCGCCTCGTCCTTCATCTGCTGCTCGATCTCCTTGATCTTCATAGCGGCCTCGTGACGGACGTCGTTTTCAATGCTTTCCAGCAGGTACTGCTTGGCCTGCTCCTGGGTCAGCCCGGAGAGCTGTTCCAGAGTTTCCAGCTGCTGCCGCTTGATTTTCTCGGCCTCGGCCTGGGTCTGAGCCAGGGCGGCCAAGCGCTTGTTCAGGTCCTCTTCCTTCTTTTCGAAGGCTTCGGTCTTACGGTCTAAGGTGGTTTCTTTTTGCTCAAGCCGGCGTTCCTGTTTGGTCAGTTCGGCACGGCGCTCTTTGACTTCGCGGTCGTTTTCTGTGCGGGATTTATGGATCTCGTCCTTGGCTTCCAGAAGCATTTCCTTCTTCCGGTTTTCACCGTTGCGGATGGCTTCGTTAATCAGCCGGGTGGCCTCTTCTTCGGCAGAACCGATTGCCTTCTCCGCAACCTTTTTCCGATACAGGATGCCGGCAGCAAAGCAGGCGGCAGCAACCACCAGAACGATCAATAAAACAACATACCATTCCATAATTCCACAACGCACCTCCTTCCTGAAATTGGCGCAGGAGGGCTGCGGATCGTTCCCATGTGAAATTGTGCTTATAATTTGACATTATGTCAATCTATCGCAAAACGCCACAAGGCGCAAAACGCAAACCCCGGCATACGCGCCGGTCAGTGGCGCTGCTGCAAAGCAGTCCACATCACGTTCTATTGTATCGGCGGGAAGGACAAATGTCAAGTAAAAATCCCCAAAAACAAGCGTAGATTTTACGGCTCTTTGATAACATTTTTTCCCGCCCCATGGATGCGGTCAATAAGCCAGGAGGACAGGGTTACCGTCACCAGGGAATACGCAATGCGCTTTACCGGGATGTAGCTTAGGGATAGGGCAAGCACCGTCAGGTCCGTAAACAGGTAGGCTTTCGATACCCGCAGCCCCGTAAGTCTGGCAATGGACAGAGCCAAAGCATCATCCCCTCCGGAGGAGCCTCCCTGCCGGACAATGAGCCCCACCCCCACGCCTACAAACACCGCCCCCAGAATGGCGGCAAGCAGGGGGTGGCCCGATAAATTGGGCAGCACCGGAGGCCAGGCCTCCCAAAGCCGGAAAAAGGCAGAAACACAGGCGGTAGAGGCAATGGACCAGCGGATAAATTCCCCGCCCAGTACCTTCATAGCCAGGGCGTAGCAGGACAGGTCCAGAATGGGCGTAATGACGGAGGCCGGCAGCCCCAGCCAGTGGTGAATCAGCAGCACCGTCCCCAGCACGCCCCCTTCCGTCACGCCGCACTGCTGGTGGATATTGTAAAGGCCAAAGGATACAATCCCGGCCCCCAGTAAAATAAGCCCCAGCCGCTTCCAGGTAAAGCCCGGAAGAAGCCGGGAGAGTTGGTTTTTCATAATGTTCTCCTATAAGATAAATGGGGAGTTATAGGGTAAATGGTAGGCACCGGCGGGCGGGAAAAATCCCCTTCCCCCTCCATGCAGGAGGGGAAAAGGGCTCAGAAGCTTGTAGCCCGTCCCATCCATCCGGGGGCTGCCACACCAGTGTGCGCTACTCTTCGCAGCGGTATTCCTTTCTTTTAGCCCCGTCAGATCCTTATTTACCGTTTTCCCCACAGTACGCAAGCGGCGTTTTCCCTTCGTCCTTGGGAAAACGCCGTTTGAATTGTTCCGTTTACCGGTCGCTGCACCGCCACTCCAGCCGGTCGTAGTATTCTTCCTTGTGCCGGGCCTTCTGGGCGTACATGATGCTGTCCGCCTGCTGGATAATTTCTTCGGCGGTAGTATCCCGGTGGTCTCCCGGCACCTCTACGATGCCGCAGCTGAAATTCTTGTCATAACCCCGGGTTGTATCCGCCTGGAAGATGAACTGCATCTTCTCCACCTTCCGCCGGGCGGCCTCCCGGGTGCAGCCGGGAAGCAGCAGGCAGAACTCGTCGCCGCCGATCCGGGTGAACACATCGCCTCTGCGGATGGCCGATTCCACGATCCCGGTAAACCGGCGGATGTACCAGTCCCCCTCCTGGTGCCCCAGGTTGTCGTTGATGTATTTCAGGTGGTCCAGGTCGCAGTAGCACAGGCAGAAGGGGCCGGGGGTATTCAGGAGCCTGCGCAGCTCCTCTTCAAAGTAGAACCGGTTGCCGATGCCGGTAAGGGCATCCCGGCAGGCCGCCTCCGTCAGTCTCCGCTCCATTTCCCGCTGACGGGTTACATCCCGCAGGATGTGGGCGTAGGCCCGCTCCCCCTGCCACTGGATGGCACCGGTAATCACCCGGTAGTCGCACCCGTCGGAGCACCGGACCTCCCATTCCCAGCGGTGACCCTCCCGGGCTTCCCGGTGGAAGTAGATACACTTTTCCGCCAGCTCACGGCTGCACATTCCGCCGTCCGCAGGATACAAAATCTTGGGCTGGGCCACAGCGGTAACCAGCACCTTCTCCTCGCTGTCGTAGAGCAGTTCCATCAGCAGCTCATTGTAGCTCTCTACGGTTTCGGCATGGCTCTTTTCCGCCTGGGCATCCTCCTTCAGCTTCTTCTCCCGGTCGGACAGCTGCTTGGTCATCCGGTTAAAGGCATCGGAAAATTCTCCCATATAGGAAACATTCTGGCTGTAGTCTCCCTTGGCCACCTGCTTGGCCTGCCAGCTCAGGTGGTTCAGATTGGCATGGATGCTTTTGAGCCCCTGGCAGAGAAAATTCTCCCGGGAGGGGGGCTCCACGGACAGATTTCCCCGGCTGAGGGCTGCAGCGTAGTTTTTCATTTCCAGCACGGAGTCTCTCAGGAAATTCAGCCCCTCCCCCAGGTCCCGGAAGGCCGGGTCCAGGGTATCGGTATCCACGGCCTGGGGGGCCCCGTCGAAAAGGATACTTCTCAGGCTCTCAAACAGTATTTCCGCGTTACGGTCTTGGTCCGCCATGGTTTTCCTCCGCTTCTACCCGGAACCGGCATACCCGGTCTCCGGTGGCCCAGCAGTCGGTTTCTACCGCCGTATAGGGCTTGCCAAAGTAGACGGACACCACCGCTGCCAAAAAGCCCTCGTCGTAATTGCAAACGGTCTCTCCCAGTACCGGCAGACCGGAGCAATCCGCATCCTCGGAAATGGTCAGGTAGATACTCCCCTTTTCATCCACGGATTCGATACGCAGAAGCCCGATTTTCATCTCCTGCAGGGTCTTCTGCAATTGACTGATAAAGGGGTCCAGTGCCAAACCCGTGTCCAGCACATTTTCCGCAAAGAAGGTACCGGCCCTCCGGCCCGCGTCCCGGAAGAGCTCCGCCTGGACTTCCTTGCCGAACCGATCCGAAACGGCCTCCTTCAGGGAATATTCCAGCATCCGGTACACCGCTACCGGCAGCTCATCTCCCAGGTTTTCCCGGTTTCCCGCAGGAAAAGAGAGATAGTCCGCCAAGGTAATGGGCTTTCGGTTCTTCAGAAATACATTTTCGGACACAAGGTACCACCTCTTTGGACGAAATCTGATTTCATTATAGCATCCCGTTTTTCAAAATGCAACCGCCAGCCGTATCTTTTGCACAGGCACTTGCCGTTTTCTGTTATACATTTCGAAAAATCTCGCTTAAGATATCCAGGTATCTCTGGGCCAGCTTGGACCGGGGGGTGCCCTGCCGCTCCAGAACCAAAAGCCTCTGGTGCATATCCCCCAGGGGGATGCACCGGAAATGGAACCGCTCGTTGGTAGCCGGGGGCATTTTGCAGCCGATGCCGTACATATTGGTTTCGGAAATCAGCCGGTTTTTCAGGGTCCGGTCCGCTACGGTAATTACCCGGTCCGGGTTGATCTGGAAGATGGAGCCCAGGCTCTGGGATTCCAAAAAGTACCGGTTGTTATAGTCCACATAGGTATAGTTCTGGAAATCCGTCAGCCGGATTTCCGGGGCATGGTACAGCGGGTGCTTGGGGCCGATCCGCAGCACGATGGGGATATTGGCAATAGGGGTAATGCGGATGCCCTTCTGGCGGCACTCCCGCTGGAGCTTCTCCTCCCCCTCCGTGCTCTGGAGCACCACCACCAGGTCCAGGGAGGCAAAGAGCAGCTTGTCCATGGCGATTTCCGGCCCGTCGCAGAAATAGGACATTTCCAGATCCTGCTGGTCCTGGAACTCCCGGCAGAGCCTGGCAAAGGCATCGCACACCGGCGCATAGGATACCCCGCCGATCCGCAGCCGCTCCGCGCTGGGCTTGCTGCCCAGCTGGGTCATTTTCCGGTAGTCCTCTACCATCTGGGCCGCCATGGACAGGGCCTCCACGCCCTTCTCCGTAGGCTGGACCCCCTTGCTGTTTCGCAGGAAGATGGAGTAGCCCAGCTCCTCCTCCAGCGCCCGGATGGTGCCGCTTAAATTGGGCTGTGCCAGGCCCAGCGTAGCCGCCGCCGCGGAAATCGACCCTGCCCGATACACGGCCAGGGCGTATTGAAGCTGTTGGATCGTCATAGCTGCCTCCGTTATTTTGCCGGCGCTCCATGGGATTGTATCCTGCAGGCGCCCATTCTTACCATTTTACACAGTTATATTACCAGAATCACGCCCATAAATCAACCCCGGATTCCGTTTGCGGCCGTTCCCGCGGGCTTTGGGAAATTCTTAAACAATCCGTTAATTCTCACTGCATAAGGTTGAAATTTGTGAAAGAAGCAATATAATAATACATAAATCTCAAGGCATTTAAGGTGGTTTCCCTATGAACAAAGTCAGCCTTTGGCTGCGGCAGGCAGGCAGTCGCTTCCTGGCCGGGTTCCGCAATTTCATGTCCGGCCGGTATGGGTCGGACCGCCTCAATATGGTCATCCTGTTTACGGGACTGCTGGCAAGCGTGCTGTCCTCCCTCTTCGTCCGTTCCGTAGTAGGTACCGTGTTTTGGTTTCTGAGCTATGCGCTGATGATCTGGGCCATCTTCCGGGCCCTGTCCCGGAACACCTACAAGCGCTACCAGGAAAACCGGAAATTCCTCCTGTTTTTTGACCGCTTGAAGGACCGGAACAACCGCTATTTCGATTGCCCCAAGTGCCGCCAGACCGTCCGGGTCCCCCGGGGCAAGGGCAAAATCTCCATCACCTGCCCCAGGTGCAAGGAGAAGTTCGTAAGAAAAACGTGATATATTTTTTACCCCCGCCGCTACCGTCTTTGGCATTGTACTGAACCTGGGATTCTACCGGCACATGAACCGGAAGCACCAAAAGATAGCGGCATAAAAGGCACAAACCCCGGTCCATTCCCGTTTTTTTGGGAAGGGACCGGGGCTTTTTTCAGGATTAAAGGCCCAGAACGGTTTTTGCAAACAGGAAGTAAACCAGCAGGGACAGGGCATCCACAATGGTGGTAATAAAGGGCGAGGCCATAACGGCAGGGTCGAAGCCCAGCTTTTTGGCAAGCAGGGGCAGGGTACAGCCCACCATTTTGGCCATAACCACAGTAACGGCCAGGGCCAGGCAGATCACCAGGTCCACGGACAGGCTGATGCTGGCGTTGCCCATAAGCAGCCGGTCGATGAGCAGCACCTTTAAAAAGCACACGGCGGCCAGAGTGACGCCGCAGAGCACGGCGGTGCGAATCTCCTTCCACAAAACCACAAATACATCGGAAAGCTCCAATTCGTCCAGGCTCAGGGCACGGATGACGGTAACGGAGGACTGGGAGCCGCAGTTACCGCCGGTATCCATCAGCATGGGGATAAAGGCCGTCAGGGCGGGAAGCAGCGCCAGGGCGCTTTCGAAGGAGGAGATGATCATGCCGGTAAAGGTGGCCGATACCATCAAAAGCATCAGCCAGGGAATCCGGTGCTTGTACAGGTCGAAGGGGCTGCTCTTCAGGTAGCTCTTTTCGGAAGGGGTCATAGCGGCCATGATTTCCATATCCTCTGTGGCCTCTTCTTCCATAACATCCATGGCGTCGTCGAAGGTAACGATACCAACCATCCGGTTTTCCGTATCCACCACGGGCAGAGCCAGGAAGTTATATTTGGAGAACATCTTGGCGACCTCTTCCTGGTCGTCCTGGGTGCCTACGGAAATCACGTTGGAGGTCATAATCTCCCGGATTTCCGTCTCGTCGCTTTCGGCAAGCAAAAGGTCTTTTACCGTAACGATACCCAGCAGGGTCCGGTCCTTTTCCAGCACATAGCAGGTATAGATGGTCTCTTTGTCTACACCCTGGCGGCGAATGCGGAGAATGGCCTCCTCTACGGTCATGTCCGGCCGCAGGGATACATACTCCATAGTCATCAGGGCGCCGGCGGAATTTTCGGGGTAGCGCAGAATCTGGTTGATGGAGCTGCGCATTTCCGGGTCCGCCTGGGATAAAATTCTGCGGACCACGTTGGCGGGCATTTCCTCTACCAGGTCTGCCGCGTCGTCCACATACAATTCGTCCAGCACTTCCCGGAGCTCGTTATCCGAAAAGCCCTGGATGAGGAGCTGCTGGGCCTCCGGCTCCATTTCTACAAAGGTCTCTGCCGCCTGCTCCTTGGGAAGCAGGCGGAACATCACAGGAATCTGCTTTTCCTCCAGGCCGTCGAAAAGTCCGGCAATGTCCGCGGGGTTCATTGTAATGAGAATATCCCGCAGGGACGAATACTTCTTTTCGTCCAGCATCTTGAGGAGGGCTTTTTCTACGATTTCAAAGCGTTCTGCCATAGCTTTAACCTCCAAACAATATTTTTTTCGAAGTAAAAGTTCCGGCATGAAGAGGCCTAGCGTTCTCCACGGACGCGGAGAAGCCGACTACTTCGGCCGGGTATATTGCCGTTACCTCCGGCATCCATGGAATATCCCCCCTTGTGTTTGCATATTTGGTTTTATTGTATCCCCAAACCCTGTAAAAGTCAACCTTGACAGTGGACTTCTTTGGGAATAAAATGGTACAAAAAAGAAAGGGATGGATACAGCATGATCCGTGCGGCTCAGGAATGGGACATCCCCCAGATTCTGGAAATTTATGCGCCCTATATCCAAAATACCACCGTCACTTTTGAATACACCGTGCCCTCCCCTTCCGAATTTTTGGAGCGCTTTCGCAGCATTACCCGGCTTTTCCCATGGCTTGTATACGAAGAGGGGGGCATTATACTGGGCTACGCCTATGCCAGCCTGCCCTTTTCCCGGGAGGCCTACCGCTGGTGCGCCGAGCCCTCCATCTACCTCCGGCCGGAGGCAAGGGGGCGGCATATCGGGAAAATGCTCTACGGCTGCCTTGAAGATTTGCTTACCCAGATGGGCTGCCAAAAAAGCTATGCCATCATTACCGGCGAAAACGAAGGGAGCCTCCTTTTCCACCGGGCCCTGGGCTACCGGGACTGCGGGCTTTTTCGCCGCTGCGGGTACAAATTGGGCCGGTGGCTGGATGTCTATTGGTTGGAAAAAGCCCTGAATTCTGTCGAAACTCCCAGTAATCCGCCTGTGGCTTGGCCGGAGTTTAGCAAAAATCAACAAAAGATTATGAATATTTTATGCAAAATGTCACTTTCGGAATCTGCAAAAATATGATATGTTATGCGTGGGGAGAAATGCGAATATTCATCCGAATTTTCTCTCCGACACCGGATGTACCCCACGGGATGCTTACCGGCGCAATTACATAATTCTCTCTAATAAGGAGCTGTGACCATGTATTTTCAGAAAAAACGCTGCATCGCCATGCTTCTGGCCGGTGGCCAGGGCAGCCGACTCAAGGTCCTGACGGAGAAGACCGCCAAGCCCGCCGTTCCTTTCGGCGGAAAATACCGCATTATTGATTTCCCCCTGTCCAACTGCGTCAATTCCGGCATCGATACCGTAGGTATCCTCACCCAGTATCAGCCCCTGGAGCTGAATGAATATATCGGCAACGGCCAGCCCTGGAACCTGAATAAAACCCATAGCTGCGCCCAGGTCCTGCCCCCCTACGAGCGCCACGACAAAAAGAGCGGCTGGTACAAGGGCACCGCCAACGCCATTTACCAGAATATCGACTTTATCGACCGGTACGACCCCGACTATGTGGTGATCCTCTCCGGCGACCATATTTATAAAATGGACTATGCCGCCATGGTGGAGTACCACGAGAAGCACCAGGCCTCCTGCACCATCGCCGTGCGGAACGTGCCCCTGGCCGAGGCTCCCCGGTTCGGCATCCTGAACACCAACCCGGATATGTCCATTTACGAATTCGAGGAGAAGCCCGCCCATCCCAAGTCCACCAATGCCTCTATGGGCATTTATGTCTTTAACTGGCAGGTACTGAAAAAGGCCCTGACGGAGGACGAGGACGACCCCAAGTCCTCCAACGACTTCGGCAAGAACATCATCCCCAACCTGCTGAACCAGGGCCACAAGATGATGGCCTATCCCTTCGACGGCTACTGGAAGGATGTGGGCACCATCGACTCCCTGTGGGAAGCCAACATGGACCTGCTGGGCAAGGATCCCGTCTTCAACCTCCGGGGCGAGCGGTTTAAGATCTACGCCCGGAACAGCGCCATGCCCTCCTCCTTCATTGCTCCCTCCGCCAAGACCGTCAACTGCTTCATTGCCGAGGGCAGCGAGGTGGAAGGCGAGGTCCGCCACAGCGTGATTTCCGTAGGCTGCAAGATCGGCCCCGGCGCCGTGGTAGAGGACTCCGTGGTCATGCCCGGAGTGGTCGTTGAGTCCGGTGCCATCGTCCGCCACGCCATCCTGGGCGAGAACAGCCGGGTGTGCAGAAACGCCGTAGTCGGCGGCGCTTACGCCGAGGGCGAGGAAATGCAGATCAGCGTCACCTCCAAGGGTGCCGTGGTAGAAGAGAACGCCGTGCTCAAGCCCGGCGAAATGATGTAAGGAGGGTGACCGCTATGAACGCAATGGGTATTATCTTTACCAATGATGCCAATATCGGAGAGCTGACTGCCAAGCGGTCCATCGCCTCCATTCCCTTCGGGGGCCGCTACCGCCAGGTAGACTTCGCCCTGACCAACCTGAGCTGCGCCGGTGTGCACCACCTGGGCATTATCTCCCGGTTCAACTTCCAGTCCCTGATGGACCACATCGGCGACGGCGAGGAGTGGGGCCTGGAGCTGGGCGAGGGCGGCCTGCAGTACATCACCCCCTATGCCAATTCCGAATTCCACAGCTACCGGGGGAAGCTGGAGTCCCTTTCCAACGCCATGCCCTTCCTGGAGCATGGCCAGGAAGACGAGTATGTGTTCCTGGTGGACTCCGCCGTTACCTACAACATCGACCTGAAGAGAGTCCTGGCCGAGCACATCAGAAGCGGCAAGGACATCACCGTGGTGGTGAAGTCCGGCGTTGCCAACAGCAAGCGGATGCTGGACCTGGCCGTAGCCCTGGACGAGAAGAAGGAAGTCAGCGACATCGTGGTGGACTACGCCGCGGGTCCTGAGTATTACGCCTCCATCGACCTGTTCGTCACCACCAAGAAGTGGCTCATCAACATGGTCCGGGAGCGCATTGCACACAACGCCTTCCACATGGACCGGGACCTGATCCTGGGGGGCTGGCAGAGCGGCAAGGTCAGCGTCAACGCCTGCGAGTTTGACGGCATCGCCCTGTACAACGAGAGCGTACAGGACTACTTTGAAAATTCCATGGCTCTGCTGGATCCCAAGGTCCACAAGAGCATTTTCGACCGGAAGCATCCCGTCTACACCAAGGTCCGGGACCGGGTACCCTCCTACTACGGAGAGGGCAGCCGGATCGAAAACTGCATGGTGGCCGACGGCTGCCTGCTGGAGGGCTCCGCCAAGGATTCCATCCTGTTCCGCCAGGTGACCCTGGCTCCCGGTGCCGAGATTGAGGACTGCGTCATCATGAACGATACCGTCATCGGCGAGGGCGCCTACCTGAAGAACGTGATTCTGGACAAGAACGTTACCGTCCGTCCCGGGGCCAAGCTCATCGGCACCCGCAACAATCCCATTGTCATTAAGCGGGGGGAGACCGTATGAAAATTGCCATCTGTGCTTCGGAAGCCGCCCCCTACGCCAAATCCGGCGGTCTTGGGGACGTGATGGAGGCCCTGCCTGCCGCACTGAGCCGCATTGAAGGCAACGAGGTGGTTCTCTTCCTGCCCTACTACAATAAAATCAAGTCCAATACCGCTTATGTCACGGAGCAGGTGGCCCAATTCCGGGTGCAGATGGGCTGGCGTCAGCAGTACGCCGGTCTGCGGAAGCTCCTGGACTGCCCCCGGAGCTTCCAGGTCTACTTCCTTGACAACGACTACTACTTCGGCACCCGCACCGGGGCCATCTACGGCGACATGGACGACGGCGAGCGATTCGCCTACTTCTCCAAGGCCTGCCTGGATGCCATGGTGACCCTGAAATTCATCCCTGATGTAATCCAGTGCAACGACTGGCAGACCGGCATGATTCCCGTGTATCTGAAGGCCAGCTACCGGAATACCCCCCTGAAGGATACCCGCTGTATGTACACCATCCACAACATCGAGTATCAGGGCTGGGCCAACAGCAATTTCTTCGACGATATTCTGGGCCTGCCCTGGGAGTACCGGGGCTGCATGGATATGAACGGCTCCGTCAACATGATGAAGGGCGCCATTGAAACCGCCGACCTGGTAACCACCGTTTCCGAAACCTATGCCAGGGAGCTCATGTATCCCTACTATGCCCACGGGCTGGACGGGATTCTGGCCCGGAATGCCTGGAAGCTCTCCGGCATCACCAACGGCATCGATACCAACATCTTCAACCCGGAAACGGACAGGAATCTGCCCGCCCACTATTCCGCCTCTGCCATCCAGCCCGGAAAGGCCCAATGCAAAAAGGCCATCCAGAAGGAGCTGGGGCTGCCCCAGGAGCCGGATGTGCCCCTGATGATTATGATTACCCGCCTGGCAGGCCACAAGGGTCTGGACCTGCTGTGCTACATTGCCCGGCGGCTTATGTGGGAGGAAAACGCCCAGCTCATCGTTATCGGTACGGGAGAAGCCCAGTACGAAACCTTCTTCCGGGAGCTGCAGGCCCAATTCCCGGACCAGGTGTCCGCCCAGATTACCTTTAATGTGGGCCTGGCCGCCCGTGTGTACGCCGCCGGTGACATCTACCTGATGCCCTCCAAGAGCGAGCCCTGCGGCCTGAGCCAGATGAACGCCATGCACTACGGCGCCGTCCCCGTGGTCCACGCCACCGGCGGCCTGAAGGATACCGTGCCCCCCTGCGACGAATTTGGCCGGGGCGGCCTGGGCTTTACCTTCCAGAGCTACAATGCCGACGACTTCTATGCCTCCCTGAAGCGCTGCCTGAACCTGTACAACAGCGACCGCCAGGCCTTCGGGGACCTGCAGAAGCGGGATATGGAGCAGGACTTCAGCTGGGATGTTCCCGCCAGAAAGTATATGGAAGCCTTCCGGAAAATGCTCATCTGGTAATTTTACCAATACCGCCCAAACCACTTGGGCGGTATTTTTTAAGGAGACAAACACACCCATGAGAATTCTCTTCGACAGCAAGCAGGCGCAGTTCAAGTCCCCGTTCGGGGTCCTGACCCCGGGGGAACGCTGCACCCTGCATATTCATATCCCCGCAGCCGTCCAGACAAAGGCCGTGCAGATTGTGCTGTGCGACCAGAGCCAGGCGGAAATGGGCGTTACCCCCATGCAGTACGAAAAAACGGAGGGTCCCTACGAGTATTGGCGGGGAGAATTCTCCTTCCGGGAGCGGGGGCTGTACTTTTACTACTTCCGCATCACGGACCCCCACGGCACCTTCCGGCTCTTTAAGGAGGGGGACGATGCCAATATGGAATCCGGGGACCTGTGGCAGGTCAGCTGCATTCCGGAGGACTTCTATACCCCCGAATGGGCCAAGGGCGCCATCATCTACCAGGTCTTTCCGGACCGGTTTTACAAAAGCGGGAACCCGGATCTGTGGGGAAAACTGGGCCCCTATACCGTCCACCGGGACTGGTACGAGGATGTGGACTGGCGGCCGGACAGCCAGGGCAGAATTTTAAACAACGATTTTTACGGCGGCAACTTTAGAGGCATTGCCGAAAAGATGGACTACATTGCCTCCCTGGGCACCACCATACTGTACCTGAACCCCATCAGCAAAAGCTTCTCCTCCCACCGCTACGATACCGGGGATTACAAAACCCCGGACCCCATGCTGGGCACGGAAAGCGACTTCCAGGCCCTTTGCCGGGCGGCCCACAGCCGGGGCATCCGGGTGATCCTGGACGGGGTATACTCCCACACCGGCTCCGACAGCCTGTACTTCGACCGGGAGCGGACCTTCGGCGGCAACGGCGCCTACTGCCGGCAGGACAGCCCCTACTACAGCTGGTACACCTTCTACCAGTGGCCCAACAGCTACAATTCCTGGTGGGGCTTTGATACTCTGCCCACCGTCAACAAAATGGACGGCAGCTTCCTGGACTATATCGTAAGGGATGAGGACAGCGTGGTGGCCCACTGGCTGAAGCTGGGAGCCGACGGCTTCCGGCTGGATGTGGCCGACGAGCTGCCGGATGCCTTTATTGCCCTGCTGAAAGAGCGCATCCGGGAAATCAAGCCCGACGCTCTTTTGATGGGCGAAGTGTGGGAGGATGCCTCCAACAAAGTCGCCTATGATGTTCGCCGCCGGTACTTTGTGGATGGGGAGCTGGACAGCGTCATGAACTACCCCTTCCGCACCGCCATCCTGAACTTTATGCGGGGCCGGGACAGCGGCCACGAATTAAAAAACACCGTTATGTCCATCGTGGAAAATTATCCCCCCCAGGTGGTTGCCTGCAATATGAACCTGCTGGGTACCCACGACACCCCCCGGATTCTCACCGCCCTGGTGGACGACTTTGACGGCAGCCGGGAGGAAAAGGCCGCCCGGCGCCTGAGTAAAAACCAGATGGAGGTAGCCAAGGACCGGCTGCAAATGGCGGCCTTCCTGCAGTTTACCCTCCCCGGCAGCCCCAGTGTCTACTACGGGGACGAGACCCTGATGGAGGGCTACAAAGATCCCTTTAACCGCCGGACCTACCCCTGGGGCCGGGAGGACAAAGACATCCTCAGCTTCTTCCGGCACCTGGGCCGCCTGCGCAAGGAGCGGGAAGAGCTGCGGCTGGGCGACATCCGCTTCTTTGCCGCCGGGGACAAGCACCTGAGCTATACCCGCAGCTACGAAGGGAAAACCAGCAAAATTTATGTAAACCGAAGCGGCGACCCCTGGGAAATTGAAGAAGGGAATGTGCTCATGGGCAAATTCCTGGATACCGTAGCCTACGACCGGCTGGTGCTGGCCCCCAGAGGCTTCTGCATAGTGGAGGTATAAAGCATGGAATACTTTCTCTCCGGCTACTGCCGGTGCATGGATGCCAGCCGCAAGGTGCTGCTGGAAACGGAAGCTGACGGCAGCTTCGAGGCTGATTGCAACTTTGGCGCCTGTCCCTACGAAAGCGAGTGCTGCATCGCCGCCGAAATCCGGGAAAAGCTGAACATCGGCTGATTTTCCCCCGGGAAATTTCCCGTTTTCGGGACGGTTGCAAAATAATATGCTCCCCATAGAGTAGACCCTCGAAATAACAAAAATTCGAGACGACTCCATGGGGAGCATTATTTTACAGCAGATTCAGCTTTCCCCGGGCACAAACAGCCGGAAGATCTTTAAAATCTGTCCGCTGGCCAGCCAGGCCGGCAGGGCAAAGCCCCACAGCAGCAGCAGAATAGCGGCTCTGGCCACGATTTCAAAGGGCACCAGGATGCAGAAGGCCCCTTCCGCAGCCCAAATCAGCCAAACGCAGATCATTCGCCCGGGGGCACAGAAAGCCATGGCAAAGGCATTTTTCAGAATGTTCCCCAGGGTGTTTTGGAAATAGGCCTGGATGGGAATGGCCAGGGTCAGAATCACCGCCACGGCCACGGCCAGAAGAATGGCCAGGAAAGAATACAGGGTTTGCAGGCCCCCGGCCATGGTTCCGGCCAGACGCCAATCCAAAAATACCACGGCTCCAAACAGGACCGCCAGCAGCCACAGGGCCGTTGCCTGGAGAAAATTTTCCCTGAAGGACCGGAAAAAGGTTTTTGCCACCGGTGCATCCCCATCCCGGACATATCGCAGCAGTACCGCATAGGCTGCGCTGGAGGAAGCCCCCAGGGTAAGTACCGGCAGGGAGGTTACCAGCCACAAAAGATTTAAAATCAGCAGATCGGTAAAAAGCTGGGATAGGTTCCGGACCCGCTCCATAGGGGCGGGTTTTTGCTTTTTCGGTGTTTCCAAGGTCACTTCTCCCCTTTCGTTATTTTACAAGAATGTCCAGCTGACGGCTGACGGCGGTTTTGAAGGAGGCAATGGCTTCCTTCCGGGTCATTGTCCCTTCGGCATAGGCCCGGACCGCCTCCCGCCATAGGGTGTTGATGGTCTCGTCGTACTGGGTAAGGTTCTTCCCGTTGGCATACCGGTTGGCGGGAACGAATACATCAAACATATTCTGTCCCCCCAAAAACTTCATGGAGCCGTCGGAAGCGGTCATGACGGTGCCGGAGGCCACGGTATCCTTGGTGCCCCCGGGGCCGTTCAGGCTGCCGTTTGCCCAGGCGTATTGCAGGGATGCTTCGCCGCAGTCCAGGGTAATCCACCTGAGGATGTCCGCCACCACCTGCTGCTTTTCGGAGCCCACGCAGCTTTTGTTGGCCAGAATCCAGGTACCGCCCCAGAAGAAGCCCACGTTGGCGGTACATACCGCCCAGTCCCCGGCGGAGGAGGCCTCCCCCTCCCCGGAATTGGGGGCAATGGAGTAGTTCAGCAGCCAGGCCGGGCCGTAAAAGCCGAAAACCCCGCTGTTCTTTTTCATATCGGCGTACCAGTCCTCGGACCAGTCCTCGGTATCGTGGTGATAGCCGCCATCCATCAGCTTTTTGGACAGGTCCAGGAATTCCTCCCGCTTGGGGTCGATGTTCAAAACCCCGTCCACGATCCAGCCCGTGGGGGAGGAATTTTCCACTGCGTGCCAGATGTCCCCGTCCCCGGAGACAATGGCGTAGCCCTTCTTTTTCAGCTTTTCGGCAGCCTGGAAAAAGCTGTCCCAGCGGTTCGTCCCGGCGCCGATAACCTTGGCAATCTCCTCCGGGTCATCGGTGCCGAATACCTCCTGGGCAATGGACCGGCGGTAAATAAAGGCGCCGCCGGTGGACTGGTAGCCCAGGCCCACAATTTTACCGTCCGAGGGGCGGGTACCCACCTCTACGGTATAGGGGGCAATGTCCGCCGCCTCAAGGGCGGAGGATACATCCAGCCCCAGGTCCTCGTAAGCGGCAGCGTATCCGGCCCCATTCCCCTGGCAGTACTTCAGGGCAAAGGCGGCTTCGGCGCAATAAATATCCGGGGCTTCCTCGCCCCCTGCCTCCAGGGCCCGGTCCAGGGCGGGCTGATATTTCCCGTCGGTGGTGGAGACGATGGTCACCTTTATATCAAACTTTTCCGCCGCATCCGGGTGGGTTTCCATGTACTTATTCACCATACCGGGGACCTCGTCCGTAAAGGACATTACCCGGATGACGGTTTTCGCGGCGGCAGTGGGTACCGTAACCGGCATGGTTTCGATATAGGTCTCGGATTCATCCGTCGTGCTTCCGCCGGAACAGGCGCACAGGCCAAACACAAGCAGAACGGCAAGAAGCATGGCCAGGGATTTTTTCATTGTCTTCCTCCTTCGTTTCGAATGCGAACTTGCTCTTTCCAAATGGTTTTCGGTACAATTATATAGCGTTTCATTAAAATATCAAGCAAACATTTTGTGTAGGCGTAGGACAAATCGGGCCGGGTGTCATGGCTTTTTCCCGGGAAGCAGAGATATGCAAAACCTTTTCAATTTTCCAAACTCTTTCTTGCGCATAGTTATTTTCTATGATACAATAAAGCCACCACAAAAAAGGAAGGACTTTCCAAAAAGCAAAGGAGGATACAAGATGAAAAAACGAATGCTGGCCCTGCTGCTGGTGCTTGCCATGCTGCTGCCCATGCTCCCTATGGGGACCCTGGCAGAGGAAACCGGCGAGGTAGCGGAAGAGGCTGCCGCGGCGGCGGCCAATATCAGTGCCCAATACGGCATTGTGGAAAACGAGTACGGCGACCGGCAGGTGAAGGTCGTTGCCAACCTGGAAACTGACGGTCATTATTGGCTGGTGGCCGCAGGCTACGGCAGCGACGGCCGGATGCTGGATTCCAACTGTAACATACATAATTTCTACCTGGATGCCAACGACTACGCCCGGGTAACCGTATTCGCACTGGACAGCCGTAACAACCTGCTGGCCTATGCCGACGCGGAAGAAACCACCTTTGCCTCGGACAGCCAGGGGAGGAACACCCCGGGGAACCCCACTGAGGAGACCGAGGAAACCCTCCCGGAGGCCACGGAGGAAACCCTCCCGGAGACCACCGAGGAGACCCTCCCGGAAACCACCGAAGAAAC
The DNA here is from genome assembly GCA_934565415.1 of uncultured Oscillospiraceae bacterium. Classification (GTDB taxonomy): domain Bacteria; phylum Bacillota; class Clostridia; order Oscillospirales; family Oscillospiraceae; genus Faecousia. The sequence continues at coordinate 32,677 of CAKTHQ010000002.1, forward strand.
GGTCCCGGAAACCACGGAAGAAACCGTCCCCGAAACCACCGAGGAGCCTCTGCCCGAAACGACGGAAGAGCCTGACCGGGCACTGACCGAGGAAGAAGCCGCCGCGGGGGACTACTATGTGGCCCCGGAGGGGGCGGAGCTGCTGGAGGGGGCGGAGGCCCAGGCGCTGGCCCAGGTCATCGGTACTGAAAAGGGCAGCAAAACCCGCACGGCCACCTTTACCGGCCTGGCCCCCAACCGGGAATACCTGTTTCTTTCCAGCACATCGGCCAATTTCTATTCTGCCATTGACCCCCAAAATCTGCAGTACATCGCCGCTGCCCGTTCCGATCACCATGGGGACCTGACCGTTGACTACCTTCCCCGGACCGATGTAAAAACCGTTGTCCAGCTCTATGGCCCGGAAAAGCTGACGGTCACCCCGGAAAGTGACTATATTACCCTCCGCCAGGGCCAGAGCCAGACCCTGGAGTTTAAGAGCAATTACGAAAGTGCACAGTGGTATACTACGCTCCCTGTAGAAGGGGCTACCGACTATGTATCGCTGGAGTATGAATACCGTACATTCCAGGTCAGGCTGAAAGAGGGAATGCCGACACCGACGGAGCCCTTCAGCTGCTATTTCCGCGTTGTGTTTGAGGAAAGGGAAACCAAGCAGGAAGCCTCTGCCATGGTCCGGGTGGACTACATTCCCGAGGATGTAAAGGCCGTAGGCGCCTCCCTGGGGGAGACCGCCGTAACCCGGAACCTGTACGACAAAAATCCCACGGAGCTGCCCATCTTCCTGAACCTGGAGCGGCAGACGGCAGCCCCGGAGGAGCCGGTGGTTTCCGAACAGGCGGCCCTGGACGACGCTCCGGACAATACAGGGATGATCACCGGCGTGGAGTTCGCCGAGGGCACCCCCGAGCTGGTAAAAAAATTCTTTACGGTTTCCGTCAAGAACGACCATACCCTGCTGCTGGGAACCCGGATTGACTACTACAAGTACTTGGACGAGGACCCGGAGCTGATGCGGGACATCCAGGCCCTGAAGAGCAGCTACCCGAACCTGAGATTCCGGCTGACCGTTGACGGCCAGGAGGAACCTATTCTGACTTCCAACGCCCTGAAGCTGACGGTTCAGAAAAAGCTGCCGGAGCCAAGGTTCAACCCCATCACCCTGAATCCCTATTATAAGCCTTATGTGAACGCCATCACCCCCGACGGGGAATCGTTTGTATTTTTAGAGTTCGATGCCGGCAGTTTGCCGGTTCTTGGAGCCCCTGATATGTTTCGGCTGTATTCGGATGTCACCAAGGCGGCCTCCGGCAGCGTAAAGTTTAAATTCGGCCTTAATACACACTTCGATAACGAATATAATGTCCCCATAACCGCCACCGTCCCCGTTAAAATCGATGTAACGCCTCCGGCCCTGAAGCTGGGCAGCACCAGCCTGACCGTAAGCTCTGTTGGAGCCCTGGATGAGGCCATCCCCATTACCTGCAGCACCAAGGGCCTGGAAATGGAGAACCTGTGGATTCGCAATGTGACCCTCTCCGGCGACGGCGCGGAGTACTACACCGCCCTCTACGACCAGGGCTATCTGCGGCTGCTGTCCACCCCCACCCAAGACCTGCGCCCCGCCGGGAAGCACACCCTGACGGTGACCCTTTTGGTAGGCATGTGGAGCAAGACCATTGACCTGAAACTCACCATCAACAGCAAGGACCCCACCGTCCGGCTGAGCAATCGCGCCATCAGCATCAATACCGCCGCCAGTGCCAACGAAGGGGGCCAGGTTTCTTACACCCTTTCCGGCCTGACGGCCCCCCTGGACCTGACTGCCGAAGCCCTGGAAGAGAACGCCCCCCTGCAGGTACATCTGAACGAAACCAAGCGGGACATGGACAAAGGCATCCAGGGCGGCCAGATCGGCATCCTGCCGGATGCGGGCGCCACCGGCACCTACACCGTGGCGCTGAAAGCCGGGGAGAAGGTCCTGGCCACTGTAAAGGTGACCCTGACCACGGCCAAGCCCAGCGTCTCTCTGTCCGTCGTGGGCACCATTACCAATACGGACGACAATACCTGGGTAAAGGTAAATACCCGCTTCCAGAACACCTCCGGCGGCCTGGCTGATTCCAAGTGGACCGTCCGGGAAACCGCCGGGGAGAAAAAGGATGTGACGTACCTCTTCCGCATCAGCCACGCCTCCGACGGCGAATACTGGGTGCTGCGGAGCAGACCCGATACCCTGATCCCCGCCGGAACCTACGCCCTGACCTATACCGCCGACTGGCAGGATACCACCATCCGGAAGACCGTAAACTTCACCGTCAAGAAAACCTCCAACCCCCTGAGCCTCAGCGGTAAGCTGAACTACCTGGACAGCTCCTCCTCCCTGAAGGTTTCCACCATCGTGGTCAAGTACGGCATGAAGGACAACGGCGAGCGGACCCTGCTCCCGGATGTGGAAATCTGGTCCACCGGCAAAAATCCGGAAAACAAGACCGACTACTTTAACGTAACCTGGAAGCACGAAGAGCTGCTGTATCTGTCCCCCAATGGCCGGGACCTGCCCGCCGGGAAGTACACCCTCAAGCTCATCTACAACAGCATCAACACCGGCACCGAAGAGGACCCCCAGCCCATGACGGTTTCCAAGGACTTCACCCTGTCCAGGACTGCCGTGAAGCAGCGGACCAGTGTCACCTCCGTAACCGTCCATCCCCTGGTGCAGGACCCCATTGAAATCAGCCTGTGGACGGACCGGGCAGAGCCCAACGCCAGCTTCTACGTTGAAATCTGCGATGCCAAGGGAAATAAGCTTGGGGAATACCCGGTTGGGATGGCTTTGTTCGGTGATGAAAGCATCACGGAGGGCGGAGGAGATTTGTGGAGCCTCCATACCCTTCGGCTGTGGGGCAAGGGCGTAGTTCCCGCAGTGGATACCACCTACAAGATCAAGCTGATCCCCGATACACGGGACCGGAACAACTGCACCTGGATTACCGTCAAGGTCCTGGGCCAGAAGTCCGTAGAGCGGCTCCGAAAGTTCACCCTGACCACCAAGGAGAGCCTGGATCCCTCCTATACAGCAGACAGCGTGAACCTGACCGGCACCTATAAGGGCTTCAGTGGCAGCCTGTACACCAAGACCAGCCTGTTCCGGTATAACCCCCAAACCAAAAAGTACGATCTTCCGGCCGACGGCGACCATGTCATCCAGAAGGCCAGCGCCTCCGGCGGCAAGCTGACAGGCTATGTCCGGATGACGGATCCCCAGGTGGGCGAAAAGTACCGCCTGGTGGTGGACTATTACGGAAATAGCGCCTGCACGGAAAGCTGGCTGGTAGGCCACTCCGAAAGCGACATCCAGGTAGCCTACGGCAAGAACAAATTCACCGTCCAGCCGATTACCCTGTACAAGGCAGACCCCAACAACCATGTGGAGCTGCAAATCGGCGCTACGGATAAGGACCAGGTCATCGACCGCATCGAGATTAAGGGCAGCGCCAAAAACAGCTTTACTCTCAGCGGCAACAACAAAGACTGGGTCCTCTGGTACACCGGCAGCGCCGCCAAGCTGAAAACCACTACCCTGACCCTGCAAATCTTCCTGCGGGGCAACGAGACCCAAAAGCCCAACGCCACCGTGAGCCTGAAGGTGAATGTGAAGTAACCCCCCTGCCCGCAACGGGGCTGCTGCAAAATCCTTTTTGCAGCAGCCCCGTTTTTGCTTTGGGCAGCGGGAATAGGGGGAATTAAGACTTTATAACAAGTACTATTTGCATTCAGCTGGTACAAACAGAACAGCATATCACCCCCGCAAATCCCCGTTTGCCGAATTTTCCCAGCAGTCGGCCGGGGCGCGCCCAACAAAAAAGCCGCTGCAGACGGAGGGCGGTTCGCCCAAGCTGCAGCGGCATTTGTTTTTTTATCTCAGGGTCACTTCCACCCGTACCTTGGTACCGGCGGGGGCGATGGGGAGTACGTTGCCGCTCACGGGCCGGCCGTCTGCGGTGACGGAGGCCACGCCCTTTTGGGCACCGTTGGGATTTACCACATGGATGTCATATTCCGCACCCCGGTACTTTCTTTGCACACGGAATTCCTTCCAGTCCGCAGGGATGCAGGGGTCTACCATCAGGCCGTCCAGGGTGGGCTGGATGCCCAGAATGGCCTGGGAGATGCTCAGGAAGGTCCAGGCGGCGGTGCCCGTCAGCCAGCTGTTCTTGGCCTCGCCAAAGCTGGGGGCATCCTTACCGGCGATCATCTGGCTGTATACATAGGGCTCCGTCCGGTGAATCTCGCTGATGGCCTCGGTGTAGGCCGGGCAGGTCCGGGCGTATACCTGGAAGGCCCGGTCCCCGTGGCCCAGCTCGGCCTCGGCGCAGACGATCCAGGGGTTATTGTGGCAGAAGATACCGGCGTTCTCCTTGTATCCGGGAGGATAGGAGCTGATTTCGCCCAGGTTCAGGTAGTACTCCGTGTAGGCCGGCTGCAGCAGCACGATGCCGTACTTGGTATCCAGGCGCTCTTCCACGCTCTTCATGGCTCTGTCCGCCTCGCCGGTATCCTTGCCGATGCCGGCCATGACGCACATACCCTGAGGCTCGATGAAGATCTGGCCCTCCATGCACTCCTTGCTGCCCACGGGGGCGCCGTAGGCATCGTAGGCCCGGCGGAACCAATCCCCGTCCCAGCCGGCGGTGAGCACGGCCTTATCCATATCGGCTACGGCGGCATCCACGGTTTGGGCCTCTTCGGCAAGCCCCAGATGCCTGCACAGGTTTGCATAGGCGGTGCCGTATTTCACGAACATACCGCCAATGAACACGCTTTCGGCCACGGGGCCCTCGCTGGGGCCGGTAATCTGGAAGCTCTCCCCGGGATGGGCGGAGAAGCAGTTCAGGTTCAGGCAGTCGTTCCAGTCCGCCCGGCCGATGAGGGGCAGCTTGTGGGGCCCCAGGTGGGTCATGGTGTAGTTGACGCTGCGGCGCAGGTGCTCCAGGAAGCTTTCGGCGGTAGACTCGTCATTATCAAAGGGCACCTTTTCTTCCAAAAGGCTATAGTCCCCGGTCTCCCGCAGGTAGGCGTCGGTACCGGCCACCAGCCACAGGGGGTCGTCATTGAAGCCGGAGCCTACGGCCAGGTTGCCCCGCTTGGTGAGCGGCTGGTACTGGTGGTAGGCAGAGCCGTCGGGGAACTGGGTAGCGGCAATGTCTAACAGACGCTCTCTGGCCCGCTGGGGGATCATGTGGACAAAGCCCAGAAGATCCTGGCAGGAATCCCGGAAGCCCATGCCCCGGCCCATGCCGCTTTCGAAATAGCTGGCGGAACGGGACATATTGAAGGTGACCATACACTGGTACTGGTTCCAGATGTTTACCATCCGGTCCACCTTTTCGTCCCCGGTCTGGGCACTGTAGACGCTTAAAAGGTCTTCCCAGTGGGCCTTCAGGGCATCCATGGCCTTGTCGAAGGCATCGGGGGCGGCGTAGCGGTCCATCATAGCCTCGGCCCGGGCCTTATTGATGACGCCGGGGGCGGAGAACTTCTCCTCCTGGGGATTTTCGATATAGCCCAGGCCCAAGAGGATGCTCTTGCTCTGGCCGGGGGCCAGGGTCACATCAAACTGCATGGCCCCTACCGGCGCCCAGCCATGGGCGACGGAACCGGTGCAGGCCCCGTTCTTCACGGCCTGAGGCATCTGGGGGCCGCCGTACACGCCTACAAAGGCATCCCGGGTGGTATCGAAGCCATTGAATTCCTCGTTGGACCACAGGAAGGCATAGTGATCCCGGCGCTCCCGGTACTCGGTTTTGTGATAGATGGCATTGCCTGTGACCTCTACCTCGCCGGTAGAGAAGTTCCGCTGGAAGTTGGAGCTGTCGTCCATGGCATCCCACAGGCAGAACTCTACATAGGGGAAGACGGAGAGATACTTCTCTTCCGGGTTCTCGTTGGTCAGGGTCAGCCGCAGGAGCAGGCAGTTGTCCTTTTCGGGCACCAGCATTTCCTGTTTGGAGGCGATGCCGTGGAGCTTGCCCTCCAGAACGGTATAGCCCAGGCCATGGCGGCAGGTGTAGCCGTCCAGCTCCTGCTGGGTGGGCTGCCAGCCCGGATTCCATACGGTGCCGTCGGAATCCCGTAAATAGATATGGAAGCCGTCGGAGTCCAGGGGCGAATTGTTGTAGCGGTAGCGGGTGATGCGGCGGAGCCGGGCGTCCTTATAGAAGCAATAGCCTCCTGCCGTATTGGACACCAGGGCGAAAAACGCTTCGCTGCCCAGGTAGTTGATCCAGGGCAGGGGCGTCCTGGGAGTTTCGATCACATACTCCCGGCGCTTGTCATCAAAATAGCCGTACTGCATTTTCCGGTTCCTTCCTTTCTTATGTGAATGTACAGTTGAAATCGATTAAGTATGGGTAATACCTGATTTAGAATACATTATTTTTTTCAGAAACGCAACCATCTTTTGAAATGAATTTCATTTTTGGATATTTTTAACAGTTTCAAGTATCCGCGCTTGTGCAATTTGGAATGGTTACGAAAATTAACGAAAATTTTACGATAGCAACATGGCCATTTTTTCGTTCTCAATTTGTTCAAACCATTCAAATTTCACGGATTCTCTAAAAAAATTAAAATTGGCTCTTGCAATTTTGGAGAAAGTGCGCTATCCTAATCTTGCGATAACGATTAAGCTAACGCAGCGGACAAGAAGCCAAAGCGAAGCTGATCCACCCGCACCCCCCACCGGGGGGACCTCAACGAAGTCATTAATTGAAGGAGGAAAATTCAATGAAAAAGGCACTATCCCTGATCCTTGCACTGACTATGGTTCTCGCCCTGTGCGCCTGTGGTCAGTCCGCACCCGCCGCTACCGAGGCCCCGGCTACCACCGCTGCCGCTGCCCCCGCCGCCACCGAAGCGCCTGCCACGGAAGCCACTGCTTCCGAAGGCAAGGTCTTCAACATCTACGCCTGGAACGAAGAGTTCAAGGGCTTCTTTGAGAAGTACTACACCGTTCCCGAAGGTGTCACCGTGAACTGGATCATCACCCCCAGCGATGGCGGTGCTTACCAGGAGAAGCTGGACCAGGCCCTGCAGGCTCAGGCCAATGCTTCCGATGACGACAAGATCGACCTGTTCCTGGCCGAGGCTGACTACATCCAGAAGTACACCGGTTCTGAGTACACTCAGGACGTGACCGCTCTGGGCGTCACCGATTTCTCCAACGCTTACGCTTACACCGTGCAGACCGCTTCCGACGCCAACGGCGTTGTCAAGGGTGTTTCCTTCCAGTGCTGCCCCGCCGCTCTGATCTACCGCCGTTCCATCGCCAAGGATGTCCTGGGCACCGATGATCCGGACGAAGTTCAGGCCGCTCTGTCCGACTGGAGCAAGTTCAATGATGTCGCCGCTCAGGCCAAGGCCAAGGGCTACTACATGACCGCTTCCGAGTCCGCTACCTACCGTGTGTTCTCCAACAACGTTGCCACTCCTTGGGTGGATGAGAACAACAACCTGCAGATCGACGACGCCATCAAGACCTGGATGGCCCAGGCTAAGGAGTTCTCCGACAAGGGCTACACCCAGACCTGCGACATCTGGTCTGACGAGTGCACCGCTCAGATGTTCGGCGACGGCAAGACCATGTGCTTCTTCGGACCTGCCTGGTACTACAACTTCTCCATGGGCAACGCTCAGGATGCTGAGAAGGGCTGCTATGGCGACTGGGCTATCTGCGAAGGTCCTCAGGCTCACTTCTGGGGCGGCACCTGGCTGCTGGCTCCTGCCGGCACCGACAACCCCACCATGGTTGCTGACATTATGAACACCTTCATCAACGATGAGGATGTCTGCACCAAGCTGGTAAAGAACGAGATGCAGTTCTCCAACAACCAGAAGGTCAACGCTGCTTGCGCTGCTGAGGGCGGCAACGACTTCCTGGGCGGCCAGAACGACACCGCTCTGTTCTGCGAGCTGGCTAAGAACATCGTCTTCGAGAACCACACCATCTACGATCAGGTCATCAACGAGGACCTGCAGAAGACCTGGCGTGAGTACTGCGACGGCGACGTGACCGAGGATGCCGCTATGAGCAACTTCTACGCTCTGGTTTCCGAGTCCTACCCCTCCATCGTTACTCCGTAACCCAATAAACAAACCTATCCTCACGGGGCAGGGCCTGCGCCCTGCCCCGTGTTTTTCGGAACCGGCTTTTTGGATATGGGGCTCCGTATCCGAAAAGGCGCTGCCGAAAGCGCTTTTGCATTCCGTCTATACGCACAAAGGGAGGTCTATTCATGAAAACACAGTCCACGGCCTTACGCCCCAAGCGGAAGGGCATCAGCTACGCAAAGTGGGGGTATTTGTTCATCCTGCCCTTCTTTATCACCTACTGTATCTTTTCCCTGGTTCCCCAGCTGCTGACCATTTACAACAGCTTCTTTGAGAACTACCGGGAAGGCCTGACCCAGGTTGGCCCCTATTTTGTGGGCTTCCGGAACTATGTCAAGCTCTTCACCCCGGATAAAAACGGCAGCATCAGCATTCTGAAGTTTGCCGGCAACACCATGATCATGTGGCTGGAGGGCGCGGTGCCCCAGGTGCTGATTGCTCTGCTGCTGAGCGTATTCTTTACCAGCTACCGCCTGAAAATCAAGGGCCAGCAGTTCTTTAAAACCGTTATCTATATGCCCAACCTGATTATGGCCTCCGCTTTCTCCATGCTGTTCTTCACCCTGTTCTCCAACGTAGGCCCCATCAATCAGCTCATCATGCAGCTTGGCATTGCGGACCAGCCCATTCCCTTCTTTGATAAGCAGTATACCGTCCGGGGTCTGGTAGCCCTGATGAACTTCCTCATGTGGTTCGGCAACACCACCATTTTGCTGATGGCCGGTATTATGGGCATCGATCAGTGCCTGTTCGAGGCCGCCAATCTGGACGGCGCCAGCTCCGTACAGGTCTTCTTTAAGGTGACCCTGCCCCTGCTGATGCCCGTGCTCGTATACACCGTTATTACGGCCCTCATCGGCGGCCTGCAGATGTTCGATGTGCCGCAGGTTCTGACCAATGGCGCGGGCACCCCCAACCGGTCCTCCACCACCCTCATCATGTACCTGAACAACTTCCTGAAAACCAGCAAGAACTACGGCATGGCCGGTGCGGTATCCGTGATCATCTTCATCATCACGGGCCTGCTCAGCATCCTGGTTTTCAAGAGCCTGACCAAAGAAGATTAAGGAGGCGCCGCTATGCAAACGAAAGCAAACGAAGTCCGCAAGGTCAACGATGCGGACAGCCGGAAGGCCAAGGCCATGCTGACGCTGAGCCGGACCCTGGTTTACCTCTTCCTGATTATCCTGACCGTTTTGTGCCTGTTCTCCTTCTATATGCTGATTATCAACTCCACCCGTTCCAATGCGGATCTGCAGGGCGGCTTCCGGCTGCTGCCCCAGGGCAACTTCCTGGAAAACCTGAAGAACGCCTGGACCGACAGCTCCATCAACATTCCCCGGGGCATGGCCAACAGCTTCTTTGTGGCTACCTGCACCGCCCTGCTGACCACCTACTTTTCCGCACTGACCGCCTACGGCCTCCACGCCTACGACTTCAAGCTGAAGAAAGCGGCCACCACCTTCATTCTGGCCGTCATGGTCATCCCCAAGCAGGTCAGCGCCTCCGGCTTTGTCCAGATGTGCTATAAGTTCGGCCTGACGGACAGCTACCTGCCCCTGATTCTCCCCGGCATTGCCTCCCCCGTTGTGTTCTTCTATATGAAGCAATACATGGCCAGCGTCCTGCCGATGGAGATTATCGACGCCGCCCGGGTGGACGGCTCCGGTGAATTCTGGACCTTCAACCGGATTGTGCTGCCTATGATTAAGCCCGCCGTGGCCGTGCAGCTGATCTTCTCCTTCGTGGAATCCTGGAACAACTACCTGATGCCGGCACTGCTGCTGAACAAGAACGACATGAAGACCGTTCCTATGATGATCGCCCAGCTCCGTGCAGCGGACTACTCCAAGTTCGATATGGGCAAGGTGTATATGTTCATCCTCCTTGCCATCCTGCCCGTGCTGATTGTTTACATCTTCCTGTCCCGTTCCATCATCCGCGGCGTTACCGCCGGTTCCGTGAAAGGCTAAACCGATAAAACATGCCGCCGGGATGCAGCTACATTCCGGCGGCATGGCTATTCATTTCCCTGTTGCATACCGGCAAAAAATGCTGTAAACTGTCGGTAAACGAAAATCTCATGTAAGAAAGGAGTCTTTTGCGTGGTTTCCATGAAGGATATTGCCCAGCGCTGCGGCGTATCGGTGGCAACGGTAAGCAAGGCCCTGAACGACCAGCCGGACATCGGTGCCGAAACCCGGGAAAAGATACACAAGGTAGCCCTGGAGATGGGCTATGTCACCAACTCCGCCGCCCGGGCTCTGAAGGCCAACCGGACCTTTAACATCGGCATTCTCTTTGTGGACGAGCAGCGCAGCGGTCTGGCCCACGAGTACTTCTCCTCCGTGCTGGAAAGCCTGAAGGTGGAAGCGGAATCCAGAGGCTACGATGTAACCTTTATCAACCGCAACGTAGGCCGCCAGAGCACCTACCTGCAGCACTGCCTCTACCGGGGGGTAGACGGAGTCGTGGTAGCCTGCGTGGATTTTAACGACCCCCAGGTTATGGAGCTGATTAACTCCACTCTCCCCGTGGTCACCATCGACCATGTTTTCAACAACCGCATGAGCATCGTATCCGACAATGTTCAGGGCCTGGAAGCCCTGGTGCGCTACGCTTATGTAAACGGCCACCGGAAGCTGGCCTTTATCCACGGTGAGCGGACCACCGTTACGGAAAACCGGCTGACCGGCTTCTACCGGGCCTGCGACGCCCTGGGCATCAGCATTGACGATACCCTGGTCCGGGAAAGCTGCTACCACGATGCCGACGGCTGTGCCAAAATCACCAAGGAGCTGCTAAGCCTGCCGAACCGGCCCACCTGCATCATCTTCCCGGACGATTATTCCTACATCGGCGGCCTGAACGCCATCCGGGAAATGGGCCTGCGGATCCCGGAGGACATCTCCGTTATGGGCTACGACGGCATTCAGCTGGCGGATGTGGTTTACCCCCGGCTTACCACCTATTGCCAGGATACCCGGGGCATCGGCCGGGCCGCGGCCAAAGGCCTCATTGACCTCATCGAACGCCCCCGCACCACTTTAGCCGACCGCATCGTCATCCCCGGCCACATCCGGGTTCGGGAATCCGTGGCAAAAATCGGAAAATGAAAATTACCGGCCGCTCCCCTTTTCGGGTGTGCGGCCGGTATGTTTTTTTCGAAAATTCTTTTTCACCGGAACGGTGAAAAGACCGGGAAAAATCGCTGGGACGGTGCGGCTTATTTTTTTGCCATTTTCCAGATCAGGCCTGCCGCCAAACCCATCGCGGCAGGAAGAAACCAACCCAGCCCCAGGTTGAACAGAGGCACATAGGCGGCAGCCCAGCTCAAAAATCCTTCCACATGAATGGCACTCTTGGCCCCTGCAGGCAGGGCGTTCAAAAAGTCCGCACAGGCGGCCACCAGGGTAAAGGCGGTAACCGTAATGTACACCCGGCGGTCATTCCCATAAAATTTTCCAAAGACCGTCAGCAAAATCAGGGTAATGGCCAGGGGGTACAGGAACATGAGCACCGGCAGGGAAACGCTGATGATCTGGGTCAGGCCCAGGTTGGCAATGGCCAGGGGCACCAGGCTGAAAATGACGGTCCAGGCCTTGTAGCTAACCTTCGGGAACAGAAGCCGGAAGGTTTCTGCACAGGAGGTAACCAGGCCAATGGAGGTTTTCAGGCAGGCCAGGGTTACGGTAGCCGCCAGAATCAGCTGCCCGGCAGAGCCGAAGTAATGGTGGGCAATGTCCGCCAGGGCAATGCCGCCGTTTTCGCTGGCCGGGAAGCCCCCCCGGCTCGTGGCACCCATGACGGTAATAAGGGCGTAAATCAGGGCCATCAGGAGACTGCTGAAAATGCCTGCCTGATAGGTATTCACCGCGACATCCTCCGCTTTTTCCACTCCCAGTTCCTTAATTACCTGGACAATGGTAATGCCGAAGGCCAAAGCCGCCAGAATATCCATGGTATTGTAGCCTTCCAGAAAGCCGGTTACAAAGGCATTGTTTACATAATCTCCTTCCGCAGGAATGTCTCCGATGCTTGCCATGGGATTCAGGAAGGAGGCCACAATCAAAAGGAACAGAAATACCAGGAACACCGGGTTGATAATCCGCCCCACCCAGGTAAGAATTCCGCTGGGCCGCAGGGAGAAATAGAGGACCAGCGCAAAAAAGGTCAGGGAGAAAATCGCCAGGCTCAGCCCCTGGGCGCTTTCCGGCACCAGTGCGGACACGCCTACCGTAAAAGAGGTAGAGGCACACCGGGGGATGGCAAAGCCCGGCCCGATGGTCAGATATAACAAACAGGTGAAGAAGATCCCATAGTGCTTCCCCACCCGTCCGGCCAATTGCGCCAAGCTCTCACTGCGGGAGAGCGCCATAGCACAGATCGCCAGCAAAGGAAGGCCTACGGCTGTAATGGCGAAGCCCAGAATGGCGGCTACAGAGTGGGCACCTGCTTCCTGACCCATGTGTACCGGGAAAATCAAGTTGCCCGCGCCAAAGAACAAACCAAACAGCAGGCTTGCTACAGCCACAATTTCCCTCGCTGACAGCTTTCGTTTCATAATAATACCTTCCTTTCTGAAAAATAATGTTTTCTGTCCATGTTCCATGGACTTGGATAGGGTTGAGTATAACATCTTTTTTATAAAATGTAAACAGAAAGTTTATAATTTTATCAATAAATAATCTTTTTCCGGTTGCTGAGCAAAGAGAAACCGGGAAATGGGGATTTGACGGGGTAAACGGTAGGTACCGGCGGGCGGGAAAAATCCCCTTCCCCCTCCTGCGTGGAGGGGGTGGTGCTCCGCGCAGCGAATCGAGATAATGATGATTGCCGGTGGCAATCACACAATAATCTTGTGGCCCGCAGGCCGGGGGTGGAGGGGACACCTAACGAAAGCCGGTAGGTTCGTTGAAAAAATCAGCCTAAATTCAGAAAATGCAACTCATCCAACTGCAAGAAAATATAGTACCTGGTCCCCTCCACCCCCGCCCACTACGGTGGGCACCCCCTCCATGCAGGAGGGGGGAAGGAGTTTCTCTGTCAACCCTACAAATCCTTATTTCCCAAGTGTACCTGTGCCGCGTACATATGTGCACCCCGTTTGTTTCTCCATCCAATCTATTTATACTGTATAATATTCATTTCATATTTGACATTCTGTTGTTATTTCGACGTAAATTATTGCGTTAATCTATTCTTGTTTTATTCATGCGTACAAAATGCTGTATTACATAGACTGTATTGTATTTTTATACTTGACTTTTTCATAAGATGTGTATATATTCAGTTACATCAACGAATAATATTCATCCCTTGGAGGTAATTGTTATGAATAAGGATTCCATTAAAAAAGTCGTTCTTGCCTACTCCGGCGGCCTGGATACTTCCATCATTATCCCTTGGCTGAAGGAAAACTACAATAACTGCGAGGTCATTGCCGTTTCCGGCAATGTGGGCCAGGCCGATGAGCTGGAGGGTCTGGAGGAGAAGGCCATCAAAACCGGCGCCAGCAAGCTGTATGTACTGGATCTGACCGAGGAATACGCTGCCGACTACATTATGCCCTGCGTGAAGGCCGGGGCCGTTTACGAAGAGTACCTGCTGGGCACCAGCCACGCCCGGCCCTGCATCGCCAAGGGGCTGGTGGAGATTGCCAAGAAGGAAGGGGCCGACGCCATTTGCCACGGCTGCACCGGCAAGGGCAACGACCAGGTCCGGTTCGAGCTGGCCATCAAGCATTTTGCCCCCAATATGCCTGTCATCGCCCCCTGGCGGGAGTGGAACATCAAGTCCCGGGAAGAGGAAATCGAATACGCCGAGGCCCACAACATTCCCTTAAAGATCAACCGGGAAACCAACTACTCCAAGGATAAGAACCTGTGGCACCTGAGCCATGAGGGTCTGGACCTGGAGGACCCGGGCAACGAGCCCCAGTACGAGAAGCCCGGCTTCCTGGAGCTGGGCGTCAGCCCCATCGACGCTCCGGACAAGCCCACCTATGTAACCATCGACTTTGAAAAGGGCATCCCCGTCGCCGTAGACGGCGAGAAGCTCACCCCCAAGGGCGTGATTCTCAAGCTCAACGAGCTGGGCGGCGCCAACGGCATTGGCCTATTGGACATCGTGGAAAACCGGCTGGTAGGCATGAAGTGCCGGGGCGTATACGAGACCCCGGGCGGTGCCATCCTCTACAAGGCCCACAGCGTCCTGGAAACCCTGTGCCTGGACAAGATGACCATGCACGAAAAGCAGAAAATCGCCATCACCTTTGCAGAGCTGGTGTACAACGGCCAGTGGTTCACCCCCCTGCGGGAGGCCCTCAGTGCCTTTGTGGACAAGACTCAGGAGGTGGTTACCGGCACCGTAAAACTGAAACTCTACAAGGGCAATATGATCAACGCCGGCGTATGGAGCCCCAACTCCCTGTATTCCGAGGAAATCGCCACCTTCGGCGAAAGCAACTACAACCAGAAGGACGCCGAAGGCTTTATCAACCTCTACGGCCTGCCCATCAAGGTCCAGGCCATGGTAAACGGGGCGAAGTAAAATCACACAAAGGAGACTTGTACCATGAAGCTATGGGCAGGCCGGACCAGCGGCGAGACCAGCCGACTGGCGGACGACTTTAATTCTTCCCTTTCCTTCGACAGCCGGATGTACCGGCAGGACATAGCAGGCTCCCAGGCCCACGCGGCCATGCTGGGGGCCCAGGGAATCCTTACCCAGGAAGAGGCCGACACTCTGATTGATGGCCTGCAGAGCATTCTGGAGGACATCGACGCCGGGAAGCTGGACTTTGACCCGGAGTGCGAGGATGTCCATATGTTCATGGAGCAGGTTTTGACCCAGCGATTGGGGGATGTGGGCAAAAAGCTCCACACCGCCCGGAGCCGAAACGACCAGGTAGCCCTGGACCTGCGGCTCTACCTGCGGGAACAGCTGGACGGTATCTTTGCCTTGGTAAAGAGCCTGATCGTTACGGTCTCGGACAAGGCGGAAGCCTATTGCGATACCATCATGCCCGGCTATACCCATTTGCAGCGGGCCCAGCCCATTACCTTCGGTCACCACCTGATGGCCTACGCCATGATGCTTTTGCGGGACCTGGGAAGGCTGACGGATTGCCGGAAGCGGATGAATGTCTCCCCCATCGGCTCCTGCGCCCTGGCCGGTACTACCTACAATACGGACCGGGTAATGGAGGCAAAGCTTCTGGGCTTCGACGATGTGTGCCGCAACAGCATCGACGGGGTCTCCGACCGGGACTTCTGCCTGGAATTTTTAAACTGTCTGTCCACCATTATGATGCACCTGTCCCGGTTCTCCGAAGAGGTGATTCTGTGGTGCAGCTGGGAGTTCCAGTTTGCGGAGCTGTCCGATGCCTATACCACCGGCTCCTCCATCATGCCCCAGAAGAAAAACCCGGATATGGCCGAGCTGGTCCGGGGCAAAACCGGAAGAGTATACGGGGACCTCTTCAGCCTGTATACCACCATGAAGGGCCTGCCCCTGGCCTACAACAAGGATATGCAGGAGGACAAGGAAGCCGTTTTCGACGCCTGCGACACCGTGACCATGTGCCTGCGGGTATTCAATGAGATGCTGAAGGGCCTGAAAGCCAGAGAGGACAGGATGCTCCTGGCGGCACAAAAGGGCTTTTTGAATGCCACCGACCTGGCGGATTATCTGGTCACCAAGGGTCTGCCCTTCCGGACCGCCTACAAGCTTTCCGGCCAGGCCGTGGCCGACTGCATCCGAAAAAATCTGGTTCTGGAAACCTACCCCCTGGCCGATTACCAGGCCCTCAGCCCTCTGATCGGCACCGATGTATACGATGCTCTGGACCTGAAAACCTGCGTGGAAAAGCGCACCAGTCTGGGCGGCACCGCCGTAGGGTCTGTGAAGAAACAGATCGAATATGTACGGAAGCTGCTGTAATATTGGAAAGAGAGGAATTCAAAATGAAAAAACTGCTTGCTGCTCTGTTAGCCCTTTGCATGATTCTCACTATGGCCGCCTGCGGCACCAAGGGGTCCCCCCTGAAAAAGCTGCAAAAGGCCGGAAAGCTGGTTATTGCTACCAGCCCCGATTTCCCGCCCTTTGAATCCCTGTCCGGAGACGGCACCGTCGAAGGCATTGAAATTGACATTCTGAATGAAGTCTGCCAACAGCTGGGCCTGACCCTGGAAATTCAGCAGATGGACTTTGACTCCGTCCTCCCCGGCGTCCAGGCCGGAAAGTACGATATGGGCGTTTCCGGCATCTCCGTCACCGAAAAGCGGCAGAAGAACGTGCTCTTTACCGATCCCTACTGTCTGGCCGCCCAGGCCATCGTGGTCAAGGAGGGCAGTCCCATTACCGGGAAAGCTGATCTGACCGGGAAGACCGTAGCCGTCCAGACCGGCACCACCGCCGAAAGCTTCTGCATGGAAAACGGCTACACCGTCAACGCCTACGCCGCCAACAACGACGCCCAGTCCGCCCTTCTGCAGGGCAAGGTGGATGCCTGGGTCATTGACGATCTGACCGCTGCCGACATGGTCAAGGTCTACAACGCCCAGGGCGGCGACCAGCTGGTCATCCTTTCCGAGGCCATGACCACCGAGCCCTACGCCTTCGCCATGGCCTTCGGCAGCGAGGATACCATTGCCGCCATCAACGGGGTTTTGAACACCATGCTCTCCGACGGTACCATTGCCGGAATCTTCGAAAAGTACGAGGCGCCCTTCACCTCTCCCGCGGAGGGGTAAGGTATGTGGCTCCAAAAGCTGAACGAAACCTTTTTCGTCACCGGTTACTATAAGATGATGCTGGAGGGCCTGGGGAACACCATTATTATTACCCTGGGCGCTCTGCTCATCGGCGTGGTGATCGGCACCGCCATTGCCGTCGTCAAGTATCTGGCCGAGGACAGCAAGGCTCTGGCCCCCGTGGCCTGGCTATGCGATGCCTATGTAAAGGTCATCCGGGGCATCCCCGTGGTGGTGCTGCTGCTGATCTTCTACTTCATTGTCTTTGCCTCCTCGGAAGGGACGGAGGTTGCCGTACTGACCTTCGGCATCAACTCCGGAGCCTATATGGCAGAGCTGATCCGCAGCGGCATTCATGCGGTAGATGCGGGGCAGAACGAGGCCGGGCGGAGTCTGGGAATGTCCCGGCTCCAGGCCATGCGGAAAATCATTTTCCCCCAGGCCATCCGCTATATTCTTCCCGCCATCGGCAATGAATTCATCGCCCTTTTAAAGGAGACCTCCGTGGCCGGATATGTGGCTGTCGTAGACCTGACCCGGGCGGGCAACCTGGTGCGGAACAACACCTACGATGCCGTAAACCCGCTGATGCTGGTAGCCCTTACCTACCTGGCCCTGGTTCTGGCCCTCACCGCCGTACTGGAGCACTTTGAAAAGAAAATGAACGCCGGAAGAAAATAATGCCTGTCCTTGCAAACCGGTGGCCGGTGTCACCGGTTTGCAAGCCCCCGGATGTTCCACCGACTTCCGTTCCTTACAGAAAAGAAAATTATAGAAGGAGAACCGTATATGGAACCCTTTACCCATAAGAGCTTTCTGAAGCTGTTGGACTTCACCCCCGAGGAGATCAGCTCCCTTCTGGATCTGGCCGCAGATCTGAAGGCCAAGAAAAAGGCCGGAATCCCCCATGCCCTTTGCACCGGGAAAAACATTGCCCTGCTTTTTGAAAAGACCTCTACCCGTACCCGCTGCGCCTTTGAAGTAGCCGCCTACGACCTGGGAATGCACTGCACCTACCTGGATCCCCAGTCCTCCCAGATGGGAAAAAAGGAGAGCATTGCCGATACCGCCCGGGTCCTGGGCCGGATGTACGACGGCATCGAATACCGGGGCTTCGGCCAGGAGCTGGTAGAAACGCTGGCCAAATACGCCGGCGTTCCCGTGTGGAACGGCCTGACCAACGAATTCCATCCCACCCAGATTTTGGCGGATTTCCTGACCATTCGGGAGCACTTTGGAACTTTACAGGGCAAAAAGCTGGTATTTATGGGGGACGCCCGGTACAATATGGGCAACTCTCTGATGATTGGCTGTGCCAAAATGGGAATGCACTTTGTAGCCTGCGCCCCGGAAAGCTATTTCCCCTCTATAGAGCTTCGGGCCGCCGCTCAGAAAATCGCTCAGGAAACCGGTGCTACCCTGGAGTTTTTGACGGACCCCACGGCAGCAACAAATAACGCCGATGTGATCTACACCGACGTATGGGTATCCATGGGCGAAAGCGACCGGGTATGGGAAAAGCGAATCCACGATCTGCTGCCCTACCGGGTGACGGAGGCACTGATGAAGAACGCAGGACCCCAATGCCGTTTTATGCACTGCCTGCCCGCCTTCCACGACCTGGGCACCGGCATTGGCCAGCAAATGCGGGAAAAATTCGGCCTGACCTGTATGGAGGTCACGGATGCCGTATTTGAAGGAAGCCAGTCCATCGTCTTCGACGAGGCCGAAAACCGCATGCACACCATCAAGGCCGTCATGGCGGCCACGCTGGTGTAAAGAGGAACAAAGGGTACGCCGCTGTTCGTTTGCGGCGTACCCTTTTCTGAAATATTTATATTTTTAATTCTTACAATCGTCGTCTGGTCTTCTGGGATTTTAATTGACATTTTCCCTGCCATCTGTATAATAAGTTCTGTGAAATCCCACCGTCCGCGTCGCTTTGGCAGACGGTGTACGGTAAAAGACGGTTGCCTGCATCCCGTAAAGGCGGAATGGAGGCGTGTGCGCAGCCTTCGCGGGAAATTTGTCCAGAAGGAGGCGATACATATTACTTCTACGATTCTAGCTGTCCTTGGAGCTCTTGGTTCCATCGCCAGCATCGTATCCCTCGTACTGTATCTGTACGACAAAAAGAAGTGAGCCGTCTGCTGGAACAGACGACTCATGATTCTCTGAGGACTTTGTCCTCACTGGCGTAAGTTATATGTTGTGGCAACCGTCTGGGGTTCCACCGCAAGGGGATGCTTGTTAGGCTCAAGCATCTCCTTGTGTTTTTATTATAGACCAAACTGTGAAAAAAGTCAAGGCAATTGAGAATTGCTCATTAGCTCTCCCAGCCGCACCACCGCCAGGGTGGCATCGTCTTCCCCGGTGCTTCCGCATTCCTTCAGAAGCTTTTCTGCCAAGGCCCCCGTAGAGGAAATGGAATCTTCCCGGAGAAACGAATCGTCCAGCACAACACCGTCGCTGGCCATTACCAGCGTTTCCCCTCGCTTGAGGGATAGCCGTATGATCCGTTCTCCCCGATCCTCCATGGAAACCCCCGGGGGCAGGGAACCGCCCCCCAGGCGTTTTACCTGATTGCGCCGCATTAGATAGCTGGGGGCCGCTCCCCATTTGTAAAGGAGGGCGGAGCCGCTGTCCAGCCGGAGCTCTGCCAGGTCCGCCGTCACCGCACCGGTCCGGCCGGTCAGTACCAAAAAGCCGTTCAGGCTTCCCAGCGCATACCTGGGGGGCAGCCCCGCCGTCAGCATCTGCCGCAGCAATCCCACCGCCTCCCCGGCTTCTGCCGCCGCCTCCGGCCCCGTGCCGCAGCCGTCGCACAAAAGCACATAAAATTTGGGCGTCAGTCCCGGGAAAGCGGCGCAGCAGTCCCCGTCCACCCGGTGCTTTCCTCTGGAGCGCACCGACACGCTGACCCGGTACCGGATCCGGCCCTTTTCGCATCCCAGAGGCAGCCGATCCGCCACCCGCTGCAGATACCGGGAAAGCATCCCGTACTGCCTGGCCAGTGCCATCCGATATTCCGTAAGCCGCCGGTGCTGCATCACAAGCATCCTCTGCCGCTCCTTTACCCGCCGGGCCTCCCGCAGGAGCCGCCCGGTGCGCTCGCAGGAAAAAGACCAGGGGTCCAAAAAAACACTTTCGTCCAATTGCGTCTTCCGGGTACAGCTCTTCCCTTTTGGACATTCCTCGCAGGCCTCGAACCTGAGCCGTTCCAGGGCCTGGGCGTTATCCTCCTCCCTTTCACCGGGCAGCTCCAGAAGGGCCCGGTTCATTTTTTCCAAGGTTCTGGCCGCCAGCTCCAGCTGGACCCGGGCTCCGCCGGTGCCCAGGGTTTGGGACTTCCAGGGGATGTACACAGCCAATAGCCCACCCATGCTCACCCCCAGCCAGGCGCCGATGTTCCAGGATCTGCCCAGGCACATCCCCAGCACGCCAACGGTCCCCGACACCGCCAGACATCTCCACTTCTGGGGAAGGATGGATTTTGCAGCCAGGTGGCCCCCGCACAGTCCGGCGGTGATCCCCGGCAGGCCCGCCGTTTCCAGCGGCAGCCCCAGCAGCACCGCCGCAGGTAAGCTGCCGCAGCACACGGCGGCCATTGCCCCGGCCAAAGGCAACGCTCCCAGGCAGGCCAAAGCCCGCAGCAGGAGCCCTGCAGCAGCCCAGAAAAGCACCGGATCCCTTACCCTGGGCACCAGAAAAAACAGCCCGCCCCCAAGGCCGCCCCAGAGGCTGTCTGCCCACACCGCGGCCATGGGCACCCGGAGGACCGTATCCACCACCGCCGGAAGCATCAGGCTTCCTACCGTCATAATCCAAAAGGTGTCCTTTCTTCCCAGCTGCAGGGCCACCCCAAGCAGCAGCGCCGAAATTGTCCAGAGCATCTCCAGCCACTGCCCATCCAGCAGCCAATACCCGGCCATGGCCCCCAAGGCCGCCGGGACTCGCCGCCACCCGGGGCTGACCAAAGCCAGCACCGCCCCCAGCGGCAGGGGCTTTCCCGGGTAGCCTACGGCGCATAGCAGCATGGCCCCGCCGCCGTAGAGGGCCCCTTCCGCCCCAATGCGTACCCCCGGTATGGCCGCCAATGTGTCCAGTCTTCGCTTTTCCCTGCGCAGATACCCCGATACCGTCATTCGTATACCCCTTTCACCGAAACTGCCGCCATAATACCACATCCGGGACTTCCTTTTCGTCGGATGATGCCCCTTGCATTGGGAAATTCTTCGCTGTATAATACAAGAAAACCACCGTGTATTTTGAAAACCCCCACAGGGGGCCCACGAAAAAACAGGGCGCCCCGGGAAGGAGGCCCTATGGGCAGAGAATTTGAAATAAAATACCGGCTGACCCCTGCCGCCCTGGAGGCGTTGTCCCAAGCCTTCGGCCCCTTTGAAACAGTCTCCATGGAAACCACCTATTACGACTCCCCGGACCAGGCCCTTTCCGGCCGGAAATGGACCCTTCGCCGGCGGCTGGAAAACGGGATCAGCGTATGCACCCTGAAAACCCCCTCTCCCGACGGCGGACGGGGAGAATGGGAAGTGGAGGCCCCGAATATAGAAGCGGCCCTGCCGTCTCTGATTGCTCTGGGCGCTCCAAACGCGCTTCTTACCCTGGCAAAGGGCCTTATCCCCGTATGCGGCGCCCAATTCACCCGGCAAAAGGCCAATATTCCTTGGGGCAGCAGCCAGCTGGAGCTGGCTCTGGACCGGGGGAAACTCCTGGGCGGCACCCGAAATGCTCCCATTTTTGAAGTGGAGGCAGAGGTTAAGGACGGGATAGACGACGATGCCCTGTCCTTTGGCGCCTGGCTGGAAAACGAATACGGCCTGGTACCGGAACCCAAAAGCAAATATACGCGGGCCCGGGAATTGGCCCGGGAAGGAAGGTAACCACTATGTACAATCAAGAAGCCTATGCCCTGGGGGCCAACCGCTCCTGCATCCGGGAGCTGTTTGAATACGGCCGGAGCCGTGCCGCCATCGTGGGGCCGGAAAACGTATACGATTATTCTTTGGGAAACCCATCCATTCCCTCCCCCAAGGAGGTAAACGATGCCATCCGGGAGATTCTTTGGGATACGGATTCCCTGCTGGTCCATGGCTATACCTCCGCCGTAGGCGATCTGGAAGCCCGCAGGGCCATTTCCAAAGACTTGAACCTTCGCTGCGGTGCCCATACAAAGCCGGAAGAATTCTTCCTGGGCTGCGGCGCCGCCCCGGAGCTGTGCAGCGTCTTCCGGGCTCTGGCCGTCCCCGGGGGCGAAATTCTGACGGTAGCCCCCTATTTCCCGGAGTATAAGCCCTTCGCAGAGTCCGCCGGACTCCTGTTCCGGGTAGTTCCCCCGGATGTGCCGAATTTCCAGATCTCTCTGCCCAAGCTGGAGGAAATGCTGACCCCCCATACTCAGGCCGTCCTCATCAATACCCCCAACAATCCTTCCGGCGTGGTCTATACCCGTAAGACCCTGGAAGCTCTTGGGGCACTTCTTACCCAAAAGGCCCAGGAATACGGCCATCCCATTTACCTTATTTCCGATGAGCCCTACCGGGAGCTGGCCTACGGAGTAGAGGTTCCCTTCGTCCCCGGCATCTACCGGGATACCGTCATCTGCTATTCCTACTCCAAATCCCTGTCCCTGCCCGGCGAACGGATCGGATATGTCTATGTGCCTCAGGAGGCCACCGACGGCAAGGCCCTCTACGCCGCCGTCTGCGGTGCTGCCAGAAGCACCGGCCATGTCTGTGCCCCCAGCCTGATGCAAAAGGTCATTGCCCGCTGCGCCCACCTGCGCCCGGACCTGGAGGCCTACGACAAAAACCGGAAGGCTCTGTACGAGGGTCTCACCGCCATGGGCTACGAAATGGCCAAGCCCGACGGTGCCTTCTATCTTTTCATCAAGGCCCCCAGCGGGGACGCCAACGCCTTCTCCGAAAAGGCCAGGCAAAAGGACCTGCTGCTGGTCCCCGGCGACGGCTTCGGCTGCCCGGGCTACTTCCGCATCTGCTACTGCGTCAGCTACGATATGATCCAAAGGAGCCTGCCGGTATTCCGGGAGCTCATCGGGTAAGATAATACGCAAGATAACAAGCAAGTCGCCGCTCAAAGATAAGCAGCGACTCGCGGAAATCAATAAATCCTTGCGGACGCAAGGGGAAAACAAAATTCGTTCTCTCTCCCGCCGCAGGCGGATTTCTCATGGCGGTTCGCCATATTTCTTACCGCATAGGCGGTATTTCACCCGTCCGAAGAACGGATTTCATTGGGGCTGCTGCAAAGCCATCTTGCAGCAGCCCCATTCTTATTCTTCCCCGCCGGGGCTGCGGTAGCCCAGGGCCCGGGTGCTGTCCTTCAGGCCTGCAGTGGTGGGGTCATTCACAACGCCCAGCACGGCAAGCAATGCAAACACCGCGTTTACAAGGTCCAATAGCTTCCCCTGCAGGGCCCCCAGCTCCGGCTGCCAGCCAACCAGTGCCCCCAGGGTCTGCACCACCAGCAGCACCGCGGGAATAGCGGTGAGCCAAAAGTTTACGTTTTTCAGCCTTACCTTCCAGTTGATCATGCCTTTCTCCTTTCCAGCTCTTCCAGCCGCATACAAATTCCGCTGATCTTTTCTTCTACTACCGGCATTCTCCGGGCAAAATTATTGTGGAGCCTTACCTCCCTGGTAAGCTCCTCCAGCCGGGTGTCCGTTACCGCCTGGGCGGTTTTCAGGGCATTTTCCCGCCGCCGGTCCGATAGCAGGTTACTCAGCATCACCCCGGCCAGGGACAGGAGTCCCGTAATGAGGGATGCCAATACCGTTGCTTCCATGTTTCTCCTCTCCTTACAACAGTCTGTAGATTTTCCGCGGCACCGTCCAGTCGTCCCCCTTTTCCGTGGTGCCAAAGTGCAATTCCCCAGTTTCGTAGCTAAAGCCCCGGGCCGCTTCTCCCCGCAGGAGTCCCCCGGGGCAGCCGAGCTCCCAAAAGACTTCCTCCGCTTCGGCCTTTGGCGCCGCGGCAATCAGGAATACCGTTCCTTCCGCCACCACCGCCCCTGGCGGAAACGCCGACTTGGGGTTTGGGTTTTCCCACAAAAGCCTTGGCATCAGATAGCGGCCGTCCCCCTGGCCCAGGGGCAGAGCATCGGTATCCCTTTGGGCCGCCCCTACATTCTCCAAAGGCCTTCCCCCAAAATTAACCCCCAGCCCCAGGGATACGGTACCCGTTCGGTCCCCCCGGCATCCGATCCCCAGGGCCCGGTTTTCCCGGTCAATGTCCAAAAGGGGCTGCCGGATATAGGGAATGCGGACTGCGGTAAACCCGTCCTTCACCTCCAAAAACCAGGCTTCCTCCTCCACCGGCTTTTCCAGGGTTATTGTCCCTGCCATAGCAAGTCCGGAGGACAGCTCCTTCCGGCTCTCCACCCCCTTTCTTACGGAAATCCAGGCGCAGGTACCGGTGTTTTTTCCGCCCAGGTCCAAAACCCTGCCCCAGTATTCTATGATACAGCCTTCGCTGCCGTCTCCCGCTTTGCGGAAACCTCCCGCAGGCGGCGTGTAGGGCAGCACCGGAATTTCCCCCTGCCAGTCGGCGGCGCAGCCCCGGCTGTCCTCCACACGGACCGTCACCGGGATTGCTCCGGCCCGGGGCAGGTCAAATACCAGGTCCGTTCCCTCCCCGGTGAGGCTGCCGCAGGAAACTGCCGTTTTACGGATTTTTGCTCCATAAGCGCCCTCTGCCCGGACCGCAATATGCAGTTGGGATACCTGCTGCACATAGGTATCTGTCCCCTGGGCATTTTCCAGCGTCACCTGCACCCGGGGGGCCGCATCCCCAGGGAGCAGCAGCTCCATTCGCTCCTGCCTCTGGGCTTTCCCGTCCTCCAGCACCAGGGTCACCGGGATTCCGGTGCCGGTCGGGTACTGGGCTGCCAGCGTCTCCGGCGGTGTCCAGCATATTTCCTCTTCCAGGGTCTGCCGGGCAATCACGCCCCGGAGGCTGCCGCAGGAATAGCTCAGGGTCAGCTTTTTCTCCCGCCTGGGAAGGCGGAACCGGATCGGTGCTCCCAGGGTCTGCCCCTCTATCGTCAGGGGATATAAAGTACCGGATAAATACATCCCGTCCCTCCTTACCGGTACTTTTTGTCGTGGAGCAGCTCCTCGTTGAATTTTCGCTGCGCCTCTTCAAATTCCGCCCGCCACCGGTCGTCCGAAATTGCATCCCGGTAGGCGGTGTAGTCCCGCTGCCGCAGGTCTGTATATCGCTGCCACAGGCGGCTGTTTTCCGCCTGCCAGGCAGCCAGCTCCTTTTCATATTGGCTTTGGTCTCCGGTTTCCCGCTGCTGCAGCAGGTCATAGTCTGCCCGGTCCCGTTCCCCCTGCCGGTCGTATTCCGCTCTGGCCCGGTCGTAAAGGGAAACCGCCTGTTCTGCCAGGCCGTCCATACTTTTTTGGTAGGACTGCTGAGCCGCTGTCTGGCCGTAGGAGCTGCCGTAGCCTCCGGTGAGCCCTGCAGACTGGCCCAGGGTATCCAGCATGGCCAGCCGCCCGTTTTTCACCGCCTGGTCCTTGTATTGCCGGTACAGCGCATCCCCGTTGAGATCATAGCGGAAGTCCTCCCGGTTCAGGATCTTCGCCATAGCTGCGTCCAGCTGCTGCTGCCACTTGGATACAAAGCTTCCCGGCTTCTTTCCCTGGTAGTCCTGGGCCTCC
This sequence comes from uncultured Oscillospiraceae bacterium, assembly GCA_934565415.1. Taxonomy (GTDB): domain Bacteria; phylum Bacillota; class Clostridia; order Oscillospirales; family Oscillospiraceae; genus Faecousia. The sequence continues at coordinate 58,312 of CAKTHQ010000002.1, forward strand.
TGCCGGGCCTGTTCCGTCTCCTGGGACGCCCGGAAGGGCAGCTGAACCTCCGGCTCCTTGACCGATACCTTTTCCTCGTTTTCCTTATGTGCCATAATGCTCCTTTCTTCCTTATTCCAATTGCCACCGGCCCGCAAACACCTGTTTCAAGCAGCTTTCCGGTTCCCCGAATGCCGTAAAGCGGATGTTTCTTCCTTCTCTTGTCTGGTACCCGGGCCCCTCTTCCGCACGAAATACCGGTGTTTCTTCCTCCTGCCGGTCTGCCGGAGCCGTATTCAGCCGTTCCCGGTTCTCCCAAAGGACGGTCTCCTGCCGCTGCCGGTCCTGTTCGTAGGCATCATAGGGTACATAATTTCCCCGGAACTGTCTTCCGGCCAGGGCCAGCGTCTGCTGGGCCAGCCTGGGGGAGGCAGCCAGCCGCTTTTCCAGGCCGGCCACATTCTCCCGGTCCGACTGCCATTCCTGTTGCTGCGTGGAAAGAATGTATTGCAGCTGCTCCGACAGCCGGTAGAGATAAGTTTTCATAGCTGCCAGCTGTACTTCCGCCGGTCCCTCCGGAATCTCCGGCAGACGCAAAAGCTCCGTCATCTTCTGCCTCCTCTCTGCCAGATCCGCTCCATGCCGTACAGCCGCATAGGGCCGGTGCCCTCCAGCCGCAGCTCCAGAGCGCTGCACCTTCTGGGCCGGAGCATCAGGGAAAAGGTCATTCCCTGCCCGGCAACGGCTCCCGCCTGTTCCCAGGGGCCGCCGCCGTCATAGCGGAGGGACACCTCTGCCCTCGAGCCTCTGGCCAGCTCCAGCCGCAGGGATAACCCGGTCAGGTACCGGCCTCCCCGAACGTAATCCAGCTTTCCGGTCCGGGCCATCCAGCTTACCCGTTCTTCTCCCGCTTCTCCCCGCAGGCACCAAAGGGTTCCGTCCCTGTCCAGAGCGTAGAGCTTTCCCTGGCAGGCAGCCAGGCTTCTGGCCCCCAGTCCCGTCTCCCGGTGCCACAGGCCTCTTGCGCCGTCGTATACATACAGGCTGTCGCCCTCCGCTTCCTCCATGGAAAGATAGTAGAGGTTTCCCCAGGCTGCCCCCCGGGCATTCCGGAAGGGCCCCTGTCCCAGGGTCTTCCCAATCTCCCGGGGCATGGCCCCTTCGTAGGCGCATACCCCAAAGGGGGACTTGTAGTACAGCGTCTGCCCCCCAATGGCAAGGCTCTCCCCGCACCCGGACTGGACCCCGGCGCAGGCGGTCATTTGCAGCCGAAAGGCGGAAGGGTAGCTGCCAAATACCTTGTACAGGCAGTCCTCTTTGAAAAAGATGGGCGTTCCAAGATAGGTGATGGCTCCGGTAAAGCCCCCGGGGGAGCCCACCCCCACGGTGTAGCTGTCCGTAGACAGCCCCAAAAAGCTTTCCCAGTTCCGGAAGTCGCCCAGCTTACAGGCATAAATTTCGTTGACCGTCTGCCCGTCCCGGTTTTTTCCCGCCCGGCAGCCCCACAGCCGGTTGCCGCACTCCGTCACATAGTCCATGTCCGGCACCCGGCGTTCCACCCGGAGCCCCTTCAGGGTGACCTTTTCCGCCAGAGTTCCCGCCGCCACCAGGGCATTTTCCGCTACCCCCCAAAGGGTATTGGCCCCGTCCAGCGTTTCCGTGCCGGAAATTCGGACTCCGTCATAAACCCGGAAATCCTTTCCGATGCCCGGAGCCTCCAGCCTTACATACCCCGTTTCCTCCGGGACCCACATACCGGCGGCGTCGGACCAGACCTTTAGTACCTTTTCCGCCGTATCCAGCCAGACCAGGCCGTTTTCCGGTGTCTCCGGCGGCTGGGCCCCTGCGCTGTCCGGGATCTGCTCCGTGCCGTCCAGGGTACAGGGCGTGGCCGTAACGCTGCCGCCTGCCTCAAACAGGGCCTCCATGCTGCCGTAGTCCCCGTCCTCCAGAGTGCTGGCATATTTCTTATCCGGGAACACCAGAATATAGCTGCCCATGGCCGCCAAATGCTTTTCCTCCCCCTCCTTCAGCGCCAGGGCCACCCGCCGGTTGGGCAATACCAGTTCCCCCTTTTCCACCCGGACAAGGCCGTCTCCGGCAAGCAGCGCCTGGGCAGACACCCCCAAATTCTTCCGGGCAGGCCGGACGGTGAGCACCGGGAACTGCTCCGCGGACAGGTTTTCCTCCTCCGCAAATTCTCCGGCGCTTACCGATACGTTCCGGTTTAGCCCGCCAAAGCTTTCCGTGTACTCCCGATACCGGTAGGGCACCCGCAGTGTGGGTTCCATTCAAACACCCTCCTTTTACAGATACCGGATGCTCTTGGACGGCTGGGGGATGGTCCGGCAGCACCAGGCAAAAAATTCCTTCCACAGGGCATTGAACCGGGCCATGGAATTGTTGTAGAGCAGATAATCCTGGTCCGCATAGTGCATGGACCCCTCCAGCCACAGGTCATACAGCCCCGTGTAGGCCGTAGGCAGCAGCAGCTTTTTCTCCGGGAAATCCCCATCCGCCAGCCCGGGATAGGGGCCAAGTACCGCATGAAAGGCTTCCAGTGCGCCCCACACCATCCCCTCCGCCTCCGACAGCCACCGGAGCTTTTCTTCCTGGCTGTAAAGATTGGGATTCCGCCGGTCCGTCAGCGCCAGCGCCTCCCCTACGGTCATGGCAGCACCTCCCCGTTCAGCTTTTCCAGGGGCCGGGCCGCCTGGGCTTCAAACTCCATGGCCATAGCAAGGCTTTTTTCCTTCCGGGCCAGAACCTTGGCCACATTCTCCGGCACCCGGACCTCCTCCCCCCGCCTGATGAGGAAGGTTCGCCCGTTAATGCCCACAAATACATCCTCCCGCTGCTCCCGGGTCAGGGGCAGGCGGATGGTTACATACTTTTCTTCCATGATTTCTCCTTTCCATTTTCTGTTTTTGCAAATGCGTCCTTCCCCCTCCAAGGATGGAGGGGGTGCCCGCCGCAGCGGGCGGGGGTGGTTCGAGACGTTCGGGGATTCCGCTTTTTAGTTCGCCTCTGCCGTGGGGGAGAAGGCGGAGCAGCATTCCACCCGCACCATATAGGGCTCCATCAGGATTTCCGCCGTCTGCAGAGCCTTCCAGCCTACGGTGCTGCGCTGGTCCAGGGGGTCGGCGGTACCGGCGGAACCCAGCTGCTTGACGATGGTCTGCAGGCCGCCGCCGGTGACCTCCGTCACGCCGTAGGCGCCCTCCGCCAGGAACAGGCACCCAAATACCGCCAGGCCCTCGGGGCATTCATCCCCCGCACCCTTGTACACCGCCGCCTCGGAGGTCTCTACAAAGCGGACACCGGCAATCCGGCCGATTTCACCCTCGTACATATTCTCGGGGGTACAATACTTGTGCATATCCTCCCAATGAGGGTCGGACATGATGTCATAGGCCACATAGGGGTGGAGAATACACACATAGTCGCCGCCGATCCGGGGGGCGTTGGCTGCCTTCAGCATGGCCGCCACTTTCTTCACCACATCCACGGTGAGCACGCAGGTCTTATCCAGGTTTTTGCGGTCCGTCACCGGGGTGGTTTTGCCGTCGGCCCCCACCTTGGGGCAGTAGTATACATTGGTACCGGACTGCAGCACGTTTCTCGTAATGGTATCCAGGGTCATACCTGCCTGGCGGCCCACCGCCTTGGTGGCTTCCAAAACGTTGTTGTCGATGGCGGTCAGGTCCAGCACATCGGAAAGGCACACAAAGTCGCCGTACTGGTTTACCTCCGCCTCCACGGCGGTGGCGCTGAGCTTCCGGCCCTCGGGGGTCACGCCCTCGGTCAGGGGCTTCAGGGCCTTGGGTAGGCTGGCGTACCGGCGGAACTGGATCCGCTTTCCCCCGTTCTTGGGGATGGGCCGCTTCTGGCCGAACTGGCCGTGAATCAGGTTGGGGGAAGCCTCTTCAATCAGGGCCCGGTCGTAGAAGGTCTTGTTTTCCGCAGACAGGCCGGGGTCGGTGGTCACATTCACGGTTTCCGCAAACAGCTGTAAAGATTTCATTTCCATATACATTTCTCCTTTTCTTTTTTCATCATCCAAAACTGATTTTCTCTCCTCTTTGTACCCGCAGGCAGGCGTCTTTGATCTCCTTCCGGCTCATCTGGGCCACCCGGGACCCGGCGGCCGCCGCCTGAGCGGCGCTGGCTCCGTTTTCCGAGGGCCGCAGGCCGCCGGAGCGCAGGCTTTCCGCCAGCTTTCGCTCCACGGTCCGGGCGGCATACTGCATGGCCGCGGGAATGATTTCGTCCTTGTGACAAATCTCATAGGCCGTGCGCATATCCACCCGGCTTCTCAAAAGCGCTTGAAACCTGGAGTCCCGCATTTCTCCCACCAGCCGGAAGCCAGGGTAGATTTCCTGAATTTCCTGCTCCTCCCGCTTCCACTGGGCCGCCAGCCGGTCCGCCCCCGCCTGAATTTCTTCCGCCTGCCGCTGCAGCTCGGCGGGGTCCTCCGGCCGGTATTGTTCCCCGACGGCCTTTCCCAGGGCATCGTAGTCCCCTTCCGCCAGGCCGTAGTGCTCCCGCAGCAGCTTTAAGGTAGGCTCCAGGGTGCGCATTGCCTCCACTGCGTCCCGGCTGGATTTGAGCCGCTGCTGTAAGATGGCCCTGACCCGGCTGTCGTAGGCCTGCTTGTAGGGACCTTTGACGAGTTTCTCGAATTCCCCCGGGTCCCCGGCAGGAGGTTCGGACTGAGGCTGGGCGTCGGCCTCGGTTACGCCCGACTCCGGAGCAGCCGCTTCTTCCCCAAAGAGCTGCAAATTCCGGAAGCGCACAAAGTTTTTCATGCGGATACCTCCATAGGGGTCAGGCTGACACTTTTGGGGTAATTCCGCTCCAGTACATAGGCCCCGGCCTGGGCCACCCAGAAGGCCATCAGCGTTTCCGCCAGGGCGCATTTTCTGGGATATACGGTGATGCGGGCATAGCCGTCCACCATCCGCATCTGCGGCTCTGCCAGGAGCCGTCCCTGCTCGTATAAAAACTGCACCGCCTGGGCCAGGGTATAGGTTACCATGGTGGCCGCCGCGCAAATCAGGTCCTCCCCCTTGGGAGCCGTCATAGCGTGGCCCTGCATCTCCATCTGAACGGACCCCTTTTCCGGGTCCTGGGTAAACATTGCGTGGATCATTATGTTCTCTCCTTTACACCGGCGAAGCGTTGTCCGCCATCCGTATTTTTTGTTCCTGTCCGCTGCCCGTCTGGGGTGCCATTTGGGCCTCCGCCGCCCGGTACTGTCCGCCGTTTTCCCGGATGTGCTCGATAACGGAAGATTTCCCGTTAAAGTCCATCATGTCCAGGGCCGCCAGGGCCTCCCGGGCCCGACCGGGGTCAAAGAGCCCGGCGGAATAAAACTGCATGGCCATTTCGTTCTGGCTGAGCCGGGTGTAGGGGCTCTGCTTTTCGGCGCTGATCTCAATGTCAAACAGCGGCGTCCGCATTCCCATATCCACCCCCAGCTCTACCCCCTGGTTCCTGGGCTTCAGCCCCGCATTGCTGAAACTGATAAATTCCTGGCCCCCCTGGGGGCCCAGAATCCGGAAGGCCCTGGGCAAATCGTAAAACTGCCGGATAAGCTCTACCACCATCAGGCACACCTTCCGGAAGGCCCGGTAGGAGGCCATATTGCTGTCCCGGCTCAGCTTGCTGCCCGCCTCCTGCATAGCCGCAATGGCACTGGCTGCGGTAACGCCGTGGATGGTGCCGCCGGTGTTTACATCCCGGGTACCGGTGACCTCCTTTAATTCGTCGATTTTGTTGCTGATGACCGTCACATAGATGTCACTCAGTGTCTTTCCGGAAATGGGCTTGATGCTGTCGTCCCCCAGATTCCCGTCCACATGGACAAAATCCCGGCTCATGTCCGCATATTCCGCTTCATTGACGGCCCCATCCGCCCGGATAAAGTGCCGTGGCCGGGCATTGGCCAATAAATTCTGCAAAATAGCCTGGTTCCCCCGGTCCACATATTCCTGGGCGGATTTTCCGATATCGATATACCCAAACCCGCAGGGAGAACCGGCGGTGCGGAACATGGGGTCCAGTACAAAGGGGTACAGCCCATGGTCATACCAGCCCCCATCCCGGAAGCCCTCCTCGTTTTCCGTGGCAAACAGCACCGTGTCCCCTACAAACTTACAGTAGTGGAGCACATTTCTGCCCCCCTGGCGCTTTTTGTAGTACCAGTCGATGACGGCGCTTTTTCCGCTTGTATCCACCCGATCGTCGTAGATGTACCTGTTTCCCGCCTCGGCGGCCCCTGTCAGCTTTCCTTCCAGCTGGGGGTACTTTTCCAGCAGCAGGTCGTTGTCCCACAGCCGCAGATAAAATACATTCCGGGACTGTTGAATATCCGTAATGCCGCCTTCCCAGTAGAGGTTTAACAGGTCGATGGGCTGGATGCTTACATCCCCCAGGCCGTCCAGCTTTTCCGGGTCCCAAAAAACGCCGTAGACCCCCGTGCCGGATTTCAGCTTGTCGTCCATAACCCGGTCGTAAACCTCTTCAAAGTCCTCCTGCTGTAAAATCACCGGCAGGATGCTGCCCAGGGCCCGGGCCTTTTCTTTGTCGCCCTCCTCCCGGGGCAGCACATTGGGGGTCGGATAGTTGTCCATAGCCTCGGCGTGCTTGTTGGCGATGGCGTTAAACAGCCAGCCGGAGGTGGGCTCCACCTCGCTTCCGCGACTTTTCCGCAGGCATTCCCAGTGCCGCAGCCGGTACCACTGCTCATTTTCGATGATTCGCCGTTCCAGGTTGGCTTTCCCCTCCCGGCATTTGTTCAGCTCCACCCGGGCCTGCCGCAGTTTTTCCCCGGTGATTGGTTTTTCATCCTTCATTGATAATCTCCATTCCCGGCCGGTGTCCGGCCCGTTCCAAATTGTCGATGTCCAAAAACAGCTCCGCCCGGGTCTTCTTCTTTTCCTCCGAAATGGGCCGGGGCTTAATGGGCCTGGACATACAAAAATATCTTGCCTCGTCCGCCGCGTGGTCCTCCCCCTCCGTGTCCAGGTCCTCCGAATTGGCGGTATCATACTGCAAAAGGGGCAATGTTCTAATAAACGCCTTACAGTTCCGGAAAACGTACAGCAGAGGGAACCCCTGCCCGTCAAACCGCAGCCGGTAGTGCAGCTGCATCCAGCCTGGGAGCCGCTTGTTGTCCCCGGGGGAGAAGAACACCTGGTGCCTTGCGGCGGTGTCGGCGATGCTCTCCCCGGTCTCCGCATCCCAGATGGCCGGATCGGCCACCCCGATGATCTTTTTCCCAGCCAAAAAGCGATGCTCCTTTTCAATTTGCCGGATTTTTCCGAATACCTGGTCCGGGGTCCATTTCACCCCCTCGTTGGCCTCCCCCGTGCAGCCGTACAGCTCTAAGATCCGGTAGGCCACCCCGTCGCAGTCCACCGCCCACCAGCCGCAGGAAAAGGGCCGGTGGTATCCCCAGTCGAAGCTCCGGTAGAGCTTCCAGTGAGCCGGAATTTCAAAAGGATCGATGACATGGGTGTACCGCCGGTCCTTGTAGTGCCGGGGGTCATCGGTGAATTCCTCAAAAAACTGACCTTCATATACATCCCACCGGCCGTAAAGCCAGGCCTGCCGCAGCTTCCCTGGCAGCTTCTCCAGGGACCGCAGGTATCCGGGCTGGGAGGCCATCAGGGCCTTATTGTCCGTACACAGAGCCTGGATAAAGGCGTAATCATCCGGGTGCTCGTCCTCCGTGTACCGGCGGTCGATGAAAAGCCGTTTAAAGTAGCCGTGGCCCGGGCCCCCGGGGTTCAGGGTGTAGTAGGTCCGTTTGGGAAAGGCGTTGACACCTCTGACGCAGGCATCAATCTGAACCAGCCAGCTTTCCTGAAACTGCCCCGCCTCATCGGCAAACCATACATCGTATTCCGCGCCCTGGTACTGCCCTAAGTCTGCGTCACAGGCGCAATAGCCAAAGTGGATGGTGCTGCCCCCGGGAAACAGGAAATACTTGTCCATACTCTTGTACTCCGCTGCCCCGACCAGCATCTGCTGCAGGGGTGCAATGTGGTTGTTAAAGAGCTCCTTATAGGTTTTTCTTGTAATCAGTACCTTGATGCCCGGAAAGTTCAGGCATAGCAGTACCGCCTTCCAGCGGACAAACCAGCTTTTCCCGCCGCCCCGGGCTCCGCCATAGGCCACATACCGGTGCCGCTCCTTTAAGGCCAGGGCCTGCTTTTCGTTGGGCTCCGGCATGGTAAGGGTCTTAGTCGGCAAAGCCTTCGCAGCCCCCTTCCAGGGTCACCCGGATGCTCTGGGTCTCCTCCCGTTCCAGCTCCTTCTGAATCCGTCGGATCCGGGCCTCCTGCTCCCGAATGTCCGCGTCAGAACGAAGCATCAGTACATCCTTCAAATCCTTCAGTACCCCGGTAAGCTGCTTCAGCCCGGCCCGATCGATGGTCCCCTTCTCGCCGCTGACCGGCCGGATATAGTCAATGGTCACATCGGAGCCATCCTCGTTTTTGACCCTTTCCTTGACGCTTTGGGTCACCGTGTCCAGCTCCGCCACTGCCCGTTCCAGGCAGGTCAGCATACTGTCTGCCAGAGCGTCCACCCGTCGCAGACGCGCCAGCCTTGGTTCGCCTTTTTCAACATAAGTTTTTTGAGTGAGCCCACCTTCCAACTCAATTTTTTTCCAGTTCTCCCGTTTGATTCGGTTCCGAAGTGTTGATTCCGGTATACCATACCGCCGGGAAAGAGCCGCCGCTGTGCTTCCTCCGGCGTACTCCCGGCGCAGGCGCGCCCAGTCCGGCTTCATCCCTGTTCCACCTCCCGGGTACAGCGCCGGACGCAGCTTTGGCAATACCAGCCCCCCTCCAAACGCAGCGCCCAATCCGTGTCAATGGGATTTCCACATCGGATGCATCTGGGATTGTGCCATAATTTCCCCTCTTTTCTTTGCCGTTCCTGCTGTTCCAGCAGCCATGGCTCCGTCAAGAGCCTCCCCCCTTTTCTTTTTTTCCTCCGTCGCCATTTCGTCCCGTTTATTGGACATACAAAATTGTATGCTATATCCGGACAAAAAAATATGCGATCGGTAGTTGAAAAACAAAAACATATGTGATAGTATATAGGTAAATATATTTTTTCTTGCGTCCCTCCCCCGGAACCTCTCGGAGCGGTCACAGTTAGTTTATGTTTTTCAACCTTGTCCGCATTATAGTATACTTTTTTATACTTGTCAAGTCCGAGAGTTGATTTTTTTCAAAAATCTTTGCAGCCCCATTGTACCCTTTTCCTCCAAGGCGGTATTTTTTAAACATTTTACCGTTATAAAAGAAAAAATTCCGGCTATTTCCGGAATAATACCACTCTTTTCTTTTCTTGGATCTTCCGCACCCGGGCTGCTTGTATGAAAGGGTGTCCTTTATGTTCTACGATCATTTTGTCCAGCTGTGCAAGCAAAAGGGTGTCAGCACCTCCAAAGCAGCCATTGACGCAGGGCTAAGCAAGTCCACCGTCACCAAGTGGAAAAAGGATCCATCCACCAAGCCCTCCGGAAATGTGATCGATAAGCTGTGCCGGTATTTCGACATCAGCGTATCGGAGCTTCTGGGCACCGAAGAGGAAAACGACCGTCCCCAGCCCACCCGGGAAGAAATCAAATTTGCCCTGTTTGGCGGCAGCGGCGACATTACCGATGCCATGTACGACGAGGTGCTCAGCTTTGCCGCCTTCGTCCGCCAGCGGGAGAACGAAAAGAAGGGGATCCGCTAAACGCCCCTTCCGGAAGAAGGAGTAGCCATGACACAGGTACCGGAACTGTACCGCCTGGCTTCCAAGCAGAATATCACCGTGCTGCGCTTCCCCATGAAGGAAAACGGCTCCATGTCTCTGATGGAGCCTGACGGCACCTGCTACATTGGCGTGGATGACCGGGTTCTGGACGGGGGCACCCAGGAGCGGATGCACCTGAGCCACGAGCTGGGCCACTGCATCACCGGCAGCTTCTACAACATTTATGCCACGGCAGACTGCCGCCAGCGTCACGAAAACAAGGCCGATAAATGGGCCATCCGGGCCCTGATCCCCGTAGACCGTCTGGATGATGCCATTGCCCAGGGCCATACCGAGCTGTGGGACCTGGCCGACTATTTCGGCGTTACCGAATCCTTCATGCGCAAAGCCGTCTGCTACTATGTCCACGGCAATCTGGCCGCCGAGCTGTACTTTTAACGAAAAACCGCTGTCACCTTTTTGTAGTGACAGCGGTTTTTGCATTGCAATTTATTCCTTCTCCACCATTTCTTCCTTCAGTTCTCCTCTGCGGAACAGGAACCGGCGGATGGCAAAGAGCCCGGCGATACAGGCAACGCTCAGCAGGTTACTCACCGGGTCGTCGTGGCTCAAAATAACGTGCCGGGTAATGGCCACCGTCAGCACTTCCAGAATGCTGGCAGGGGTGGTGTCGATGAGCATCCGAATAAATTCCAGACCCACCACGATGGTCAGTACCTCGTGAAGGAAGGCCGTCACATCCGTCGATGCCCCCGGATGCCGGATAAGCTCCAATACCAGCTTGCCCATGGCCGCCAGGAGTACAACCAGGGTGATTACCGCAATGACCTTCTCCAGCACATGAAGAATGTGTCGGAACAGGTGCCCCACCCGGGCCTCCCGCTTTTCGGACTCCAGGGTCCGCTCCTCCAATTTCTGTTCCAGTTCCTGTTTTGTTTGCATTGGGGTGCCTCCTTTTTATGTTAATAATACTTGCGCATTTCGTTCAAAGCCCGCTCCACCTCTTCGTAGAGCTCCCGGGCGGACATCCGCAGTACCCCGGACCGGAAAGCGCTGAGCTGTACCAGCCCGTCGGAGGTAGCTACCCTTACCGTGTAGCTGCTGCCGATTTGGGCTGCCAGGTCCTGAATGTACTGGTCCGCCGTCTGTCCCTCCTGGGTGTATACCACGTTGATTCCCTTGTCCTGCCGTTTCTCTCCGCCGGGGGTCCGGTAGCTGTCAAATACCACCACCAGGTGGCACTTGGTAAACCCGGCGTAGCTGGCCAGAATGTCGCATAGGTGCCGCCGGGCGGCATCCAGGTCATGCTTTGCCGTCTCCGCCAGGTGTTCCCAGGCAAAGATGATGTTGTACCCGTCTACAATCAGGTACTTTTCCTTTGGAGCCCGGATGGTCACCTCTGCCGCAGCGTCCTTTCTTGGGGCGGAATACTGCCGCCGCCGGATGGGCCCGAACTCCCGCTCCATAATCTTTTCCAGCTCCGTATCGTCGATGCTGGGCCGCTCCACGATCTGGGGCGGCTTTTCCTCTTTCAGGCCGCTTTCCAGGTGCATAAAGTCCTTCACCTGGTTCCACTTCACCGTATGTCCCGCCCCGTGGGAGCAGAAAACGGAGTCCGGTGTGTTCTCCGTGTCCGCTTCCGGGTCATAGCCCATAGCCGTCACCACGCTTTCCGTGTTGTGGCACACATCGTAGCCGGAAAGGGTCAGGCTGAACCGGCCCAACCCTTGGGTATAGGCCGCCAGGGTCTGGGCGTAGTCCTTTACCTCCGCCGCCGGCACCCGGCCCTCCAGGCTGGCCGTATCCCCGGTGGGCTCCGGGGCCCCCATTTCTCCGCCCATAGCCCGCAGGTCCGTAATGGCCCGGCCGATGCAGCCCTGGGGCACCGTCAGCCGGAAGGCATACCAGGGCTCCAGCAGAACACTTTTGGCCTGCATCAGCCCCTGCCGCACCGCCCGATAGGTGGCCTGCCGGAAGTCGCCCCCTTCCGTGTGCTTCAGGTGGGCCTTACCGATGAGCAGGGTGATCTTCACATCCGTAATGGGCGACCCCGTAAGCACGCCCCGGTGGGTCTTTTCCGCCAGATGGGTCAGAATCAGACTTTGATAGTTGGCATCCAGTACATCCAGGGGGCATTTTGTGTCAAAAACCAGCCCGCTGCCCCGGGGCAGCGGCTCCAGCAGCAGATGCACCTCGGCATAGTGCCGCAGGGGCTCAAAATGGCCCACTCCCTCTACGGGAGCTTCAATGGTCTCCTTGTAGAAAATCTGTCCGTCCTCCAGGGTGAGCTCCAGCCCGAACCGGTCCTTGGCCAGAGCCCGAAATACCTCCAGCTGCACCTGTCCCATAAGCCCTACCTGAATTTTCCCCCCGGCCCAGGTGATTTTCAGCTGGGGGTCCTCCTCTTCCAGCTGCCGCAGCTTTTGCAGAGCCGCTGCCGGGTCACACTGGGGCGGCAGCTTTACCCGGTAGGTCATAACGCTTTCCAGCGCTGCCTCCATGGCCGGGGGGCAGTCCCCCAGCCCTTGGCCGATGTAGGTGCCGGTAAGCCCCGTCACCGCTGCCAGGTTTCCGGCCTCCAGCCTTTCCGCCTGGGCAAATTTCTCCCCGGAGTACAGCCGCAGCTGCACCGCCTTTTCGTCCATAGCCTCTCCCTTTTGGGTCTTATAGGCAATGGGCATTCGGGCCGTCAGCGTCCCTCCTGTCACCTTCAGCCAGGTAAGCCGGACTCCCGCCGGATCCCGGGAGATTTTATATACCCGGGCAGAAAATGTCTGGGGATACCGGTTTTCCGGTCCGTATCCATCCAGAATTTCCAGAAGCTTATCCATGCCCTCCAGCTTCAGCGCCGAGCCGAAGCATACGGGAAACAGCCTCCGTTTCCCGATGAGTCCCCGCAGATTCTCCTTTGTCACGGTACCGCTTTCCAGGTAGTTTTCCAGCAGCGCCTCATCGCACATGGCCGCCGCTTCCAATAGCAATGCCTCTTCCTGGGTAAAGTCTACGCAGGCGGCGCTGCACCGTTTTTGCAGCTCTTCCAGGAGCTTTCCTTTTTCCGCCCCGGGCAGGTCCATTTTGTTGACGAACAAAAATACCGGCACCTGGTACCGTTCCAGCAGCTGCCAGAGGGTCAGTGTGTGGGCCTGGACCCCGTCGGTACCGCTGATCACCAGTATCGCACAGTCCAGAATCGGCAGTACCCGTTCCGTCTCCGCCCCAAAGTCCACATGGCCCGGGGTATCCACCAGGGTCACCGAGCGGTGCCCCGTCTCTATCCGGGCCTGCTTGGAGAAAATGGTAATTCCCCGCTCCCGTTCCAGTTTTTCCGTATCCAGATAGGCATCCCCATGGTCCACCCGCCCCAACACCCGCCGGGCCCCGGAGGCATACAGCAGCGCCTCTGAAAGGGTGGTCTTCCCCGCGTCCACATGGGCCAGCAGCCCGCAAACCAGGGGGCGTTTCGCGGTATTTTCCTGTTCGGACATAAAAATCCCCCTTTCATGGTTTTTGTCTCATGATACCATGAAAGGAGAATTTTGCCAATAGGGTTATTTTTGTATTCCCGCGTTTCTCAGAAGGTAGGCGGCGTAATGGCAAAAATCACCTGAATCTCCCGATCCGTTGGATTGTGCCAGCTGTGGGGAACATTGGGTGGAATCCGGACACTGTCTCCCTGCTCCAGGCGGTAGACGGTACCGTCCATATCCAAATCCACACATTCCCCGGCACACATATATGCCACCTCTTCCCCGGCGTGGCTCTTGATGTCCCGGTAGGAGCTGAGCTTGGGTGGAATCACCATCATGCAAAACTCAATGCTTCCCCGGGTGTCCCTGGTCAGCAGCTCATAGCGTACATCCGGTGCATCCTTGCTGCCAATCACATGCCGCTGCTCCGGGTGAACCACCGGTTCCGGGGTGGGGTCCTCCTTAAAAAAGCTGTACAGCGGTGTATCCAGCACCTGGGCAATGGTCCGCAGGGTATTGATGGATGGATTGACCTGCTCATTTTCGATTTGACTGAGCATAGACGGCGTAATCTTTGCCATGGATGCAACTTTCCGCACGGACAGTCCCCGTTCCATACGAACTGCCTGGATCTTTTTCCCAAGATTGAGTTCTTCCAAAATATTCCTCCGCTAATCCGCCCCATGTCCTTGTGCAGGCTATTCTTTCATTTCCGCTTTATTCTACCACAGCCAACGGGGAAAAGGAAGCCTCTTTGCAAAAAAGACTCCGCCGAGCCATCAAAAGGGGCCGCCGCAAAATCTTGCAGCAGCCCCGGATATTCAGGCCTTTTTGCCTTCTTCGTAATAGCGGCGCATTTCCTCCTTGGGAACCATGCTGCCGCCGGTGGCCCAAACCAGCTGTGTAGAGCGTTCCATGCTCTCCGGAGAAATCCCGGCCGCCTGTGGATAGCCGCCCAGGGCTCCGTCCGCGCGCATCAGTACCGGGCCATACATACCGGCCAGGGCGCTGGGCTCCAGCCAGATATCCTCCTTCTCCGCAAGCATCGCCAGCAAACGGTACATCCGGCGGTCCTCCAGAGAATAGCAGCCGCTTATAAAGGGCGCCATAACCTTGCCCACAAAGCCGGAGGCCCGGCCGACAGCCAGCCCGTCGGCAATGGTCCGGTTGTCTACCTGCAGGTCCTGAACACTGATGGCATTGTTCAGGCCCGTAGCCATACCCAGCAGCATACAGCAGGAATGGGTAGGCTCCGCAAAGAAGCAGTGTACATAGTCGCCAAACACCAGCTTCAGTCCAAAGGACACGCCGCCAGGGCCGCCGCCTACCCCGCAGGGCAGGTAGACAAACAGGGGATGCTCCCCGTCCACCGGAATGTTTGCCTCTGCCAGCTGTTTTTTCAGCCGCAGGGCCGCCACCGCATAGCCCAGGAACAGCGTCTTGGAGTTTTCGTCATCCACAAAGTGACAGTACGGATCGTCCTGTGCCCGTTTGCGGCCCTCCGCCACGGCAATGCTGTAGTCGGATTCGTATTCCACTACCGTTACGCCCTTGCTGCGCAGCATATCCTTTTTCCACTGCCGGGCATCCGCGGACATATGCACCGTTACCCGGAATCCCAGCTTTGCGCTCATAATTCCAATAGACAGTCCCAGGTTTCCGGTGGAGCCTACGGCGATGGAGTACTTCGACAGCAGCGCCTTCATTTCCGGGCTGTCAAACACTTCGTAGGAGTCTCCCGGCTTCAGCATTCCGTTTTTCAGGGCAATCTGCTCCGCGGTATAGAGCACCTCATAGATGCCGCCTCTGGCCTTGATGGAGCCGGAAATCGGCAGATGGCTGTCCAGCTTGATCCAGAGCTTTCCGGGAATCGGCCCGCCGAATTCCCCTTCCAGAGCCGTCTGCATCCGGGGAATCTGACGCAGGGGGGATTCCAGAATGCCCCCTGCCGCTGCCGTTTCCGGGAAAGCCTTCCGGAAGTAGGCGGCAAAGCGGTCCAGCCGGTCGCTGGCATCCTGTACATCGGCATAGCTCAGCGGGCACCGGGCAATGGCCTCCTGGAAGGGCTCTTTTTCCGGATTGATCCAGGCGGTCTCCTCCAACGCCGCAATGCGGTCCATAATGGGGTATTCCTGCCGCCATTGCAGCAGCGTTTTCCCCGCAATCATTTTCTCAGAATTCAAGATGGTCACCTCAATTTTTCAGGATGGGTCTTCCCGTTTCAGAACAGGCCGGGAAGTACGCCGGAGGCCAGGTTCAGCAGAAGGATTACCAAAAAGGCGGTAATACCGGCCAAAGTCGTGGGGTAGGTTGTCGCCGCAAAGGCTTCCTTGACCGTCAGGTCGTTGTATCTGGCAGGGAGCCAGAAGGCGGCATCGGTGGGCAGCGTCAGGCCTACGGTTCCGGTGCAGATGGTCAGGCCCACCAGTACGGGGGAGCAGCCCATAGCCACGGCGGAGGGACCTACGATGGAAACGGTGGCCAGCATATCGTTCTTCTTGCCGAAGGTCCGCAGCAGACCCTTGGCCAGCTCTTCCATGCCGCCGGAGTCACCCAGCATCATACCGAAAATACCGCCGAAAATAATCAGCAGGCAAACAGCGAAACGCCCGGGCTGACCTTCAGCTTGATCAGAGACACCAGCAGCACCACCATGGTGATGACAAATGCAATCAGAACATTCATAACCCGCTTTCTCCTTTTTCCCTTATGCGTTGTGCCGAAGCATCTTTCCGGGGTACTTTCCGGTAAACTTTTTGTCGTGATAAACCACTTCACCGCCGACAAATACATACGCAATACCTTCGGTAATGCTCAGTTTCCAAAGGACGTTCCGGGATCCTGCAGAGATACCCAAGAGCCTGTGTTCCTGTACAAGTGTCAATTATTATTTAACACAGCCATTCTCCATTTGTCAACAGAAATTTTATAATTCCAACGGAATTTGTAACTTCTCCAATTCATCCGTTCTTATTTCAGCACTTATGTTCAGTATGTTTAAACGCAAGTAAACCCTCATCCATGGTTTTCTCCCATGGATAAGGGTCAAAAAGCATATATACCCAGCGCCGGATAGGGCAGCGGAACCAAGCGGCAGTCCGGGCAATGTACGGCCAGCCATGGGGCAAAGCAGGGGTCTGCCAGCAGTACCTGGCAGCCATCCAGCGCCGCTTCCAGTTCAGGTTCCCCGGTGCATACCACACATTCCGGAAACCGGCCGTAAAACAGCCGGTCCTCTTTCAGCGGGCAGTACAGAAGCTTTCGGATTTTCCTGCCCGGGCCGCCAATGGGTGATCCTCCCGGATCACCGCAACCATCCGCATTTTTCCCAGCTCCCGGCTGCAATATGCCTGGGCACCCTCGGGAATATCCATATCCAGCGAAAAAACCAGGTCTGCCTTTCCTGCATTCAGGTGTTCCAGCAGCCGGATATAGTTCATTCGCAGCAGCTCGATTTCCGTATTGGGGTAAAGAACATGAATCCGGTCCGTCACCGGCAGCAAAAAACGATGAATATCCAGCAGCGGAAAGCAGCCAATCACCAGCTTGGGGATCGGATCCTCCTCGATCCGTCTGCTGTGCTCCAATCCCTCATAAAAGGATTTAATCATAGGCCGCCATCTTCGGTACAGGTACTCCCCCGCCGGTGTCAGCGAAACCGTCCGGTTCTGCCGCAGAAACAGAGCCGTACCCAGCTTCTCCTCGATGGAAAGAATGGTCTTGCTCAGTGCCGACTGCGTCACATACAGCCGCTTGGCCGCCTGGGTGATGCTGCCGGTCTCCTTCCCTTTCCCCATGAAATTTACATTTTGTCTGTTTTCCTTTTGCTCCAAATGTGGTAAACTATGGAAAAAGGGAGGAAGCGGAAATGGAGAAGTGCCTGATCTTCTGTGCCGGAGGCTTTGACAAGCTGATTGAGCCGGCGGGAAACGCTTACATCATTGCGGCAGACGGGGGCCTGGCCCATCTGAAAGCACTGGGGCTCCGGCCCGATGCCATCATCGGGGACTTTGATTCCCTGTGTTATGTTCCCCAAGGGGCGGAGGTCTACCCGGTGGAAAAGGACGACACCGACGGAATGCTGGCGGTAAAGCTGGGGCTGAAAAAGGGCTTCCGGGATTTCCTGGTTTACGGCAGCCTGGATGGCCCCAGGCTGGACCACACCGTGGCAAACTACCAGCTGCTGCAATACCTGTGCGACCACGGGGCAAAGGGAACCCTGGTAGGGTTGACCTTCTGCGCCACAGTGGTAAAAAACGGAGAAATCCGGTTCTCCGGCGGGGACTACGGGGATATTTCCGTATTTTGCATGGGAAAGGATGCCCTGGGCGTAACCATCGAAGGGCTGTACTATCCCCTGGAAAACGGCACCCTGACCCCGGGCTTTCCCCTGGGCGTCAGCAATCATTTTACAAAGAACACAGTCCGCATCGCGGTAGCGGACGGATCTCTGCTTGTCCTGTGGCGTCGGGAAGCGGGGCTGCCAAAGTGAAGAATATCCCAGCCTTCCCCTCCCAGGGAAGGCATTGGGGGACGCAAGCAACCATTCAAAAGGAGTCTTTTTATGTCCGACCAAATAGAACCCCTGCACGCAGACCCGGAAAAGGGCCTGACGGGGCAGGAGGCGCAGGCACGGCAGGATGCCGGCCTCCACGGGGGCACGGCGGAAAGTCCGGCCCTGAGTGAAAAAGAAATCGTCCTGCGGCATTGCCTGACCTTTTTTAACTTTGTCTTTATCGGCCTGGCGGTGCTGCTGCTGGTAGGCCGGTCCTCCCCAAAAAACATGGGCTTTTTGGGGGTTGTGATCATCAATACGGTCATCGGCATTGTCCAGGAAATACGGGCCAAGCGGGCGGTGGAAAAGCTGTCCCTGCTTGCCAAGCGGCCTGTAAAGGTTCTGCGGGACGGGGGCCTTACTTCTTTGGAGCCGGAGAAAATCGTCCGGGATGACATCGCCGAATTTGGCCAGGGGGATCAGATCTGTGCCGATGGCATTCTCCGCTCCGGCGAAATCACCGTCAACGAATCCCTGCTCACCGGCGAAGCGGACGGGGTAGAAAAGCGTCCGGGCGACCCGGTCCATTCCGGCAGCGTGGTCCTCACCGGCCGGGGCCGGGTGGAGCTGACCGCCGTGGGGGCGGACTCCGGCGCGGCCAAGCTCAGCCGGGAGGCCAAGCAGAACCCCCGGGGGAAGAAATCGGAAATGATCCGCTCCCTGGACCGGCTGATTTTGTTTCTGGGCATCGCCCTGGTGCCGGTGGGCAGCATCCTCTTCTATCAGGAATACCGGGTTCTGGGCTTAGGGCTGCAGCAGAGCACCGAGGGCACCGTAGCGGCTCTCATCGGCATGATCCCCGAAGGGCTGTACCTTTTAACCAGCATCGCCCTGGCGGTATCCGCCCAGAAGCTCAGCAAAAACCGGGTCCTCATCCAGGATATGAACAGCATCGAAACCCTGGCCAGGGTAGATGTACTGTGCGTGGACAAAACCGGCACCATCACCGAGCCGGATATGGTGGTAGATAATCTGTTGCCCCTGGGAGATACGCTGCTGCCCGAAGAGCTGGAGGATATTCTCACCGCCATGTACGGCTCTACGGAGCCGGACAACGCTACGGCCAAGGCCATGAAGGAGCTGTTCTCCGGAGAGAGCAGCCTAAAATGCACCCATCGGGTGCCCTTCTCCCCGGAAACCAAGTGGTACGGCTGCGAATTCGAAGAAACGGGCAGCTTTGTGGTGGGTGCCCCGGAGTTTTTGCTGAAGGGCCGGGAGGACCAATGGAATATTGGCTCTTGGGCCGCCCAGGGCTACCGGGTACTGCTGCTGGCAGGCTACGGCGCCCCTCTGGCGCCGGGGCCCCTGGACCCCAGCCTGGTAACGCCCCTGGCCCTGGTGCTGCTTACCGGCAAGCTCCGGCCCGGCGCCAAAGATACCTTTGCCTATTTTGCCCAGCAGGGGGTGACGGTCAAGGTCATCTCCGGCGACAACCCGGCTACCGTCAGCCAGATTGCCCGGCAGGCCGGGATCCCGGGCAGCGAAAGCTATGTGGATGCCTCCACCCTGGATACCCCGGAAAAGCTGAAGGAGGCTGCCATCCGGTATACCGTCTTCGGCCGGGTAACCCCCCAGCAGAAAAAGGACCTGGTGGCAGCCCTGCAAAAGAAAAAGCACACCGTGGCCATGACCGGCGACGGCGTAAACGACTTGCTTGCCATGAAGCAGGCCAACTGCTCCATCGCTATGGCCTCCGGTGCGGAGGCAGCCAGCAGTCTGGGGAGCCTGGTGCTGCTGGACTCCGATTTTTCCGCCATGCCCGGCGTGGTCGCAGAGGGCCGCCGGGTCATCAACAATATCCAGCGGGCGGCCAGCCTGTTTTTGGTGAAGAATATCTTCTCCCTGTTTTTGTCCGTCATTACCCTGTTTACCGCCTGGCCCTATCCGTTGGGGCCCATCCATCTGACGGTCATTTCCTCCATGACCATTGGCATTCCCTCCTTTATCCTGACCTTTGAGCCCAAGTACGACCGGGTAAAAGGCAAGTTCCTGCCCACGGTTTTGCGGCGGGCCTTCCCGGGAGGGCTGTGCAATGTGTTCGTTGTGCTGGTGTGCCAGGCCTTTATGGCGGTATTCGGCCTGCCGGCCGAAGAGGGCTCTACCATCTGCGCAGCCATTTTGTCCTTTGTAGGCCTGTTGGTGCTGTTCCAGGTCTGTAAGCCCTTCAACCTGTTCCGCAGAGTCCTGTGGTGGGCCATGGCGGCGGGAATCGTAGTATGCTTTACCCTGCTGGGAGATATTCTGGACCTGCACACCTGGTCTATGGAAGCACGGCTCGTTATGGGCACGCTGCTTCTGATGACGCCGACGGTGTTCTTTCTGCTCCAGCGCATTTTTGATACCGTCTACGCCGCCAGGCTGCGGGTCACGGCCTGGATGGCAAATACATGGAGGAAAGTGCTGGGGAAGGATAAATAAGGGGGACCTTCCATGCGTACCTACAATCTGAAAAAAGAGCCGGGGCTCCCCCTGTACGAATCTCTGTACCGGTCAATCCGGGAGGACATTCGCACCGGGGTCCTTGCTCCGGGAGAAAAGCTGCCCTCCAAGCGGGCCCTGGCCGCCAACCTGGAGGTGGGCAAAACCACTGTAGAAGGGGCCTATTCCCAGCTTTTGGAGGAAGGGTATATTTTCTCCCGGGAACGGCAGGGCTTCTTTGTGGAGTCGGTAGAGGAGCATCCGGCCCCCATGGCGCTGCCGCCGGTGGAAATTCCGGCCGAACCGTCACAAGCTGCGGACCTGACCGGCAACGGCACCGGGCAGTTTCCCTTTTCCGTCTGGGCAAAGCTCCAGCGGGAGGTGGTGCTGGACTACGGCAAGGAGCTGCTGTCCCCCATGGACCCCCGGGGAGCGGAAATCCTGCGCCGGGCCATTGCCAGGAACCTTTCGGATTTCCGCGGGCTGCAAATTCGCCCTGAAAACATTCTGGTGGGCGCAGGTACGGACTTTTTGTACAATCTTCTGCTGCAGCTTCTGGGCCAGGATCTGGTGTATGGCGTGGAAGACCCGGGCTACGGCAAAATCCGGAAAATCTACGCTGCCGGAGGGGTCCGCTGCCGCCCCATTCCCATGGATGACCGGGGCATACCGGTTGAAGAAATCGGGGATGCCCAGGTGCTCCATATCTCCCCGGGCCACCACTTCCCTACCGGCATCGTCACCCCCGTCGGGCGCCGCCGGGAAATGCTGGACTGGGCCAGGAGTACCGGGGGCTATATCATCGAGGATGATTACGATACGGAGTTCCGCTTCCGGGGCCACCCCATCCCGCCCATGCAGGCCATGGACCCGGAGCGGGTAATCTACCTGAATACCTTCTCCAAAACCCTGTCTCCCTCCATCCGCATCAGCTATATGGTGCTGCCCCCCGCCCTTATGGAGCGCTTCCAAAAGAAGCTGGGCTTCTACGGCTGCACCGTGGCCAGCTTTGAGCAGTATACCCTGGCCCGGTTCCTGGACCGGGGCTACTTTGAAAAGCACATCAACCGGATGCGGAAATTCTACCGGGCCCGGCGGAACCGGGTCATCTCCCTGCTGGAAAATTGCCCGGAGGCAAAAAAATTTACCATCCAGGAGGAGGACGCGGGGCTCCATTTCCTGCTGAAAGTAGAAACCGATCTAAGTGACACGGCCCTAACGGAGGCCTTCCAAAGCCAGGGCCTGAAGGTTCAGGCTTTAAGCAGCTTCTACGCCGAGCCGGAGGACCGGCATTGCCTGGTCATCAACTACTCCGGCGTGGATGAGGAACGGCTGAAAGAGGCCCTGGCAGGGCTGCGGCTGTAAAATTGGAAAATAAGGATCTGTAAAGCTCTCCTTCCCCTTGGGGGGAGCAGAGTTCCACAACTCCCCACCTGTATCCCTACTAAAAAAGAAAGGATCGTATCTTTATGGAATCTCCCATCAAAATCGGAAAAAACTACATCCGCAAAAAGCGGAATGAAGTGCTGAAAAAAGGCGCCCTGGTGGCTGCCGGCGTCGGGGCCGGGGCTCTGGCGGTCAGCTGCGGCGTGGCCCAGGCCATGTCGGATATGGGAACCAACCGGCGGATGCCGGTCTACGGTAAGCTCATGAATGTCACCGGGGACAAGAAGGATGAGGACTTTACGGCCCGCCGGAACCGGGCCAGCCAGGAATTAAAGGCCACGGTAAGCGAAACCGTAACGGTGCAATCCTTCGACGGTCTGACCCTGACGGGGCACCTGGTAAAGGCCGAGCATCCCCAGCGGCTGATTATCGCCTTCCACGGCTGGCGGTCCAGCTGGAATCGGGATTTCTGCATGGTGGCTCCTTTCTGGAAGGAGGCCGGCTGCCATGTGGTGTATGTGGACCAGCGGGCTCATGGGCAGAGCGCCGGAAAATTCCTGGGTATGGGTCTTCTGGAACGGAAGGATTGCCTTTCCTGGGCCACCTGGGCAGCAGAAAATTACCCGGATCTGCCCATTTACCTAAGCGGCATTTCCATGGGTGCCACCACCGTCCTGATGGCGGCGGGAGAGGACCTGCCCAAAAACATCAAGGGCATCCAGGCCGACTGCGGCTACACCTCCCCCAAGGCCATCTGGAAGCACGTTGTGGAAAACAATCTGCATATGGCCTATACCCCGGTCCGCCAGGCCTGGCTGGACGGCTCCTTCCGCCTGAAGCTCCATCAGGGCCTGGGCAGCTATTCCACGGTTACGGCCATGCAGGCCTGCAAAGTTCCCATTCTCTTCGTCCACGGCACGGAGGACGCCTTTGTGCCCATCCAAATGACCTACGAAAACTATCTGGCCTGCGCCGCTCCCCATCGGCTTGTGGTCATTCCCGGTGCCGGTCACGGCATGAGCTACGCCCTGGAGCCGGAGACCTGCCAGAGAGCCATGAAGGACTTCTGGCAGGAATACGACCACACATAAAAAGAAGCTGCGAACCCGTTTTTCTTGGGTTCGCAGCCTTTTTATTGCTCTTTTCTTTTTACCCTTCTTCTCAGCTCGCCCTTGCGGTTAAACCAGAACATGGCAAGGCCGTTGATGCCCAGGGTTGCCAAGCCGGCCAGCACAACCTGCCAGATCAGGCACTTGGCGGTCAGCCAGGCCATTGCGGAAATGTCCATACCGGGGAATCGGAGGCTGATCACCAGCATCACAACGGTGAGAACCAGCCCCAGGGACCCCAAAATCAAGCCTGCAATGCGCTGGGTAAACCGCCAGGCATGGACACTGCCCATGCCGAAAAAGCAGCGGTAGCCAAAGTAGTAATTTGCCTCCTTTGGCACCAGGAACAGGTAGCACAGGCCCAGGACCAAAAGGAGAACAGGCCCAATCATAATACAGATCCGGCACAAAAGCAGGACCTTGGAAAAGACGGTGTCCAGCTGCGGTAGCATCTGTGCCGGATCGAGCCCGTCCAGGGCTTTTTGGATGGCTTCAAAATCCAGGGCCGCCTCCGTGGCGGCAGTGGCTGTGGTGGTGAGCATTATTTTTCCTCCAGGAATTTACTGATCTCCTTCATAAAGCTGCTGGCATCCTGAAACTGATGGTAGATGGAGGCGAAGCGGATATAGGCCACCTCGTCTACGGGCTTCAGCCGCTCCATGACCATCTCCCCCAGGCGCTCGGTGGTGACCTCCCGAACAAGGGAGTTCTGCACCGCCTGCTCAATTTCCGTTGCGATACGTTCCAGCTCTACAATGTCTGCCTTCCGCTTATCGAAGGCCCGGATCATGCTGTTGACGATTTTATTCTTATCAAAATTCTGCCGGGAGCCGTTGCGCTTGACAACCAGAATGGGCAGTGTTTCCACCACCTCGTAGGTTGTAAACCGGTGCTGGCACCGGATACACTCCCGGCGCCGGCGGATGCTGAGTCCGTCCTCAGAATGCCGGGAATCGATCACTTTGCTTTCCTGATCTCCGCAGAAGGGGCATTTCATAGCGCACTTCCTCCACTCTGGCTTTTTGATTTTTATTATTATACCAGATGAAAAAAGCCCTGTAAACCCCGGAGTTCCACAAATTCCCATTTTCCCCTTGCCTTTTTGAGGCAAATGGACTAAAATGTCAATAGTATCATTTTTAGGAGGTCCTATGCGCAAAACCGTCCTGCATATTGCCTGGGGTGCTGCCTATATTCTGTGCGCCTGTCTGGGATTTATCCAGCAGCGGTCCGCCGGGGTACAGGGGCTGCTCACGGCTCTGTCCCTTCTCTTTTTTCTGCCTCCGGCGCTGCTGCTGTTCTTTGCCGCCCGGGAGGGGGACAAAAAAGAGATTCTGCTTTTATTTCGTCTGAGTCTGCTTTCCCTGGGGCTGACTCTTTTGGGGCTGGTGCTGGCCATTGCCACCGCCGCCGGAGGCAAAACGCTGGTAACCCTTGCCAACGCAGCGCTGGCCCTTGTGTCGGCCCCCATGTACTGTGCCAATTCCTGGGTGCTGTCTCTGTTTTGCTGGGCCTGCCTGCTGTGCGCCGGAATGAAACTCCGGAAATAACGAAACAATCGATAGAATGGAGTGTTTTCTATGTCCTATGTCATCCTTACCGACTCCTGCTGTGATTTTTCCAAGGACCGTTACCAAGCCCTGGGCCTGACTGCGCTGCCCCTGACGGTCAACTTCCGGGGCCAGACCTTCCCGGACCGGAATGACGACAGCCTGAAAGATATGTACGCCGGTCTCCGGAACGGCGAAGTGGCCACCACCTCGGCGGTAAACCCCCAGCAGTGGAAGGATGGGCTCCGCGGCCTGCTGGACAAGGGGCAGGATGTGCTGATTCTGACCTTCTCCTCCGGCCTTTCTACCACTTATCAGTCCGCCGTCATTGCCGCGGAGGAAATGGCGGAGGAATACCCGGACCGGAAGATTCTGGTGGTGGACAGCCTGTGCGCCTCCCTGGGCCAGGGGCTGCTTGCCTACTACGCCGCCAAAAAGCGGGACCAGGGTCTTTCCCTGGAGGAACTCCGGGACTGGCTGGAAAGCAATAAGCTGCACCTGTGCCACTGGTTTACCGTCAACGACCTGATGTACCTGAAGCGGGGCGGCCGGATCAGTGCCGCCACGGCCATTATGGGCACCATGCTCTCCATTAAGCCCGTGCTCCATGTGGACGACGAAGGGCACCTGGTCAGCGTCTCCAAGGCCCGGGGCAGAAAGGCTTCCATTTCCGCCCTGGCCGACAAGGTGGGGGAACTGGCAAAGGGCTTTGATAACCCCGTTATGTTCATCTCCCACGGGGACTGCCCGGAGGATGCCAAATACCTGGAGCAGCTGCTGAAAACCCGCTACGGGGTACAGGAAGTATATATCAATTATGTCGGTGCCGTCATCGGCTCCCACTCCGGCCCCGGAACCCTGGCTCTGTTCTTTATGGGAGAGCATCGGTAAGAGGCAATTGCCCATCCGCAAAAAGAAACAGGCTCTCTCCGCCGTGGATTGAGCCTGTTTTTTTCGGCCGCTTTTGTGCAAGGAAAGGGGTTGAATTTCCCCCAATTTCTCTTTATAATAGCAAGCATGACTGAAGAAATCGTAAAGGGAACAAACATGGTAAAAAAATGGATGCACGGTGTGATCTTTCTCGGCCTGCTGGTCCTGCTGCTGTTGGCATCGTCCTGGGTCATGACCCCAAAGAACAACACTTATGAGGAAGGAATCGGCGACTTTTTAACGGAGGGCTACCTGGCGGAGCCCATCGATTCCCTGGATGTACTGTTCGTAGGGGACAGTGTCCCCCGTTTTGGCATTTGCCCGCCGGTAATCTGGCAGGAGCAGGGCATTCCTTCCTATGTATGCTCCGGCTATGCAAAGTCGGTACCTTATATGGTCAGCTATTTGCGGAACTTCCTCCGGCGGCAGTCTCCGAAAATCGTGGTGTTGGATGCGGACGTGCTGTTCCGGAAGCATGATGTGCTGGACTGGCTCCACATGACTTTGGAATACTATTTCCCGGTACTCAAATTCCACAACAACTGGAAGCTGCATAATCCAAAGGCCTTGCTCCAGTCGGAGCATTACGACAATGTTACCTGGGAAAAGGGGTACTACCTTTGGAAGGATGTCGAGCCCTGGACCAAGGGGGACTATATGGCATCGGATACCGGCGAAGAGCCCCTGGCGGAGTCCAGTATCCGGTATCTGAAATGGATCATGAAAATTTGTGAAAAGCGCGGTGCCAGACTGATGCTGGTCAGCGTGCCCAGCCCCCAGAATATGAGCAGCAAAAAGGACCGTACCCTGAATCGGCTGGCCGGGGAGCTGGAGCTGCCCTACCTGAACCTGAGCCTTCACCTGGACGAAATGGGAATCGATTGGGCCACGGACACCCCGGACAAGGGGGACCACCTGAATTGGTGGGGCGCGCAAAAGGTCAGCCGGTACCTGGCCAAGGCCCTTGCGGACACCGGCCTTTTGACGGACAGACGGGGGACCCCCGGCTACGAAGCCTGGGACAGCTCCTGCGCCGCATTTTTCGACTACGCCAGCACCGCCAAAGGCAACGTAGACATAGAGCAAGCAGAATAACAAGCAAAAACACATCCGCCTTCCTTTCCGGCGGATGTGTTTCCCTTAATTGAAGCTGCTCTGGTCAAATGTAATTACAGGGTAATAGGTAACGGCACTGTCCTGGTTCAGGTCCTTTTGCAGGGCGGAGCGAATTTCCTCCTCTTTCCCCCGCAGGTCCGTGGGCAGGACCACATCAAAAATCAGATTTACATGGCCCTTGCCGGGGATCATCCGGAAGTCGTGGACGCCCAGCCGCAGGTCGAATTTATGGAGGAGCTGCTCTACCCGAACGTGCGTCCGGTCCAGCTCCGGGTCATCGGTGACTACGGGATCGTAGTGGATTACCAGGTGGACGCCGTGGCTTTGCAGGCATTCCCGCTCCAGGTCGTCGATGATCTCATGGCACTCCATAGGGTCCTCCCGGCGGTCCATCTCCACATGGATGCTGGCAAACCGCTGGCCCGGGCCGTAGTCGTGGACCATCAGGTCGTGAAAGCCCAGCACCTTCGGGGTCTGGCGGATTTTATCCACAATTTTTTCCCGCAGCTCCGGGTCCGCCCCCTCCCCAAGCAGGGGGGAAATGGTATCTCTGGCCAGCCCCAGGCCGCTGTACAGGATAAAGGCGGCCACGGCAAGGCCCATATATCCGTCTACCATCAGGCCGCTGAACAGCTCAATCAGGGAGGCCGCCAGCACGGCGGAGGTGGTAATCACATCGTTCCGGCTGTCGGCAGCGGTGGCCTCCAGAGTGGCCGAGTGAATCCTCTGGCCCAGGGATTTGTTAAAGGATGCCATCCAGAGCTTTACCAGAATGGACAGCACCAGCACCACCGCGGGTACCAAACCGAATACCACCGGCTCCGGATGGAAAATCTTTTCCAGGGAGGTCTTCCCCAGCTCCAGGCCGATGACCAGAATCAGGGCCGCCACCGCAAGGCCGGACAGGTATTCGTATCTGGCATGGCCATAGGGATGGTCCTCATCCGCCGGCCGCTCCGCCAGCCGGAAGCCCAGCATGGTGACGATGGAGCTGGTAGCATCGGACAGGTTGTTCATAGCGTCCGCCGTAATGGATACGGAAGCCGTCAAAAGGCCAATCACCAGCTTGCAGGCAAAGAGCAATACATTGCAAACAATGCCGGTAATGCCCGCCATCTGCCCCACGGCGGACCGGACCTTGGGATCCTCCGGGTGGTCGGAATTTTTAATAAACCTGCGCAAAAGCCAGTTTGTCATGGCTAAGTCCCTCCTAAAAACCACGAAACCCCCAAAACCACGCAGGTTTTGGGGATATCTCTTAGGGGTATTATATGAGAAAGTCCGGAAAAAAGCAAGGGAAATCTTTGTAAAATTTCCGGTCAGTCAATATACCGGTCCCCATTGGAAAGCTTCTTAATCATCCGGGAGGTAACAAAGAACAGGATGACCACAAAGCCCAGGAAGCCCCACTGGGCATTGGTGCTTTCGGCAGAGGCGATAAAATCATAGGTGCCGTGGAGCAGCATGGGAACCGCCACGCAGAGCCTCCGGCAGGTTTTGGATGCCCCGGGGTAGCCGTAGTTATCGTACCGCTTGGCCATCCCGTAGAAAGCGCCCATAAAAACGCCGAAGCAGGCATGGCCCGGTACGGCGGTAATGGCCCGGACCAAAGCGGTGCCCATGCCGTACATCAGCACATAGTCGATGTTTTCCCACAGAGCAAAGCCCAGGGAAACGGCCACGGCATATACCACCCCGTCAAACTGGCAGTTAAAGAAGGGACTGTTCCAGCTGTGGCGCTTGAGAAGCAGATACTTAAAGCCTTCCTCAGATAGCCCCACCACCACAAAATACATAAGTGCCCGGTAAATAAAAGAATTTTCCGGCCATAGGGCGTCCAGAATGGCGGTGCCCAGCCGCTCCGTATATACGGCCAAAGCGGTAGACACGGCCCCCCAGAACACCAGGTTCAGCAGCATCCCGGGGGGCTCCTTGTCCAGCCGGTCCGCCTTGTTCACCTGAATCAGCAGCACAACGGCCGGAATCACCGCTGCCGCAATGAGAATGGGGTTGGCATAGAAAAACAGCATATTACGCCTCCTGCTTCTCCCAGGCAAACCCCTGGAATACCGGCTTGCCGGAATATACGCTGGCGGTTTTCTCGCCCCGGAGGACTTCCAGGACGGCGTCCGCCATAGCCTCCTGCTCGCATTCCCCGGGATATACGGAAATGGGGGCAATCCAGCCGCAGCGCTGCTTTACGGAATCCAGAATATCCTCATACCGCATAAGTCCGCCGGTGAGGAGAATGCCGTCTACCCGGCCCTCCAAAACCGCAGCCATACCGCCGATGGACTTGCACAGCTGGTACACCATGGCCCCCCAAACGGTTTTTGCCTTTTCGTCCCCGGCTTCCACCAAAGCATGGACCTTGGCGGCATCGGAGGTACCGAAGTGGCTGACAAAGCCGCCGGACCGGGACAGCATGGCCCGCATTTCCCCGGTGGTGTGACCCTCGTCCAGGTATTGCAGCACCTCCATAACGGGGATAGAGCCCAGGCGGGTGGGGGTAAAGGGCCCGTCTCCGCCGGCGCCTTCGGTGCTGTCGATCATCCGGCCCTTTTTGTGGGCGGTAATGGTAATGCCCCCATCCACATGGCAGACGATCAGGTTCAGGTCCTCATACCGCTTGCCTGAGGCTTTGGCATGAATCGCAGCAATGCCCTTCTGGTTCAGTACATGGGCCTGGGCCCGGCGGTAGAGCCCCGCAATGCCGGTAAGCCGGGCATAGTCGCAGAGCTCATCCACGTTGGTGGGATTTACGGTGTACGTGGGCTTGCCGTATTTGGTGCCCAGCTCATAGGCCAGCATAACCCCAAGCTTGGCCGGATGGTCGCTGCCCCCCAGGTCCCTGGCGGTGTCCTCTGCCAGACGCTTGTCAATAACCATAACCCCGGATTTCTGAGAATAAGCGCAGCCACCCCGGCCTACGAATACATCCATATCCCCGGCGGTCATGCCATGGCTCTGCAGAAATGCGTGCAGCACCTCCATCCGCATAGGCATCTGGTCATTGGTGGTAGGGTACTTTAAAAGCTCCGGGGCATCGTGAAAAATGGATTCGGTGTAAATGTTTTTGTCATCCTCAAAATAGCTTACCTTGGTAGAGGTAGAGCCCGGGTTGATGATGAGCATTTTAACAGGGGTGTTCATGGTAGTAACCTTCTTTATGTTAAGATATGGATTTTCAAGCTTTCATTCTCTCCGCCGCAGCGATTTCACATGGCGGAGAGCCATATTCCTTACCGCGCAAGCGGTATTTCTCCCGTCCAAAGGACGGATTTCACCGGGGCTATTGTAAAAATAAATTTTGCAATAGCCCCCTTATTCTCCCTTGGCGATGCGTTCGGCCAGGTCCGTTAAATACAGCCAGCGCTCTTCCTTTTGGGATAGGGCCTGTTCCAGTTCTTCCTGCTCTTGCATAAGGGCTTGGAGCTTTTCGTAGTCCGCTCCGTCCCGGTCCTGGGCCTGCTTGTTTTCTGAGAGCTTCCCTTCCAGGGCGGCAATATCGGCTTCGATGGTGTCGTACTCCCGCTGCTCTTTGAAAGAGAATTTCAGCTTCTTTTGCTTCGGCTTGGGGGCCTCCGGAGCCTGCTTGATCTTTTTCTCCTTGGGAGCCTCCAGCGTTTCCAGGTAGTCGGTGTAGCCGCCGGGATACTGGCGGACAGCCCCTCCCGGCTCTACGGCAAAAATACGCCTGCAAATCTTATCCAGGAAGTACCGGTCGTGGCTTACGGCGATAATCGCCCCGGGGAAGGTTTCCAGATAGTTTTCCAATACCGTCATGGTGGGGATATCCAGGTCGTTGGTGGGCTCGTCCAGCAGCAGGACATTGGGAGCCGAAGCCAGAATCCCCAGCAAAAACAGCCGCCGCCGTTCGCCGCCGGAGAGCTTGCCAATGAGCCGGTGCTGCAAGGGACCGGAGAACAGGAACTTTTCCATGAGCCTGGAGGCCGTCAGCATCCCTTCCGGAGTCTCAATCCGGTCCCCCTGCTCTTTTACATAGTCCAGGGCCGTCATATTGGGGTTCATTTCCGCGGCGTGCTGGGAAAAGTACCCCAGCTTTACCGTATCCCCCAGGGTGACGGTGCCGCTGTCCGGGGAGATATACCCGGCAATCAGGTTTAAAAGGGTGGATTTCCCCGCCCCGTTGCCGCCGACGATGCCCACCCGGTCGTCCCGCTGCAAAAAGAAATCAAAGTCCTTTAATACGCATTTACCCTCAAAGGCCTTGGTAACCCCCTTTAATTCTACGGTTTTCTTCCCAAGCCGGGAGGAAACGGCCCCGATGGAGGTTAAACTCTGCTCCGTCTGGGGCGGCTGGGCAGCCTTCAGCTTTTCGTAGCGCTCCAGCCGTTCCCGGCTTTTGGTGCCCCGGGCGCAGGGCCCCTGCAGCACCCATTGGAGCTCCCGCCGGAGAATGGACTGGCGTTTCCGCTCGGAGGCGGCGTCCATTTCCTCCCGTCTGGCCCGTCCGTCCAGGTAGGCGGAGTATCCGCCCTCGTAAAGGTAGAGCCTGCCGAAACTGATTTCCGCCGTCCGGTCCGCCACCCGTTCCAGGAAATACCGGTCGTGAGTGACGAGGAGGATGCCGCCGGTGAATTTTTGCAGGTAGGCTTCCAGCCAGCCGATCATTTCCGCATCCAGGTGGTTGGTAGGCTCGTCCAGAAGCAGCAGGTCTGCCGGGTGCACCAGGGTGGTGGCCAGGGCCACCCGCTTCCGCTGGCCGCCGGACAGGGCGCCCATTTTCTGGTTTGGGTCCAAAATTCCCAGCCGGGTGAGGATTTCCACGGCCTCGTAGTGGGCAATTTCCCGGGCGGTGGGGTCCAGCCCTGCCTCCACCTGCTCCATAACGGTCTTTTCCGGGTCAAAGGGCGGATCCTGGGGCAGATACCCCAGCCGCACGTTGGGGTCGTAGCTGACGGTCCCCTCATCCGGGGTCTCTTTTCCCGCCGCCAGCTTTAAGAAGGTAGACTTGCCGCAGCCGTTGACGCCAACTACGCCTACCCGGTCCCCCTCCTTCATATAAAAGCTTACATCCTCGATAAGCGTCCGGTCCCCGTAGGTTTTCCGGATGCCGACCATATTCAAAAGCATAGCCGCGCTCCTTGGTTGAATTCTTTTCCCGTCCATCATACCACCAAATCCGGAAAAAGGGAACCAAAATTTCAGATGCGCCCCTATCATGGCAGGCGCTGATATTGCGCGAACCAGGATAGACGCTGCCTCCAAATGGAGCCTTTCCCGGCGTATGATCCCCCCTGGGGGCTTCCGCTTGTTTCTTTGCCATGGTAAAGTAGGGTCATCTTAAAAAAAAGAGAGGTACCCCATTGTGCACATGGCAGACGCACTTCTTGCCCCGGCGGTTGCCGCCACCCTGGTCACCTGCTGCGCCGTAACGGCCTGCGCGGATGCCCCCCAGGGCTTGAAGAACGGCCTGGTAAACGGCTATGTATCCGGCTACTCCCAGGGCCTGAAGAATGGCCAGCTGGAAGACCTGAAAAACGGCTATGTAAATGGCCTTGCTCAGGGTCTCAAATACGGCCAGTCTGAGGGCCTGAAAAACGGTCTGGTAAACGGTTCTAAAAAAGACTGATTTCAAAACCCCTGCGTTAAAACCAGCCGGAATTGCCCTAAAAAGCAGTTCCGGCTTTTGCGTATCCGCATCCCCTGCCGTTTCCCGCACCGGAGCTTCTCCCCGTTCCGGGGCGCACGGCTCCCATCCCCCATATATTATCCGGACAATAAAACGCAGTAAACCATACAAAATCATTCATTCTGTATGCCCCATATTGTATATATCGCTTTATATGTTCTTATTTTTCAGTAAAAATTGTTGTTATGCAGGTTATACAGGAATAAAAGTTTTAATTTATCCATTCTGCGAATTGCGTTTATTGTCCGGACAAACTATAATAAGGGTGCAAGCAAAAGAGCACCGACAGCACCTAGGCGCTGCGGAAGAAAAAAGGAAGGGTGGCACACATGAAACGAATCGCAATCATTGGCTCCAGCGGCGGCAACCTGTATATGCAGGGCGGCAACGACCCAAAGGCACTGCTGCGGGAAATCTTCACCCAGGCGGGCTCCGCCGGGATTGAAGTCGGCTTCGTGGAGTTTATCGGCGCAAGCCGAACCATGGACAATATTCCCGCCGACGCACCCGCAAAGCTCTATACCCTGGATGACGGCGGAGCGGTCATCGCCGGGGAAGAAAAGCCCCTGAACGCCGTCAACGAGGATGCCCGGCAGGTAGATGCCGTTCTGGCCGATAAAATCAGAGCCGGCCAAATCGACGGCATTGTCCTGATGAGCAGTGATCCCAAAGGGATCAACGCTTCTTCTCTGGCTGCCGCAGCCGAAAAGAAGCTGCCCTGTGTGGGCACCGGCGGAACCTCCATGGGCCACTGCCAGAAAATGGGCTGCAACGTGATTTCCGCCTCCGGCACCACCGGCACAACCAACCGGACCCGGGCCGTGGCCTTTATTTCCGCACTTGCAAAAGAATGGAAAATCAAGTATTCTCCTATTATCGGTTCCTCTGCCGGAGCAAAGGCCCAGGAGGGCAATATCTGGAAACGGATCAATTTCCGGGGGATCATGATGGCCTCCCTTCCGGGCTTTATCGCCATGGCCCTGACGCTGGCGCTGAGTAAAATCCCCGGTCTGGGCGGCCTGGAGGATGTCTTCAATACGCTGGTTGGCGCCATTCCCGTAATTGTGGCCGCCATTGCGGCCAAGCAGATTTCCGGCCTGGACGAAGTCGGTATCGTTGCCGGTATCGTTGCCGGCCTTATGAGCACCGCAGGCGGCCTGATCGGCGGCCTGGCTGCCGGTATTCTGGCCGGTGTTTTCGCCTACTATATCGCCATTGCCTGCTTTAAGTGGAAGGTTCCCGGAACCACCGCCAACATTGCCGCCGGCGGCTTGGGCGGTCTGGCTGCCGGACTGATCGGTATGTATCTGCTGGCCCCCATTGCGCTGTGGCTCGGCAACGCCATTAATGATGTAATTGCCGCGGCCATCGCCTTCAACCCCATTCTGGCCGGTGCTCTGGCAGGTCTTTTGATCTGGCCCGCCATTATTGGCGGCGTATACCATGCAGCCATTCTCCCCATCGTGCTGCTGGAAATGGAAGCCGCAGGCTTCAGCTTCCTGGGCGCCATTGATATGACCGGCCTGGTTATGGTCTCCGCCGGTATCACCCTGGCCAATGTGCTGTTCCCCCGGCAGAAGAGCGACGCCAGCGCCGCCCTCCCCGGATTCATTATCAACATCGGCTTCGGCACCTTCGTGGAGGCTGCCTATCCCTATATGTTCTCCAACAAGCTGGTCTTTGCGGGTGCACTGATTGCCTCCACGGTTTCCGGCGCTCTGGTAGGCCTCTTTGATGTAAAGGGCACCGCCTATGTACCCACCTTCAGCGCCCCCTTTATGACCAATCCCGGAAAGGGCGTTTACTTCGCCATTTGCATGATCGTCGCCATGGCCATTGCCTTTGCGATTACCGTCATTGCAAATAAAGCCACCAAAAACACCGAAGAAACCTAATTTTTCAGAAAGAAGGATATTGTTATGATTCGAAACGATATGCGCAAGCGGATGGAACTGGCCCGGGCAAAGGTGACCCGCGCCCTGGAGCTGGGCAACGGACATACCATTCTCAGCACCGGCATTACCGGCGATGACGCCCGGCTGGCCAAGGCCGTATGCGATGTTGGCGTTACCATGATCGAGCCCAACCATCCCGCCGTGGCACTGGCCCGGGGCTACAAGGGCGTGACCTCCATGCACGACGCGGAACAGATCCGCCACGAGATCACCGTGGCCCAGATGGCCGAGGTTACCCGGGGCGTCCGGGCCGTATGTCCCAAAGGCACTTATATCACAGTCGGCATTCCCGGCGGCTTCACCGAAGTGGTTCCCATGCCTCTGCGGGACGAGGATTTTGCCATGATGGCTCTGGCCGGTGCCGACGGCCTGCACACCCACAAGTCCTGCATTGAGGATCTGGCGGAACTGGTCGAGAAGGCCCATAGCTACGGCCTGCTGGTGGATGCCTACATCGGTAAGCACTCCGACCTGCACACCTTTGGCCTGCCTGCCGAAACCCCCGAGGAAGTCGCCAAAGTGGCCAAGCAGATGCAGGAGGTTGGCACCGATATGATCGGCCTGATGACCGGCATGAGCTATGAGGGTGTAGCCGCCGGAGAGATTCATCCGGAAATCAAGGAACGGCTCTGCGCCCTGGTGGAATCCGTTACCGTCCCCACCCTGGCCGAGGGCGGCATCAACGCCACCAACTTCCGGGCCTTCCAGGATACCAAGGTCAACATTCTGGTCATCGGCACTTCCATCGATAAAATGGTGGAAAAGGCCGCCCAGGATGCCGTCAAGGATTTTCTGTCCTTCTGATCCAATCAAAACATTTCTGCCCCGGGACCTGTTTCCCGGGGCAGAATCCTACTTGCGTCAGCCTGTTTTTCAGGCTATAATGGAGAAAAAAAGGAGGCGCAGCTGTATGGCGAATAATTTTTCCTATACCAGAATTTACGGGGAGCTGCGGCAGCGCATCGACAGCGGAGAGCTGGCCCCCGGCAGCCGGATGGAAACGGAAATGGAGCTGCGGCAGCGCTACGGCGTCAGCCGGGAAACCATCCGCCATGCCCTATCCATGCTGGAGGCGGAAGGCTATATTACACGGCGTGTTTCCGCAGGGACCTTTGTGCGGGAGAAAAAGGCCCAGTACGCCCCTGCCCGCTTTCACGAAAGCTTTACGGAGCAGATGCACCGTCTGGGCAAGGTTCCGTCCTCCGAGATCCGCTCCATCGAAATTCTTGCCGATCTGCCTGCCCAGGCCTCTGCGGCCCTGGCCCTTCAGCCCGGAGAACGGGTTTACCGGGTCAAGCGTGTCCGGCTGGGGGATAAGGTTCCCATGGCCTACGAAATTTCCTATATCCGCCAGCGTCTCTGCCCGAACCTGCATACCAAGCTCCTGGAGGATACCTCTCTCTACCGCCTGTACGAGGAGGAGTACCATCTGAACATGGACAGCATTGAAATCAAAATCGAAGCAACCATGGCCGATTCAACGGTTCAGAAGCTGCTGGACCTGAAAAACACCTCCGCCGTACTGAAAATGACCTCTCTGATGCACCTGTCCGACGGGACGCCCCTATACTATGTAATCAGCTATCATGCCGGAGACAAATACGAGTACACCACCACCATGCCCCGGCACCTGTAGCCCTTCTCCGACTTCTCCCTTCCACAATTCTATGTTCCTGCGAACCAACCGGCGGTCGCAGGAACATTTTTATGATGCTTTTCCGTTCCTTACAAAAACCTTCCCGTCGCGCTGTTCGGGTTTTCTTTGATCTCCTCCGGAGTCCCTGCGGCGACGATCCTGCCGCCGTCCTTGCCGCCGCCGGGGCCCATATCGATGAGAAAGTCCGCGTTGCGGATCATGTCCAGGTCGTGCTCGATGACCACCACGGTAGCGCCGCTCAGTACCAGCCGGTCGAAGATGCCCAGAAGGATCTGCACATCCAGCGGATGCAGACCGATGGTGGGCTCGTCAAAAACAAATACAGAGGAGCCTTGCTGCTTTCCCATTTCGGAGGCCAGCTTTAACCTTTGGGCCTCGCCGCCGGAGAGGCTGGGGGTGGCCTCCCCCAGGGTCAGGTAGCCCAGGCCCAGGTCATGCAGCACTTTTAAGCGGGAGGCCACGGTTTTCAGGTCGGCGCAGGCTTCCATGGCCCGGTCAATGTCCATATCCATAATTTCCGGCAGAGAAAAGCGCTGCCCCTTCTTGTTTTCCCGGGCTACCCGCTGGGCCTCCCGGCTGTAGCGGCTGCCCCGGCAATCCGGGCAGGGGATGTCCACATCCGGCAAAAACTGGACATCCAGGCTGATGGAGCCGGTTCCGTCGCAGGTGGGGCACCGCAGGCGGCCGGTGTTGTAGGAGAAGTCCCCGGCCTTATAGCCCAGGGCCTTGGCCTCTTCCAGTTTTGCGTAGATTCTCCGCAGCTCATCATGGACATTTGCATAGGTAGCCACGGTGGAGCGGACATTTACCCCGATGGGGGCCGCGTCAATGAGCTTTACCTGCTGGATGCCCTCCGCTTGAATTTCTTTTATGTGCCCCGGCAATGGGCTGCCGTTCGTCAGAGCCTCCAGGGCCGGGACCAGACTTTCCAGAATCAAAGTGGTCTTTCCGGAGCCGGATACACCGGTAACCACTGTCAGCCGACCCTTGGGGATATCCGCCTCCAAAGGCTTCACGGTATGCAGTTCTTTCGTGGAAAGATGGATCTTCCCCAGGTCAAATATATTTTCCGGGCTGCTTTTTTTGCGCAGAAGGGCCGGTGTCCCCTTCAGAAAGGGGCCGATTCTGGAGGCGGGGTTTTCCTCGATCTCCGGAACGGTGCCCTGGGCCAGCACATAGCCCCCTTCCGCCCCGGCCTTGGGGCCCATTTCCACCACATAGTCCGCTTCCTGCAAGATCTGGGTGTCGTGGTCCACCAAAATCACGGAGTTCCCGTCGGCAATCAAATCGTGCATCACATCCGTCAGGCCCACAATGTTGCTTGGATGCAGGCCAATGGAGGGTTCATCCAGCACATACAAAACGCCTGTAGTCCGGTTCCGGACGGCCCGGGCCAATTGCATCCGCTGACGCTCCCCGGTAGACAGGGTAGAGGCCGCCCGGTCCAGGGACAGGTATCCCAGCCCCAGGTCCATGAGCCGCCTGGCCACCAGCAGGAAGGAATCGCAGATACTCTCCGCCATGGGCTTCATTTCCTCCGGCAGGGAACCGGGGACCCCTTTTACCCACTCTACCAGCTCCGAAAGGGGCATGGTGCAGGCCTGGGCCAGAGAAATGCCCCGAAGCAGGGGAAACCTGGCCTTTTCCGAAAGCCGGGTGCCGCCGCAGTCCGGGCAGGTTTTCTCCTTCAAAAAACGCTCCACCCGCTTCATGCCGGTCTCGTCCTTTACCTTGGACAGGGCATTCTCCACGGTGTATACGGCATTAAAGTAGGTGAAATCCAGTTCTCCCGACTGATTGGTCCCCTTTGCCTTATAAAAAATATGCTTTTTCTCCGCCGGGCCGTGGTAGACGATGTCCTTTTCCCGGTCCGTCAGGTCCCGGAAGGGAATATCGGTACGGACCCCCATCTCCCGGCAGACATCCGTCATAAGGGACCACATCAGGGTCTTCCAGGGCAGCACCGCCCCTTCGTCGATGGTCAAGGTATCGTCCGGAATCAGGGTGCTTTCGTCCACCGTCCGCACCAGCCCCGTGCCGCCGCATCCCTGGCAGGCCCCCTGGGAGTTAAAGGCCAGCTCCTCGGCGGAAGGGGCATAAAACGTTTCCCCGCAGACAGGGCAGCGGAGCGCCTGCCCCGCCGCCACAGCTAGGGTGGGCGCTAAATAGTGCCCATTGGGGCAGCGGTGGCTGGAAAGTCTCGAAAACATGAGCCGCAGGCTGTTTAATAGCTCCGACCCGGTGCCGAAGGTGCTCCGGATCCCCGGGATCCCCGGCCGCTGGTGCAGGGCCAGGGCCGCCGGAATGTGCAGCACCTCGTCCACCTCTGCCCGGGGGGCCTGAGTCATCCGGCGGCGGGTATAGGTGGACAGAGCATCCAGATACCGCCGGGACCCCTCCGCGTACAATACCCCCAGGGCCAGGGAGGACTTGCCGGACCCGGATACCCCGGCAATGCCTACGATCCGGTTCAGAGGAATATCCACATCAATGTGCTTCAGGTTGTGCACATGGGCATTCCGGACCTGGATGACCTCCGGCTTTTCCTGTTTGTTCATTTCTGATGTCTCCTTTATCCAATCTTGAACCTATTTTCGTATATAACAGTGTACTATATTCCAAAATCGATGTAAAGGAGAAAACAAAAAGTTTCTTTTTCCGGCCCCATAGAAACCGCCCCCCAAGCCGTGGTGGCAGCCTGGAGGGCGGGAAAGAAAGGATCACTTAATGAACTTGACTTCGGGGTAGATGGCCTGCTTGGCCTGCTCCTTGCGCTGGTTGTACAGTACCTTCTGCTCCTCGAAGAGGTTCCGGCCGTCGGGATCGATGGAGACGATCAGGGGGCCAAACTCTTTGACCTTGTTGCACCACAGGGTCTCGGGCATACCCAGCTCATCCCAGTGATGCTCCTGGATCTTCAGCACCTCGGTAGCAGCCACTACGGCGCAGCCGGCGGGGAACACGCAGTGGATGGCACCGAACTCCTTGCAGGCACGCTCGGTATTGGGGCCCATGCCGCCCTTGCCGACGATGACACGGACACCGGTATGCTTGACGAACTCATACTCAAACTTCTCCATCCGCATGGAGGTGGTGGGGCCTACAGAGAAAGCAGGGCGGCGGTCTCTACGGAGGTAGCTACGCCCACGCCGACCAGCAGGGGCGGGCAGGCGTTCAGGTTCGCCACAGTCTTGTGGTCTGCCGAAAGATTCAGGGCCACCATATCGGTATCGCAGATGCCGCCCCAGGCCGGCGTACCCAATCTCTGGAAAGCCATGCGGGAATTCAGCGCCCGGTTTCCGGCCGTATGGTGGCCAGCCTCTGCGCCCCCACTCTGTTCAACTGCGTCCAGACGGAAAACGGCAGCTACGAGTACGTTACCGACGGCACCATCGTAGAAAGCTATAATTGCATAGCTTTTTTCAAGGGCGTCCCCGCGTTTTCCCGCCGGGGGCGCCGTTTTTTCCTTGCAAAATTCCGTTTTCTCTGTCATACTAAAAACAAATTCCGAAAGGAGCATCCCTACGTATCTTTTAGTCATTGATGTCGGCACCTCCAGCATTCGGGGCGTTCTGTACGGCCCCCGGGGAGAGGAGCTGTTTGTCCACCAGATTCCCCGCCAGGTCCGTTTCTTCGGGGAAATCTACGCCGAGCAGCCCGCCTCCGACTGGGCGGAGGCCATTGTGAAAATCAGCCGGGAGGCCGTAAACTTCTGCGCGGAAAAGGGGCTGCGAATCGACGGTCTGTCCCTGACCAGCCAGCGCTCCAGCATCATACCCGTGGACAGGGACGGGCAGGCCCTGCGGCCTGCCATTATGTGGCAGGACAAGCGGAACGGGGAAATCGTGGCCCAGATGCAGAGCCATGTGCCCTTTGTCCACAGCCTCACCGGGGCCCGGATCAATACGGTGTTTTCCGGCACAAAAATGACCTGGTTCCGCAGGAACGAGCCCTCCCTCTACGAAAAAACCTACAAAATCTGCACCATTGCAGACTTTATCGTCCACGAAATTACGGGTAACTTCCGCACGGACCACACCTACGGCGCCCGGAGCCTGCTGATGAACATCCGCACACGGCAATGGGACCGGCAGCTGCTGGACCTTTTCGAGGTGGAACAGGACAAGCTCTGCCGGCTGGTGGAGCCCGGCAGCATCATCGGTACCGTAACGGCGGAGTTTGCGGAAAAAACCGGGCTGACCCAGGGCATTCCCCTGGTGTCCGGCGGCGGGGACCAGCAGTGCGGCGCCCTGGGCCAGGGCGTTACCGGCAGCGGCAAGGTAGAGCTGACCACCGGCACCGGCGCCTTTATGCTGGGCTTCTGCCCCCGGGTGCCGGAGGGGCTGGAGGGCAATATCATCTGCGGGGCCCACGCGGTACCCGGGGCCTATGTGCTGGAAAGCAGTATGCTGGCCTGCGCCGCCATGTACAACTGGGCAAAGCGGGAGCTGTTCTCCGACAGCGATCCGGAACGGCCCTTTGAAAAAATCAACGGCGCCGTTCTGTCCTCCCCGGCCGGTGCAAACGGCTGCCTGGCCCTGCCCTACTTCCAGGGCCGGGGCACTCCGGACTGGAACAGCGCCGCCAAGGGCGCCTTTGTAAACCTGAGCCTGGGCACCACCCGGGCGGATATGGTCCGGGCCGTGCTGGAGGCCATTGCCCTGGAGGCCAAAAACAACATCGATGTCCTGGAGCGCTACGCCGGTACCTTCCGGGAAATTTACATCGGCGGCGGCCTGACCCACTTTGATGCCTTCAACCAGATTCAGGCCGATGTATACGGGAAAACCCTCCTGAAAGAAACCGGCTCCGCCGAGGCCACCGCCTTTGGTGCCTGGCTGGGTGCCGCCGTAGCCCTGGGGCTGATGCCGGATTACGAAACCGCCTTTGCCGCCCGGGAGCGGACCTACCAAAAATACACGCCGAACCCCGAAAACAAGGCGCTCTACACCCTTCGCCAGCAGCAGCTGAACGATGCCTACCGGCGGCTTTTCGGAAAATAAACCGGCGTTTTTTCCAAAATAGCCCTGGAGCCGGCAGGCAGAAACGCGTGTAAAACAGAATCGGATTCGCATTTCCTTCTTTCCTTTTTCATTTTTTATACCGAATTTCTCGTAATTTTCGAAAAAGGGTGGAAATTTTCGCCGGGAAGTGTTATACTGGGCCTATTCTGGCCTTTTGATCGGCCCAAAAAGGAAAGGAACTAGAAAATGGGTATCTCTGCCTCCGCACCTTGGTTAAAATATTACGGCAAAACGCCGGCTTCTCTGGAATATCCCCACAAAACCATGTATGAGCTTGTCTCCGCCGCCGCCAAGCGGCAGCCGGACCATGTGGCCTATATTTTTATGGGCAAAAAGACCACCTACGCCGAATTTATGAAGCGCATTCACGCCGCCGCCCAGGGTCTTTACAACATGGGCATCCGCAAAGGCGACAAGGTGACCATCTGCATGGCCAATACGCCCCAGGCGCTGGACTGCTTCTACGCCCTGAACCGGCTGGGGGCCATTCCCAATATGATCCACCCCCTGTCCGCCTCCCAGGAGATTGCCTTCTACCTGAACTTCTCCAAGAGCAAGGCCATCCTGACCCTGGACCAGTTCTACTACAAGGTGGCCGAAATCCTGCCCCAGCTGGAAAACCCCACCAAAATCCTCATTGCCAAGGTGGCCGACGAGCTGCCCGTGCCCCTGAACGTATTGTATCCCATGACCAAGTCCGCCCGGGCCATCAAAAAGCTGCCCAAAACCGGCTACACCCTGTGGTATGATATGGTCCGGGCCGGGAAAAAAACGGTTTTGCCCCCCCAGGAGGGCCGGTACGATGCGTGCGGCGCCATCCTCTACTCCGGCGGCACCACCGGCACCACCAAGGGCATTATGCTTTCCAACCTGAACTTCAATGCCCTGGCCCTGCAGACCATTGCCGCCTCCGGCTTTAGTATGGAGGAAATCTCCGATATGAAGATGCTCTCCGTCATGCCCGTGTTCCACGGCTTCGGCCTGGGCATCGGCATCCATACCCCCCTGGTTGCCGGCGGCACCTGCATCCTCATCCCCCAGTTCAACGTGAAGATTTACGCCGAGACCCTGGTAAAGCAGAAGCCCAACCTGATTCCCGGCGTGCCTACCCTGTTCGAGGCCCTGCTGCGGGCGGAGAACCTGGAGAATGCAGACCTGAGCTTCCTGAAGGGCATCTTCTCCGGCGGCGACAGCCTGTCCCCGGAGCTGAAAAAGAAGGTGGATACCTTCCTGAAGGACCACGGCTGCACCGAGCAGATCCGGGAGGGCTACGGCACCACCGAGTGCGTCACCGCCTCCTGCCTGACCCCCAAGGACTATGCCCGCCAGGGCTCCATCGGCGTGCCCTTCCCGGATACATACTATAAGATCGTAGAGCCCGGCACCACCAACGAGGTGGACCCCAATACCGAGGGCGAAATCTGCGTCTCCGGCCCCACCGTCATGCTGGGCTACATGGATAACCCGGAGGAAACCCGTCAGACCCTTCGCCGCCATTACGACGGCCGGATCTGGCTACACACCGGCGACCTGGGCCACATGGACCAGGACGGCTTTGTGTACTTCCGCCAGCGCATCAAGCGGATGATTGTCACCTCCGGCTACAACGTGTACCCTTCCCAGCTGGAAAACATCATCGATGCCAACGACAAAGTGCTCCTGAGCTGCGTCATCGGCGTAAAGGACCCCTACCGGGTCCAGCGGGTGAAAGCCTATGTAGTGCCCATGCCCGGGGTAGAGCCCTCCGAGGAGCTGAAGAAGGAAATTCTGGACTACTGCTCCGGCCGCATTGCCAAGTACGCCATGCCCCGGGAGATCGAGTTCCGGAAGGAGCTGCCCAAGACCCTGGTGGGCAAGGTGGCCTACCGGGTATTGGAAGAGGAAGCCAACGCCGGGGCTACCGCAGAATGAAGCGCCGCATCTGGGAGCTGGACGCCCTAAGGGGGCTGGCCCTTCTCGGCATGATCGGCATCCACCTTATCTACGACCTGGTGGACCTGTTCGGCGTGTGGCACTGGCAAATGCCTGCGTGGTACCTGCTGTTTAAAAACAACTACGGGGCTATTTTTCTGCTCATTTCCGGCATCAGCG
This sequence comes from uncultured Oscillospiraceae bacterium, assembly GCA_934565415.1. Taxonomy (GTDB): domain Bacteria; phylum Bacillota; class Clostridia; order Oscillospirales; family Oscillospiraceae; genus Faecousia. Next base: position 100,985 of record CAKTHQ010000002.1, read on the forward strand.
CTACCCTGGGCAGCCACCCGGTCAAGCGGGGGCTGCAGGTATTCCTGTGCGGCTTTCTGTGTACCGCCGCTACGGTGGGGATGTTTCTTCTTGGCGCCGCCGGGAAGGATATTATCATCTACATTGGCGTGCTGCAATGCTTAGGCCTATGCATGATGCTGTGGCCCCTATTCCGCAGGCTCCCCCAATGGGGGCTTGTGGGCCTGGGCCTTCTGATGGCTGCCGCCGGGCTGTACCTGCGGACGAAGGCCTTCCCTTTCCCCTGGCTGATGCCCCTGGGCTTTGCCCCCTATGGCTTTGCCTCCTCCGATTATTTCCCCCTGCTTCCCAACCTGGGCTACTTCCTGCTGGGAGCGGCCTTGGGGAAAAAGGTCTACGGGGATAAGCAGAGCCGGTTCCTCACCGCCCGGTTCCCCTTTTTGCAGTGGTGCGGCAGGAACAGTTTGCTGATCTATCTGCTCCACCAGCCGATTCTGGCGGCGGGTGTGTGGTTGCTGGCGTAAAAATAAGGAGGTCCCCATGAATCGATCCAAACTCACTTGCTTTGTGCCCGTTCTGGGGCTGTTTGCCATGGCCGCCCGGTGGCTGCTGTATGCCCTTGGCACCGATGACCGGGGGCTGCTGGTTTCCCACCACCCGGCAGGCTATGCGGCGCTGCTTCTTACGGTGCTGACCGCTGCCGCCGTGTGGTTTGCTCAGGTGCCGGAAAGAACCCTCCGAAGCACCGCCGTCCCCTCTCTGGCCTTAGGGCTGGGGCTGCTGGTAGATTCCGGCGGAACCGGCTCCCTGTTTTTCACCCTGTCCCGGTACGGTGCGGCGGTGATCCTGGCAGCCCAGGCCCTATATGCGTTCCAAAAGAAAAAGAGCCCCTCAGGCTTTAGCGCGGGGCTGTGTATCTGCCTGATTCTGCGGCTCATCGGCTCCTACCAGCTGTGGAGCCGGGTGCCTCAGATCCAGAATTACCTCTTTGCCCTGCTTTCCGGCCTGTGCCTGGCAGCCTTTGCCTACCAGCAGGCGGCTGGGGAAGCAAAGCTGGGGTCCCCCAAGTGGTGCTTCCGCTTTGCGCTGATGGGCTGCTTTTTGTGCATGGCCGCCAGCATAGGGGTCCGGGTACAGCCCGTGTACCTGCTCTTTGCCCTCTGGCTCTATGCCCAGGCCCTGTGCCCCGTTCCTGAGGAGGCCCAATGAACATCCCCGGAACGGACCCGGTTTTTGAAATTCGGGAAAACGCCTTGCATCTGGTCTCCGCCCAGGCCCTGGAGAAGGACCCTGCCTGGATCTTGCAGGGGCTTAAATATGCCGTTACCCAAGGCCTTTTGGTAGAACCCTCTACGCAAAAGGCCCTATGTCTCTATGCGCCCTGTCTGAAAAAGCTGTCCCCCAAGCGGCGGTTTGGGCTTATGAGCCGGATTCTGCCGGAAATCACCTTGCAGCAGCTTCTGGACTTTGCCCCCGTTATCTGCGGGGCCGTGCCGGAGCTGGCCATTACCCTGGGCTTTGACCAGCGGTCCCCCCACCACCGGTACGACCTGTATACCCACATTGCCCATGTGGTCAGTCAGGTGCCCGGGGACCTGACCTTACGCTGGGCGGCGCTGCTCCACGATATTGGCAAGCCTGCCGCCTTTACCCAGGACGCCACGGGCCGGGGCCACTTTAAGGGCCACGCCCAGGTTGGGGCGGCCCTGGCGGATCGCCTTCTAAAAGAGATGGAGGCCCCCCGGGCCCTTCGCAAACGGGCAGACTTTCTCATCCTTTTGCACATGACCAGGCTGACCCCGGAAAAATGGATTCTGCAAAATCTGGTCATCCGCTTCGGCTGCGAAGCCACCCGCCAGCTCCTTGCCCTGCAAACCGCCGATATGCAGAGCAAAGGCGTTCCCGGAGAGGAACGGCGGGAGCAGTTTGCCCAGACCCGGCAGCTGCTGGAACAAATCATACAAGACTAAAAAAATCCGCCGCTCTATTACAGAGCAGCGGATTTTGCTTATGGTTTAGTGCACGGTAAAGACGCTCAGCAGGAAGCCGGCGGCGATGGCGGAGCCGATAACGCCAGCCACATTGGGGCCCATGGCGTGCATCAGCAGGAAGTTAGAGGGGTTGGCCTTCTGGCCTTCCTTATTGGACACACGGGCGGCCATAGGAACGGCAGACACACCGGCGGAACCGATGAGGGGGTTGACCTTGCCCTTGGTAGCCCAGCACATCACGTTGCCGCCCAGCAGACCGCCGGCGGTGGAAATACCGAAGGCGATGACACCCAGGACCACGATCTTCAGGGTCTGTGCGGTCAGGAAGGTGGAGCCAACCATGGTGGAACCCACGGCGGTGGACAGCAGGATGGTGACGATGTTCATCAGGGCATTCTGTACGGTGTCGCTCAGGCGGTCGGTGCAGCCGGTCTCCTTGAACAGGTTGCCCAGCATCAGGCAGCCGATCAGAGGAGCGGTATCGGGCAGCAGCAGGGCCACGAACATGGTGACCAGGATGGGGAAGATGATCTTCTCGGTCTTGGACACATTTCTGGTCTGGACCATCTTGATCTTCCGGCTCTCAGGAGAAGTCAGCAGATTCATAATGGGGGGCTGAATCAGAGGGATCAGGGCCATGTAGGAATATGCTGCCACGGCGATGGCGCCCAGCAGATGGGGAGCCAGACGGGTGGTCAGGAAGATGGCGGTGGGGCCGTCCGCGCCGCCGATGATGCCGATGGAAGCAGCCTCGGGGCCGGAAAACTTCATGCACACGGCACCGAAGAAGGCAACGAACACGCCCAGCTGGGCAGCGGCACCCAGCAGCAGGCTCTTGGGATTGGACAGCAGAGGGCCAAAGTCGGTCATAGCGCCAACGCCCATGAAGATCAGGCAGGGGTACAGGCTGGTCTTGACACCGATGTAGAAGATGTCCAGCAGGCCGCCGTTACGCATGATTTCGCCGAAGCTGTGGTACACGGGGCTATCGGGATTCATAAAATTATCCCAAAGGTACTGATGGTAGAGGCCTGCGTTGGGCAGGTTGGTCAGCAGGCAGCCGAAGGCGATGCCCACCAGCAGCAGGGGCTCGAACTTCTTGACGATGGCCAGGTACAGCAGCACACAGGCGATGGCCAGCATCACCAGGTTCTGCCAGCCGTTATTGGAAACGAAACCGGTAATAATGGCGGCAAAGCCGGAATTATTCCACAGGTTCAGAAGGATTTCACCAACGTTCATTGGGAGCCCTCCTTAACCAACCACAACCAGAGGTGCCCCGGTATCCACGGTGGCGCCCTTGGAGACCAGAACCTGGGTAACGGTTCCGTCCTTGGGAGCCATGATCTCGTTCTCCATCTTCATGGCCTCCAGCACGCACAGTACATCGCCAGCCTTAACGGCCTGGCCTGCGGTGACATTGACCTTCAGAATGTTGCCGGGCATGGGGGCGTTCACGGGCTCACCGGCACCGGTGACCACAGGAGCGGCAGGGGCAGCGGCGGGAGCGGGGGCAGCCGCAGGGGCGGCAGCGGCGGCAGGAGCCGCAGCGGGAGCGGAAGGGGCAACGGCTTCGTACTCGTCCAGCAGGATGGCCTCACCGGCTTCTACTTCAACTTCGTAAGTACGGCCCTTCAGAGTCACTTTGTATTTCATGATTATTTGACCTCCTTAATGGATTTGAAGCGCAGCTCGTTCAGAGGCTTGCCCATCTTGTCGGCCACGATGGCCATAAGCATAGCTGCGGTTTTGGGCTCCACATCGTAAAGCTTCAGCTCACCGGCGGAACCGGGAGCCACGGCCTTGGGAGCGGCGGCGGGAGCGGCAGGAGCGGCGGCCTTGGCGGCAGCGGCGGCAGTTGCAGCCATCTTGGCATCCTTGGAAGCAAAGTACTTGCCCAGGGCGATGACCACGATCATCAGCAGGATCAGGCCAAAGAAAACCACCGCATAGCCCAGCAGAGCCAGGATACCGGCTTCGCCGTTAGAAATATACTCATTCATAGGAAGGCTCCTCCTTACGCTTCGGTAATGGTGTAGGTAACCTTGTTCTCTTCCTTCGCCTTACGGCCTTCCAGGAACTTCTCGGCCTGAGCGGGATAGCAGATGTAGCTCATGATGTCCTCTTCGCTCTTGGCCAGGTCGCCCAGGGCTTCCTTGGCCTTGGCGAACTCCTCGCCGGTGCGCTTGCTGTCTTCCACGCGGCAGTCCTGGGGAGCGGCCATACCGGCCTCGTCCAGAATCCGCTTCTCCAGGTCGGCGTCCACGGGGGCGGGGGCAATGCCGTACTCACCCTTGAAGTAAGCCTTGACTTCCTTGGAGATGTTCTTGTAGCGCTCGCCCACCAGAACGTTGGTAACGGCCTGGTTGCCCACCATCTGGGACAGAGGAGTGACCAGAGGAGGATAGCCCATGTCCTTCCGGACGGAGGGAATCTCGGCCAGAGCGGCGTCGAACTTATCCATGGCGTGCATATCGGTCAGGTTGGCGATCATGTTGGACAGCATACCGCCGGGAACCTTGTACACCAGAGCCTGGGCGTCGGTGCCCATGGACTTGGGGTTGATGCGGCCGTTGTCGATGTACTTCTGCTTCACGGGCTTGAAGAAGGAGTTGACCTCGTTGATCACGTCCTCGTTCAGGCCGGTATCGATGCCGTACTGGCTCAGGGCGTAGTACAGGGTCTCGGTAGCGGGCTGGCTGGTGCCGTTGGAGAAGCAGGAGGTAGCGGTGTCGATGATGTCCACACCGGCTTCCACAGCCTTCATAACGGTCATGTAAGCCATGCCGGTGGTGCAGTGGGTGTGCAGAATCAGGGGCAGGGTCACGCCGGCATCCCGGATGCCCTTGAACAGCTGGTCCGCCTCGTTGGGGCTCATGGTACCGGCCATGTCCTTCAGGCAGATGGTGTCGAAGCCCATGCTCTGCAGCTCCTTGCACATCTCGGCGTACTTGGCGGGGGTGTGGACGGGAGACTGGGTGTAGGAAATGCAGCCGGAAGCCACGGTGTTGGCGGTGGCGTACTTCTTGGTTGCCTCCAGGGCAGTCTTAATGTTGCGGAAATCGTTCAGAGCGTCGAAGATACGCAGCACATCGATGCCGTTCTTAATGGACAGCTCCACGAACTTCTCTACAACATCGTCGTGGTAGTGCTTGTAACCCAGCAGGTTCTGGCCCCGCAGCAGCATCTGGAGCCGGGTGTTGGGCATGGCCTTGCGGAATGCGCGCAGCCGCTCCCAGGGATCCTCGTTCAGGTAGCGCAGGCAGCTGTCAAAGGTGGCGCCGCCCCAGCACTCCACAGAGTAGTAACCGGCCTTATCCATGGTGGACAGGATGCCCTCCATATCTTCAAAAGGCATACGGGTAGCCATCAGGGACTGGTTGGCATCACGAAGGACGGTTTCAGTGAATTGGACTTTCTGAGCCATTGGTTTTAACCTCCGTTAAAATGAATATATCACGGCAAATGGGGAAATCTCTGGGGACAATCCTTTATCCCCACAGATTCACCCCACTGCCGCATTTTCAGATACCTGCAAGGGGAAATTTTCCCCTTGCAGGTATCGAAAAAACAAACAATATGGTGCTTTTTACAGCTTAGGACCGGCAGCAACCAGAGCCTTACCGGCCTCGTTGCCCTCGTACTTGGCGAAGTTCTTGATGAACCGGCCGGCGAGGTCTTGAGCCTTGCCTTCCCAGACGGTGGGATCGGCATAGGTGTCTCTGGGATCCAGGATGGCGGGATCCACGCCGGGCAGCTCGGTGGGAACCTCGAAGTCGAAGACGGGGATCTTCTTGGTAGGAGCGGTGTTAATGGCGCCGGACAGGATGGCGTCGATGATGCCGCGGGTATCCTTAATGGAAATACGCTTGCCGGTGCCGTTCCAGCCGGTGTTGACCAGGTAAGCCTTGGCGCCGGAGACCTTCATCTTCTTAACCAGCTCTTCTGCATACTTGGTGGGATGCAGCTCCAGGAAGGCCTGGCCGAAGCAGGCGGAGAAGGTGGGGGTGGGCTCGGTGATGCCCCGCTCGGTACCGGCCAGCTTGGCGGTGAAGCCGGACAGGAAGTAGTACTGGGTCTGCTCGGGGGTCAGGATGGACACGGGAGGCAGAACGCCGAAGGCATCGGCAGACAGGAAGATCACGTTCTTGGCTGCGGGGGCAGTGGAAACGGGACGAACGATGTTCTTGATGTGGTCGATGGGGTAGGACACACGGGTGTTCTCGGTAACGGACTTGTCGGCGAAGTCGATCTTGCCGTCCTTGTCCACGGTAACGTTCTCCAGCAGAGCATCCCGGCGGATGGCGTTGTAGATGTCGGGCTCGGAGTCCTTATCCAGGTTGATAACCTTGGCGTAGCAGCCGCCCTCGAAGTTGAACACGCCGTTGTCGTCCCAGCCGTGCTCGTCGTCGCCGATCAGCAGACGCTTGGGGTCGGTGGACAGGGTGGTCTTGCCGGTGCCGGACAGGCCGAAGAAGATGGCGGTATTCTCGCCGTTCAT
>CAKTHQ010000003.1 GCA_934565415.1 uncultured Oscillospiraceae bacterium
GAACCTACCGGCTTTCGTTAGGTGTCCCCTCCACCCCCGGCCTGCGGGCCACCCCCTCCACGCAGGAGGGGGAAGGGAATTTTTCCCGCCCGCCGGTACCTACCGTTTACCCCGTCAAATCCCCATTTGCTAATGCACCCACAGACTCTGCTTTCTCACAAAACGCAATTGCCCCCATCTTGAACTGCCTGCTTCCCTATGCTACAATTCCCTTGAAAAAATATTTTCCTTTCCATGCAATATTTCCAGCCTTTTTGCGCCTATATAGGTGAAGACAAACATAGGAGGTGGTCCCTTGGAGGATCAGGGAATTGTGGCGCTGTTTTTTGAGAGATCGGAACAGGCCATTGTGGAAACGGACAGAAAGTACGGCGGGTACTGCTACAGCATTGCCTACAACATTCTGTCTTCTATCGAGGATTCGGAGGAAAGCGTCAGTGATACCTATCTGACGGCCTGGAACACCATTCCGCCCAGAAAACCCAGTCTTTTGAATGCGTTTCTGGGAAAAATCACCCGGCATATTTCCATTGACCGCTGGCGCAGGCAGAGCGCCCAGAAGCGGGGCGGCAAGGAGATGGTTTTGGCCCTGGATGAGCTGGACAAATGCGTGGCCGGGCAGGATCTGGAAACGAAAGTTTCCCAACGGGAGCTGGCAAGGCTCCTGAATGCCTTTTTGGACAAGCTGCCGGAAACGGAGCGGAACGTGTTTTTGTGCCGGTACTGGTACTTAGATTCCATTGAGACCATTGCGCAAATCACCGGTTTCAGCCAGAGCAAGGTGACCTCCATGCTCCACAGGACCCGGGGGAAGCTCTGGAAAAAGCTCAGCCAGGAGGGGTATGTATGAACAGCATGGATTTATTAAACGGCCTCAACAACGTGCGGGACCGGTACATATTGGATGCGCAAAGCTTCCGGCAGGGAGAGAAAAAAGTCCGGCGGCTGCCCAAACGAAAGCTGTGGCTCATTGCGGCCATTGTGGCGCTGACGCTGCTGCTGGTGGGGTGTGCGGTGGTGTATGCCCTGCGGATGCAGGACCTGAAGGTGGGGGAGTACAGCTTTTATGTACCTACGGAATATGATGAAGAGGGAAATGTGATCCCGGTGGAAAGTCAGGAGCCTATCGTGCTGCTTTCCCTGCAGGGGACCAATCTGGAAGCGCTGAAGGAGTGGGTTGCTTTCACCAACACATATGATCGGGATGGAGCCATTGCGCTGGAAGCGGACCTGGCGGCCAAATCCGGGGCGTCCTGGGACATTCCCGAAAATATGCAGCTTACCTACGGCTGCTACAGCCAGGAAATGGTGGACAAACTAGAGCAAATCGTGGAGAAATATCATTTGAAGCTGCTGTCCAGTTTTATCCCTCTGAACTACGATGAAAACAGTGTCCTGTTTCAATCACTGGAGGTGAATGGTCTGATCGAAGAGACGCCCAATGTGCAGATAGAATATTGGGACGGGGACCTCCATTTGGAAGGAACCTTTGACCTGAACCTGTACATCACCGCCGACATGGGCGTTTGGAAATGGGAACGGGGCTCTGCCAACTACCGGTATTCCCTGAAAGCCTATTTTGACCCCATCACCGGCGGGATGCTGGAATCGACGGACTATACCCAATGGGACTACACCCGCAAGGATGGCAAAAAGGTGCTATTGGCGCTGAGCGAAGGGTTTGCACGAATCTATGCGGACCTGCCGGAGGCTTTTGTGTCCATCGGCCTGGACCCGGTGATTTGGGTGGACGGCAAGGAAGTGCCCATGACCAAGGAGGCACTGGAAGCCCTTTCAGAGCTTTTTGATCTCTCCATTCAGCCCAAACCCACCACCATGGAGGAGGTCCAAAAATATCGGGCAGAGGTGGTAGCAAGGCGGGCAGAGGTGCAGGCAGCGGCCGAAGCAGAACGGGAGGCCATGTATACGGCCGGCTATCAAGAATTTGTGGAGTACCGGCTGGAAACCGCACCGAATGCGGATGGGTTATCCTATGTTTTATACGATGTAAACGGAGACGGCGTGGAGGAATTGGTCATCAGCGGTGAGGACATTCTCTCCATGAAGGACGGGCAGTCCTACCGGTATTTTGACCTGACGGGGACCGGGATCCTTATCCCCAGCTTCCGGCCCTGCGGGGGAAATGTGTTCAAGGTTTATTGTGAGGACCTGGGGATGTTCCAGCACTACTTCTATCAGGCAAACGAGGAAGGCGCGGCTTTTTTGACGGGCGTGTCCTATGATGCTTCCGACGATACCTGGTATCTGCATTCGAAGGACGGCGTCTACACTGAGAACAGGCAAAAAATCACCGAGGCAGAAGCAAGAGAAATGATAAATGCCTATCCCCCGTTGGAAATTCACTGGATGCCCCTGAAACACTTCGGGGAAACGCCTGTCATCATCGACGATCCCGACCCTTATGCCCGTTTTTTGGCAGAACGGGCGCTGCGGTACGAGGATGTAAAGAACGACACCTACACAAAGCTGGACCTGAACGGGGACGGCATCCAGGAGCTGGTTCTCTGCCGGTCCGGCGGGAGCAGTATGGATATTTACACCATCCGGGATGGGGAATGTCAGCTGTATGCGGGCAATATCTCCTACATTTGCGAAGGCAATATCCTGGAGGGATGCGAGGAAGACCAGGATCAGGGCCGGTATTACGGCTTCTATCGCTGCGGCGTGGAGGGGCCGGAGCTGATTGAGAAGGTGGTAAGGGACCCATACACCCTGTATTGGGGCTATGCCAAGGCAGGGGAAAACGGAAAGACCGTCCGGGAAGAGCGGGCCATGGAGGTACTGGCGTCTTACCGGCATATGGAGCTGGAAATGCGTCCGGTATCCCAGTATGGAAAGCCGTAAACGCAACGGCCCTTTACAAAACGCCCAACTCCCACTATAATTGAGAAAAAAGCAAAGGACGATGGTTACATGAAAAAATTCCGGCCGGACCGGGGGCAGGTTTGTATTGGGGCTGTGTGGGCGTTTCTTTGCCTCCTTTCTGCCATTTTGCTGCGGGTAATTCTATGGGGGGCGGAACCGGGCAGCATTTTTGGGCACCTGAAATATGGCATTGCCTATCTGCTATCCGGCGGAAAGCGGACCCTGTTGGAGCTGGTAATTCTGTGCGGGGCGGTGGGCTGTGCTGCGGCGGCTGGCTGGAAAAGCCCCAAAAGGCTGTTTGTGCCGGGGCTTCTTCTGGCGCTGTTTTTCGGGGCCAACACTCTGATCGACCAGTCTCCCACGGGGATGCTGCAAAGCTTGGTGGGCTTCCCGAAGGCGTCTCCCACAGAAAATATTTTATTTTGGCTTACCCAGGTCGGGAGCTGGTATGCGCTGATTTTGCTGTTCTGCCGATGGATGCAGCGGCCTGTGGAAAAGGGGCAGAACCTGTGTAAATCTATCCGGCGGCAAATGCTATGGGCTTTGGTTATCCTCCTCTGCTGGCTGCCCATTCTGATTTTGCGGTCCCCCGGGTCCATTTTCCGGGATACAGATGCCCAGATTTTACAGTTCCAGGGGCAGCTGCCCTTTGAGGCCTCCAACCCCCTGATTTTGAGCTTTGTATATGGCCCCATCTTCTCCCTGGGCCAGGGCTTGGGCGGAGACAACGTGGGCATTTTCCTGTGCGTCCTGTTCCAGCTGCTTTTGACTCTGTACGCCTTTTCCTTTGCCTGTGAAGAAGTGGTGACGGCCCGGGGAAGCGTCCTTTCCGGGGCGCTGCTGTGCCTGTTCTTTGGGATAGGGCCCAACTACGGCTCTCTGGTGGCGGCGGTTTTGAAGGATTCCATCCATGCGCCGCTGTACCTGCTGTTCTTCCTGTACTACAGAAGGACAACAGTCTCCAATGAAAAAAAAGACTGGGTTTGGCTTGCGGTTCTGGCGGCCCTGGTCGCCCTGACCCGGAAGGGTGCGGTGTATCTGGCGGTCCTGTCCTTACTGGGGCTGATGTTGGTGCGGTCCGACAAAAAGAAGGTCCTTACCCTGGGGACCTGCGCCTTGCTTGCCCTTCACTTCTGCCTGAACGGAGTCCTGTATCCGATTCTCGGAGTGGAAAAGCCCATGGAGAAGGAGAACTACAGCTTCTTCTATCCCATTACCGGCTACTACTGCGCAAAGCACCAGGACGAGCTGACCCAGCAGGAGAAGGACATCATCGGCGCGGTGCTGGACTATGATACGGTATGCACCGGGTTTTCCACAAGAGGTGTGGATACCATCAAAAGCACCTACCACGCCGAAAGCAAGAAGGCGGTGTCCGATTATCTGGCCCTCCATGTGAAATGGCTGTTCCGGCACCCGGTGACCTGCCTGGAGGCCCTGGTGTATTCCCGCAGCTACTATTTTACCCCCTGGAGCGTACAGGGGGAGCGGATCACCGTTTCCATGTCCCCCTTCAGTGAAGTGAAGGAGGGGGCCCAGAGCAATTTCTCCCATTGGATCCCGGAGGATACCCGAAAAGCGGTGGAAGACCGGCTGTGGTCCCTGACGGATGCGCCCGTTGTCAAAGAGCTGTTCAGCCCCGGCACCTACACCTGGCTGTGCCTGGCCCTTTTGGCGGCGGCAATCTACGGGCATGACCGGCGGAAAAAGGGTATGCTGCTGCCCCTGGTGCTTCTGACGGCAGGGCTGCTGCTGACCCATCTGAACGGGGCCATTCGGTACGCAAGCCCGCTGCTGTACTGCGTCCCGGTGGCGGTGGGATTGTTCCGGTGTGAAACGAAATAGAGCTTTTAATCCCCCGCTTCTTGTGAACGGGGGATTAAAAAACCCTTCCCCAATCCGGGGAAGGGTAAAATCATTTCGTCTTCGGCAGTACTACGGTAAACTTTGTAAATGCCGGGTTGCTTTCCAGCTGGATGGTGCCGCCGTGGAGCTCCACCACCCGCTTGACTACGGCCAGGCCGATGCCGTTGCCCTCGGTGTTGTGGGAGCGGTCGGCCTGGTAGAACTTCCGGAAGATGGCCTCCTGCTGCTCCTTGGGGATGCAGGAGCCGGTGTTGCTAATGGAGATGGCCAGGGTATTCTCTTCCTCTTTGGCGGAAATTTCTACGGTCTGGCCTTCCGGGGAGAATTTGATGGCATTATCCAGCAGGTTTACCCAAACGTGCTTTAATAGCTCCTGGCTGCCGGTAATGGTGTGCTCCTCCAGCTCCAGGTTCATGTCCAGATTCTTCTGCTCCCATTTCCGTTCCAGCAGCAATACACAGGTCCGCAGCTGCTCGGAAACGTTGAAGGTGGTTACATCCGTTAAAATCGCCTGATTTTCTACCTTGGTCAGATTCAGAACATTCGTCGCCATCTGGGCCAGGCGGCGGCTTTCGCTTTCGATGATGTCTAAGTACTCCTTCTGCTCCGCCGGAGAAAGATTGCCCTGCTTTAGGAGGCTTGCAAACCCGGCAATGGAGACAATGGGGGTTTTGAACTCATGAGAAAAGTTGTTGATAAAATCGGAGCGGAGCACCTCGGTGCCCTCCAGCTCCTCGGCGGTGGTATTGAAGCTGTCAATCATATCCCGGACGGGGGCGATGCTGCCTAAGATCTTGGTGGGGACGATCCGGGCTTTGTAGTCACCGGAGGCAAGCCGATGCAGGCCCTCGGTCATCCGGTTGATGGATCGCAGGGGAAAGGTACCCAAAAACAGAGCAAGCAAGGTGCCGCCTGCCAGGCTGGTAATGGAGATGATGACGAAGAAGCTGAGAATGCTGGCGTGCTCCATCCACCGGCCCAGAAAGCCCAGATGGTCCACCAGTACCAGGACCAAGCCGATGATGACCAGGGTAATGAGGGTGACCAGGAATACGCTGGCGGACAGCAGCAGGGTAAGGGTCATGCGGCCCTTGGTTTTCTGCTTCATACCTTTTTCACCGCCTTGTAGCCCAGACCTCGGACGGAGATGATCTCAAACTCCGGCCAGGATTCGAACCGTTTCCGCAGCCGCCCAATATGGACGGTGACGGTCTCCCAGCCGGTATCAGAGTCCATGCCCCAGATTTCGTCCATAAGCTGGATCCGGGTAAAAATCTTTCCGGGATAGGAAAGAAGCTTGTAAAGGAGCAGAAATTCTTTTTGGGGCAGCTCCTGACGCTCGCTTCCCCGGGAGACGGTGAGGGAGTCATAATCCAGCACCACATCCCCGATGACAATTTTTCGCTCGCTGGCGATTTTGGCCCGCCGCAGCAGGGCCTTGATCCGCAGAAGCATTTCGTCGGTATCCACAGGCTTTGTCATATAGTCGTCGGTGCCCACGAGGAAGCCCTTTTTCCGGTCTTCAGAAAGCTGCTTGGCAGATACCATCAAAATGGGAAGCTCATTGTTGGCAGAGCGCAAGGTCTGCGTAAATTCGTACCCGTCCATCCGGGGCATCATAATGTCCAGCACGGCCAGGTCGATGTGTTCCTTATCCATAACGGCCAGTGCCTCTTCCCCGTCGCAGGCAGTGGTGACGGTGTAGCCGTCCCCCTCCAGTACAGCCCGCATAAGCCGACGGGTGTTTTTGTCATCATCAATGACCAGAATATGAAACATGGTTTTTCCTCCATGATCTACTTGCTTTTTTGTTAAGCATATGGTAAGATGCTAAACCGAAACGAAACAATACCTTTACTATACCCGATTTTCCCCCAAAGCGTCAATAGTTTATTCACAGTTTAGCTTCTTCGGATAAAATACCCAAAATGAGAGAAGCGGAGGGCTTGAGCGGTGCGGGAATGGATCGATAAGGTATTTTATAAGTTTGTGTGGCGGCTGGTATGGATCTTCTATCCCAGATATACCATTGAAGGTTTGGAAAACCTGCCGGAGGAGCCCTCTATCGTGGTGGGCAACCATTCTCAGATGCATGGGCCCATTTTCAGCGAGTTGTACTTTCCCGGGCCGCGGTCTATCTGGTGTGCCGGGCAGATGATGTCTGCCAAGGAAGTGCCGGAGTATGCCTATCATGACTTCTGGGATGAAAAGCCTGCCGTTTTGCATCCGCTGTTCCATCTGCTGTCTTACATCATTGCCCCGCTGATTTCCACCATTATGCGCTGCGGGGATACCATCGCCGTGTATCACGATACCCGGGTTATTTCTACCTTCCGGACCACCATCCAGAAGCTGAACGAGGGGCAGCATATCATCATCTTCCCGGAGTGCAAAAAGGGCTACAACCAGATCCTCTGCGCCTTCCAGGAAAACTTCATCGATGTGGCCAAGCTCTATTATAAGAAGACCGGGAAAGAGGTCTGTTTCGTGCCCATGTACCTGGCCCCCAAGCTGAAAAAGGCCTACTTTGGAAAGCCCATCCGTTACGACAGCACTCAGCCCATTGCCGCCGAGCGGGAACGCATCTGCAAGGAGCTGATGGAGGGGATCACTGCCATTGCGGAGAGCCTGCCGGAGCACATTGTAGTGCCCTATCCCAATATTCCCAAAAAGGAATACAGAACCAATCTATCTACCGAGGCGATTTTATGAGGAAACCTGTGGTGGACTACCGGAAGTTCCGGCTGTCCAAAATCAACGACCCTGAATTTTCCCACCTGAAGCTGCTGCTGGGCTGGGTGGTGTACTTTTTGTTTTATTACCTGACGGAGAACTTCATCCCGGAAAGCGCCTGCCACCTGATGCACAGCCGTTTGGATGACATGATTCCCTTTAATGAGTTCTTCTTCATCCCCTATTGCTTCTGGTACCTGCTGATTGTGATTTCTCTGGGCTATTTTGCCCTGTACAATGTGGAGAACTTTAAAAATCTGCAGATATATATCATTATCACCCAGGTGGTGGCCATGACGGTGTACATCCTTTATCCCAGCTACCAGGATCTGCGGCCCGCCTCCTTTGAGCGGCACAATTTCTTTACCTGGCTGGCGGGGCTTATCTACACCTTCGATACGCCTACCGGGGTTTGCCCCAGCCTCCATGTGGCCTATTCCTTAGGCATCGGCTCCTGCTGGTTAAAAGAAAAGTCTGCCTCCAAGGGCTGGAAGGCTTTTGTGGTGTTCAGCGTGATTCTTATCAGCATTTCCACCATGGTGGTCAAGCAGCACTCCTCCATTGATGTCCTGGCGGCCCTGCCTTTGGGCCTGCTGGCAGAGATTTTGGTGTTCCATAAGTACTGGAAGAAAAAGCTGCAAAAGGTGTAAGAAAAATATCCCAGAGAACTTTGTTGCGTGAGCAACGTTCTCTGGGATGTTTTCGCTCTATAATGATGTCACAAAACAAAACAAAACCAAACGGAGGAAACAAAAATGATCCGTAGAATGATTCAAATCGATCGGGAAAAATGCAACGGCTGCGGCCTGTGCGTTACCGCCTGCCACGAGGGGGCCATTGCCCTGATTGGCGGCAAGGCCTATCTGGCAAGAGAAAACTTCTGCGACGGTTTCGGGGACTGCCTTCCCGGCTGCCCCACCGGGGCCATTACCTTTGTAGAGCGGGAGGCCCCGGCCTACGATGAGGCCGCCGTGCTGAAAGCCAAGGCGGAAAAGGCCGCGGCCCATATGGGCTGCCCCGGTACCCGCATCCAGGGCCGGACCCCGGAAGCCCCCACCGAGGGCCATTGCCCCAGCCAGCTGCGCCAGTGGCCGGTACAGATCAAGCTGGTGCCCGTTACCGCTCCCTGGTTTGAAGGCAGCGATGTTTTGGTTGCAGCGGACTGCACTGCCTATGCCTACGGGGATTTCCACCGGGATTTCCTCCGGGGAAAGACCTTACTTGTGGGCTGCCCCAAGCTGGACGCGGTGGACTATGCCGAAAAGCTGACCCAGATTTTCGGAGCCAACAGCATCCGCTCCGTCACCGTCCTGCGGATGGAGGTCCCCTGCTGCGGCGGCCTGGAGCGGGCGGTAAAAACCGCCGCTGCCAATTCCGGGAAGGACATCCCAGTGCAGGTGGTCACCATCACCACCGACGGAAAAATCAAGTAATTTAAGGAGAACCCTATGAACGATATGTTTTGCTTCCAGTGTGAGCAGACCGCCAACTGTACCGGCTGCACCGGTTCCGCCGGTGCCTGCGGCAAGACTGCCAAGACGGCATCCTTGCAGGACGAACTCACCGGAGCTCTTGTGGGCCTGGCCCGGGCGGCGGAAAATAATATGGACCTATTGACCAAGGACACCGATGCCCTGGTGCAAAAGGCTCTGTTTACCTGCGTCACCAACGTAAACTTTGAAGATGACACCATCGAAGCCATGATCCGGGAGGTCCGGGAGGAGAAAAACCGGATCGTCCCGGACTGCGCCCTGTGCGCCTCTCCCTGCGGCCACAATGACGACTATGATATGAAAAATATCTGGAACGCCCAGGAGGACATCCGGTCCCTCAAGTCCCTGATCCTCTTCGGCATCCGGGGCATGGCGGCCTATGCCTATCACGCATCCGTCCTGGGCTACCGGGAAGAGAACGTGGACCGCTTCTTCTATCAGGCCCTGGTGATGCTTGGAGAAGAGGCTCCTATGGAGGACCTGCTGACCATGGCCCTGAAGGTGGGCGAAGTGAACCTGTCCACCATGGCGCTTCTGGACAAGGCCAATACGGAAACCTTCGGTCATCCGGAACCCACCACCGTTTCCTTGACGGTAGAAAAGGGCCCCTTCATCGTGGTCAGCGGCCACGACCTATTTGACCTCAAGTGCCTTTTGGAGCAGACGGCCGGTAAAGGCGTGAGCGTCTACACCCACGGGGAGATGCTGCCTGCCAATGCCTATCCGGAGCTGAAAAAGTATCCCCATCTCAAGGGCAACTTCGGCACCGCCTGGCAGAATCAGCGGAAGGAGCTGGAGGGAATTCCGGCCCCCATCCTTTTCACCACCAACTGCCTGATGCCCCCGGCAAAGAGCTACATGGACCGGGTGTTTACCATGGAAGCGGTGCGCTTCCCCGGCACTCACCACATCGGGCCGGACCGGGACTTTACGCCCCTCATCGAAAAGGCCCTGGAGCTGGGCGGCTTCCGGGAGGACATGGCTTTTACCGGCATCAACGGCGGCCATACCGTCATGACCGGCTTTGCCCGGAAGGCAGTATTGGATAACGCCCAGGTGGTGATTGACGCGGTCAAGTCCGGCGATTTAAAGCACATCTTCCTGGTGGGCGGCTGCGACGGCGCCCGGAAGGGGCGGGACTACTTTACGGAGTTCGTAAAGGCCACCCCCAAGGATACCGTTGTGCTGACCCTGGCCTGCGGCAAGTACCGGTTCAACGACCTGGACCTGGGGACCGTAGGCCCCCTGCCCAGAATTCTGGATATGGGCCAGTGCAACGATGCCTACTCCGCCATTACCGTGGCGGTGGCCCTGGCAGAGGCCTTCGGCTGCGGCGTCAACGATCTGCCGCTGAGCATGGTGCTGTCCTGGTATGAGCAGAAGGCAGTATGCATCCTTTTGACCCTGCTGCACCTGGGCATCAAAAACATCCGTCTTGGCCCCACGCTTCCGGCATTTCTATCCCGGAATGTTGTGCAGCTTCTGGCGGAAACCTATGGCATCGGGCCGACCACGACTGTGGAAGCGGATATGAAGGCGATGCTGTAAACGGGATCCTTTCTTTGAGGCGGGCAGCGATCAGCTGCCCGCCTCTTAATTTATTTATATGGCGAGGCCGAATGATTCACGCATATACCGATTTGCTTTGCAAAATTCTTTTGTCAAGCTTCGCTGATTGCAGGGGTGTGGGCTATTGCATATTTACAGATTCCGCGACTATGTCCATGAGGAAGAAATGTAAAATTTGTTGTATCTAACAGGTTATTCGTGATGTAAAGCAATAGCAGCCATTTTCGTAAGAGGTGACCATTTCGCCGCAGTATTTGTCAATGCACTTGCGTACATTCTTCAGACCATAACCGTGATTCCCGCTGCGCTTCCTGGTTGCGTGTCCTGCTGAACATGTGTTTTCAATTTTATAGAACAGTGTTTTCTGGTGTTGGCGGAGCTGCAAATGAATTCGTCGTTCACCTTCCGGAACAGATAATGCCCCCTCAACGGCATTGTCCAGTGTGTTTCCTAAGAGAATATAGCAATCGACGGCAGAAATCCCAAGCTGTTCTGGAACGCTGACGGAAAAGGTAAATTCAATATTTTTATGCTGTGTCTGTTCCTTATATTCGTTTAAAATGGCACTTATAATACTATTTCCAACATCAACAACATTTCCAATATTTTTGTAAAGCATTTGTGTTTCGGACAACAGCGCATTCGCCTGTTCAGAGCTGTTTTCACGAACCAATTCATTCATTGCGGCCATTCGTTTGCTGATATCATGAAAGAGTGCACGAGTTTCATTTTGCTCGTTTTGCAGTTGTCTATAATAAAGCTCCTGCATTTTATAGTGATGCTCGGCTATTCCTATTTCCTGGCGTGCATCGGCAGAAATCTTGGCCTGTTGCGCATAGAAAACCAGAACAATGTTCATATATAACAAAGCGATAGAAGCAAATAAAAAGGGAAGGGGAAGCTCATCCCCAGAGCTCTGAAGGTACTGACAAAAAGACAAGCCCAGGAGAATGCTGATCATGTATCCGGGGGAGAGAACTAGAATAAAAGAAAAAGTGATCACATTCGATCTGTTTTTGAAAAAGCACAGCACAATGGAAATTGCGGCAAGGAGAATGATATGTGTTGTGGCAATATATATACAGCGGGAAACTCCTCTTGACATAATTAAATCGCTGTCTATGTGAAGAAGAGTAGCCATTAAGAAAACGCCTACATCGATCAGCATATAAATTGCGCAGAAAGCAATTCCCATAAAAACCGCTTGTATTCCCTTTGCGGCATAAAAGAATAAAACCAAAACAACGATTCCAAGGCAGCAAAAAGCGATCCGCAAGACTGCGGCATTGCTGATAAAGGATAGAATCAAAAGGCCTGCTCCATATCCGGTATAGGCAAGCAGCAGCGCAGCCGGAGCGACCTCCTTTTTCGAAAAGATACCCTGGATAAAAATATAGATAATAAAAACCTCTGATATAACGCCAATCACTTCTGCCAGAATATACATCTAGTATTACCTCTCCAGAAAACGAAAAAATGCATCACTAAACTCTTTATATCGGTACCTGCTGATGGGGATGGTTTCACCATTATCCATTTGAATTTCATTTTTTGATGCGGAGAGCACGTGTTCAAAATTCACCAGAACGCTTTTGTGCGGGAGGGCAAAATAGCCTTGCGGAAGTTTGTTTTGGATATCCTTCAGTGTGCTTCGGATGCGGTATTCGGAGGAATATGTGTGGATCGTTGCGTAGTGCCCGCCCATCTCGATGTAGAGTATGCTGCGCAGCGGAAGGGCAACCGTTTTATCATCAGATGTGAAAGAAAGCCGGTGTGCGGATGCTTCCTGCATAGAAGCATCTAAGGCTTCATCAAAAATAGCCTTATCCAATGGCTTTTGCAGATAACGCAGAGCAATACCGTAGCCTTTTAGAGTATAGGTACTGCTCTTGGTTACGAAAATAATGACCGGTGGAGCTGGAGCGTCTGCAATCTGTCTGGCCACGTCGTAGCCGTTCGGTGCCTCCATCTCAATATCAAGCAGGATAATGTCAAAGGCATCCGCGGCATTCAATAATGAGCTGGCTCTTGTAAAAGGAACGATGTCGAACATTTTGACTTTGTCGTATTCCTTTATCATTTCGATGGTATTAGAAAGATCCAATGGTTCGTCATCACATACTGCGATACGAAGCGTTCCCATAGTTCCCGCACCCACTTTCGGCATCTGTATTTTTTCATTATACAGGAAACTCCGTGGAATAACAAGGGCAATCTAGACCAGTTGTGCCACTATACATACCACTTGTGCCAGACATCTTGAATGAAATGAAGAATCAATATAAACTATAGTCAGTAAAAATGACAGGGAGGGAACCTTATTTATAACGCTGCTGTGTGGGTTTGCAAGAGAATGCAGGAGAAGCAGATCATTCCGGAAGAACGGGAAAAGACATATGTGTATGGATTTGAGCTGCTTATTTCCAGTGTTGTTGGCATCTTGTGCCTGATTTTTTTATCGATGTTGAGTGGCATCCCACTTGCATGGCTGCCCTACCTGATCGGCTTTATACCGTTACGAGTAACCGGGGGAGGCTACCATGCGAGAACCCATTTTATGTGTATCTTTACGTTTTCTGCCGTATTTTTGATCCTACTGTATACCGGAAAAACAATTATGCAGCTGCGGAATATACACTTTATTCTGGCAGCAGTTTCATTTGCAGTAATGTATTTCTTTGCGCCGGTAGAGGCGAAGAACAAACCACTGTCCGGACAATTGCGCCAAAGAAATCGAAAAAGATGCCTTGCAATTTCTCTGTGCGCAGTCTCTTTTTCGGTGGCACTTGTGCTGATGAAAGTAAGCAGCACGATTTATGTCATGCTGTATTTTATGGGGATCCTTGCAGCCGATATATCAATATTGGTGGTTGTGATTATGAAGAAAATGGGCGCATATCATGTAATTATTTGGCCGAAGGGCTGAATAAAATATAAAAATATAGAAAAGAGGTATTTACTATGAAAGCAAAAACCAAAAAGCTGATTCGAAAAATCATGAGCTGTGCCGCCAGCTGTGCGCTGATGCTGGCAATTAACAGCGTTTCCAACACATGCTGTTTTTTGTCGTACCAGCCGGATGTGCCGGAAGAGCTCACGAAAGAGTAAAATCATTAAATCTTGTGACTAGGAATTTTTTACAATTTTGCGAAAATAAGCCGCGTTTTTATCAGCGTGCTTGCGAAACAGATTGGTAATTTTTGTCAGAAGGGTGAGTTATCGCTATTGGTGATATGTTAAAAATAAAAAGGATGTGTTCTATTATGAGTAAGCTGAAACGTTTATCAACCTTATTTTGTATCATAACGAGTATGGCTTTGTGCTGCGTTATTGCAGCATTTGCTGCAGAGCCTGGTACCTATGGTGATGTTCCGAAACCTTACTATTCAACGGAATTAACGCTCACAGTCCCTAGGCTCGATGGTAAAATCAGCACATCTACACTAGGTGATGATGGACTCGTGTTTAAATGTACCAACGATAAAATTTGCACGTTTCAAACTATTGAAAACACAACTGCATCTGGTGCAGATGCTCGACTGATTAACTCAAACGGCCAAAGCCGCTCATCGTGGGCGAGAGACCTACTAACGGATACAACTAGAACTGTGAGCACAACCGCAACAAAGGGATATATATATTACGCACAAATAAGTAGCGACTTATTGACATTTAGTAATTTTGATATTACCTTCCGCTTTAGTCCTGATGACATGACATGATGGTTACGCTCTAATTCCAAAGACGGTTTCTGAAGGTATTGAAACACAGTGGGAATGCCATAGAAATATGGCATTCCTTGAGTTTCTCAAAGGCGGTTAAATGATGTTTAAAAATGAGATGATAAAGCTCTTGCACACAAAATCGGTATACGCTGCGATTTTGATTGGCATCTTTTCCTGCATATGTGGTCTGTATTCCTATTATGATACGGCATATTGGGCATATACTGTTGGTTTTTTTGAAGAAATATCTGCGTATAACGCATGGATGGACTGCCTCTCAGTTGGAACATCCGTTTATCGGGGACTGCTCCCGTTGCTGATCGTTCCGTTTCTGGACAGCTATTTCCAGGAACAAAAGTCCGGCTATCAGATGCTTGTTTTGGCGAGAACAACTCGGAATCGCTATTTCTTTACAAAATGGATTGTGGGTGTAATTTCTGCGGCAGGAATTGCGTTCCTAATTCTGATGGTCACTCTGGCAGTATGTGTCGTGTTGTTCCCGCTGAATCAACCGCTGGCTTCCACAACTCCATTGAACCCTAGATTTGGATTAAACATGTTCCTCCGTCACCCTATGCTGTGGATCTTTTTGATGATCCTCAGCAATATGTTTTACGCGGCAATATACTATACAGTTGGTTTTGGATGTACGAATTTTGTCAGTAATCGATTTCTTCTCATGATGATTCCGTTTATTCTTCACATTCTCCAGTTAATGATCTGGCAATTTTTGCGCCTTCCATGTGTATCGCCGCTGATATTTATCGCTTATTATGAGGCTGTAGGCGTAACGCCGCTGAATATGGTTGCTGTGGGAATTGTCTACATTTTATGTGCGGCAGCTTTTCTCCTATGCTGTTGGTACCTGGATAGAAAAACAATCAGATAGGAGGGTTTTATGCATTACAAAGAATGGTTGAATCACGGATTGTTGCGGGTTAAGCTCCGCTTTTTCTCTCCGCTCACGATTGGCCTTTTTTCCATTTTTTGCGTATTTGTTATGTACACCATTTTCGGGTTCCTGAAGTGGGGAAATCTTCGGATGCTGTCTGTAACAAGCGGTATACTATATCTGACAACGCAGTTTTCCAGCTACTACCTACTATACGCTCCATGTATGATGATCCTTCTATCCGGCTTGAACGAGCTGGGGGCATTTGAACTGTTATTATATGCTCGGTGTACAAGCAGAAAAGACTATGACTGGGGATGTATTTTTGCGATTTTTCTGTTTGTTTTGTTATGTGTCGTTGGTTCTGTTGGCGCAGCGGGTGTGGTTTATCGTTTTGCGGCAAATCCGGAGGCGGGGTGGTATCCGTATTGTGAATACCTACGAAACCGAGGGATATACGTTGTTTCAGAAGGTATGGCGCAATCATCGGCGGTGTTCGTTGTTTTTGCTCAATTGACGATGTCCGCCCTAAGCTTCTATGCGATTGGCTTGTTTTTGCTGCTCCTTCGGCATTTATTTCAGAAAGCATTTCTGGTCCTTCTTACTGGATTAGGAACCAATTTAATGCTTCTGCTGATGTTGAAGAGTGATTTGCCGGGATGGCTGTTTTCAATTCTCCCATATTCCCGCCTGTTTCTTCCCTATTTAAATTCTTTGTCGGATTTTTTCATTGCTGTGATATATTGGCTGTGTGTAATCGTGGGATTACACTTTGCGGTACGGCTCTTTGCCGGATTTTGTGACAGAGGATTAACGGATTATGAAACGTAGAATCGATGAAATGTACCGGCGTAGCGTACATTTCTTAGGAACAAAGCAAAAATTGGAGCCGTATTATAGATGCAAAACGTGATATTTCACCGGAGGCTTGGCATAAATGAATAATGAATGGATTAGAATTGATCATGCGAGTAAGATAATCAGAGGGAAACACATCCTATCAGATATTGATGTCAGCTTTGAAAAAGGGAAAATTTACGGAATTGTTGGCGATAACGGTTCCGGAAAGACTATGCTGCTCAGGGCAATTTCGGGAGTGATGCGTTTATCCTCGGGGACGGTTACTTATCAAAAAAAGAATCCGACTATGGGAATTATCATCGAAAATCCCGGCTTTTTGTTAGACTATTCCGGCCTTGATAACCTGGTTTTCCTTGCAGAAATTCGAAATGTAATTTCCAAAAATCAAATCAAACGGGTTATGGTAAGCGTAGGCCTTGATCCCGATGATAAACGAAAAGTAAAAGCGTACTCTCTTGGAATGAAACAGAAGCTGGCAATCGCACAGGCAATCATGGAAGAACCGGATATGCTGATTCTTGACGAGCCGTTCAGAGGGCTGGATACCAAAAGCCTAGAAAACATAAGAAAGCTGCTTATGGATTACAATGAGCGCGGAGGAACGGTTTTTCTTACGAGTCACAATGTTGAAGACATTGCTGTGCTTTGCAGCTGTGTTTACAAAATATCAGACGGTACACTGATACAACACTCGTAACCGGACTATGAGGCATTTCTTCTTCAAAGAGAGAAAAGCACCGCGAACCGGAACATGCGGTTTGGGCCGCATACCAAACAAAAGGCTCGTACAAACCAAGGACACACCGCCGTCCTGCTGATTTGCACGAGCCTTTTTGCATGTATTTCCGAGAGGACCCTTACACCCTTACGCAGCTCCGGTCGATTTCGCTGAGGCTGTGGACGCCGCACATCTGCATGGTGTCGGCCAGCTCGTTTTTGAGCTTTTCGGTCAGGGCCACGGCACCCTCCGCACCGCCGCCATACACGGCGCAGACATAGGGACGGGCAATCACCACGGCCTTGGCACCCAGGGCCAGGGCGCGGAAGATATCGGTGCCGGTGCGGATGCCGCCGTCTACCAGCACGGGGACCCGGCCCTCTACTGCGGCGACGATTTCAGGAAGGACCTCTGCCGTGGCGGGGCAGCCGTCCAGCACCCGGCCGCCGTGGTTGGATACCAGAATGGCATCGGCACCGGCGTCCAGGGACTTGAGGGCACCCTTTACGGTCATCACGCCTTTGACGATGAAGGGCAGACCGGCCATTTCCTTGATTTCCCGCAGCTGCTCCACGGTCTTGCTGCCGGCGGGAGGATTCATGCCCCGCAGGAAGGGCAGACCGGCGGCGTCCACATCCATGGCCACGGCGAAGGCACCGCTATTTTTGACCAGGGCCATCTTTTCTTTGATAAGCTCCAGGTTCCAGGGCTTGACTGTGGGCACGCCCAAGCCGCCAACCTCGCCGATGGCCTTGGTGGCCTGGACCATTACGTTTGCATCCAGGCCGTCGCCGGTAAAGGCGGCGATGCCGGCCTTGGCGCAGCCGCTGACCAGGGCAGCGTTGTAAGTCTGGTCGTTATAAAGGTCGCTGTAGTGCATGGTTACGGCGCCTACGGGACCGGCGAACAGGGGGGCCGCAAAGGTCCGGCCAAAGAGGGTAAAGCCGGTATCGGCCTCGCCGTAGGGGCAGAGGGTATCCATGTTGACCCGGATCCGCTGCCACATCTCATAGTTGCGAATGGCGGTGTCGCCTACGCCTTTGGCGCCGGGGCCGGGGACTGTATTCCGGCAGGCCAGACCATTGCACACAGGGCAGGCCTTGCAAGCGCCCATATTGCCCCGGGCAGCTGCCATGACTTCATTATAGTTCATTGGGAAAGCACCATCCTTTCTGTATTGAGACTACTATACCATATTTTTGTGCAAATGTATACTGCCTCAAAAAGAAAAAGAACAGGTTTTCCGGAAAGGGGACCGCTGCAAAACAAATTTTGCAGCAGCCCCGGCTTTTATGTATCTGCCCCGGGCTGTGCGCACCGGGGCATTTTTTATCCGAGGCTTAAAAATTCTGCCGGGTCCATGGGGGTATCCTGGTGTGTTACGGAGAAGTGGACATGGGGGCCAAGGGCGGTTTCCGTCAGGGCGGTGGTCCCAACGTAGCCGATGGTCTGCCCCAAGGATACCGTTTCCCCCTGCTTGACGGGAACCTCGGTGCCCAGGCACTGGTAAGCGGTTTCGTAACCGCCCCGGTGGCGCAGAAGTACGGTGGTGCCCATCCGGTCATCCTCCCGGACGGAAACCACGGTGCCGTCCGCGGCGGCACAGACGGGGTCCCCCTCTTCTCCCGGGTAGTCCACTCCGTTGTGGACCCGCCAATCCCGGGTGGTTTCGTTATAGCTCAGGGCTTCCATAGAGTAGGAATTGGTGCCGTCGCCCTCCACGGGGGCGGCAGTTTTCAGGGGCTCCGGTTCCGTCTCTCCGGGAACAGAGGAGGGGGCGGGAACGCCGATTTCCTCCGGGGCCTCCGTGGCCAGAGCCTCTACGGTTTTGGTTTCCTCGGAGGACCGGACCGTGGGCTCCGTTTCCATTAAGGACGGCTTGTCCGGCTCTTTGACCTGTTTTGGGCGGGTTACATAGCTTGTGATCCCGATTGCGGCGGCGCAGAGGATCAGGGCTATGTAGTAGCCCTTTCCGCTTTTGCCGTTTTGTTTTTCATTGCGCATTGTTTAGCACCTCCGAAGCCCAGTATTGCCAGAATTTTCCCAATATAATCCGGAATCCAAAGGAAATTTTTGTGCAGAAATTTTTACTTTCCCAAGGCGAAAATTTTATTTGACAATGGGGAAAAATGCGATATAGTAATACTGTTATTTTTCGACGCAAATCGGGAAAAACCGGCACCTGGGTCACCCTCCTTTTGGTGCCGATTCTTTACAAAGAAACGGGGGAGGATAATGTCCAAAGAACTCATCAGGCTCCGGGATCTTACCATGGAGTTCGACGGGGAGCGCATTCTCGACGGCATCAATCTTTACATCAACGATCACGAATTTTTAACCTTGCTGGGCCCCTCCGGCTGCGGCAAAACCACCACCCTGCGGATCATAGGCGGCTTTTTAACGCCTACCTCCGGCACGGTGACCTTCGACGGGAAAACGATCAACGATGTTCCGCCTTATAAGCGGCAGATCAATACGGTCTTCCAGCGGTATGCGTTGTTCCCCCACCTGGATGTGTACGACAATGTGGCCTTTGGCCTGAAGATCAATAAGGTCCCTAAGGACGAGATCGATACACGGGTGCGGGAAATGCTGGAGATCGTCAGTCTCAAAGGTTATGAAAACCGGCGAATAGACGCCCTATCCGGCGGCCAGCAGCAGCGTGTGGCCATTGCCCGCGCACTGGTGAACCGCCCCAAGGTATTGCTTCTGGATGAGCCTCTGGGTGCCCTGGATCTTCGCTTGCGCAAGGATATGCAGAACGAGCTGAAACGGATCCAGCAGGCTATGGGCATTACCTTCATTTATGTAACCCACGATCAGGAAGAGGCCCTTTCCATGTCCGATACCATTGTGGTTATGGACAAAGGCCGCATCCAGCAGATCGGGCGGCCCGAAGATATTTATAACGAGCCGAAAAACGCCTTCGTGGCGGACTTTATCGGCGAAAGCAACATTCTGGACGGAACCATGCTGGAGGACTACAAGGTGAAATTCTTTGACCGGGTATTCCAGTGCGTGGACAAGGGCTTTGAGCCGAACGAGCCTGTAGATGTGGTCATCCGCCCTGAGGACATCGATATTGTCCCGGCAAACGAGGGCCATCTGGTGGGCAAGGTTACCGGCATCACCTTTAAGGGCCTGAACTACGACATCATTGTGGAATTCAAGGGCTTCAAGTGGCTGATCCAGACCACGGATTATCACGGCGTCGGCGAGACCATCGGCATTCGGCTCAACCCGGAGGACATTCACATCATGCACAAGAGCGAATACTCCGGTATGTTTGGCGACTACAGCTCCTACTCTGCCGAGTACGACGAGCTGACGGAGGATGCCGGGAATGAAGAAGACTAAGTCCGTTCTCCTGAGTACCCCATACCTGATCTGGATGGTGGTGTTTACCCTGGTGCCCCTGGGTGTGGTGGCCTATTACGCCCTGACGGACCCGGCCACCGGTGCCTTTACCCTGGGCAATGTGAAAGACCTGGGGATGTATCTGCCGGTGCTGTGGAAGTCCATTGCCTATTCCCTGGTGTCTGCCCTTATCTGCCTGGTGCTGGGCTACCCCGTGGCCTATTATATTGCCCACTGCAGCGAGACGGCCCAGAAGTTCCTGTATATGCTGGTGATGCTGCCCATGTGCATGAGCTTTTTGCTCCGGACCCTGGCCTGGGTGGGGCTGCTGCAGGATACCGGCATTATCAATACCCTGCTTTCCAAAATCGGCCTTCCCAGTTTGAAGCTGATCCGTACCCCGGCGGCGGTGGTATTGGGCATGGTGTATAACTACCTGCCCTATATGATTTTGCCCTTGTACGCTACCATTATGAAGATCGACCGTCGGCTTATTGAGGCGGCGGAGGATTTGGGCTGCACCCCGGTGCAGGTATTTACCAAGGTGGTGTTTCCCCTGAGTATGCCCGGCATTCTCTCCGGCATGACCATGGTGTTTGTCCCGGCGGTATCCACCTTCTACATCTCCCAGAAGCTGGGCGGCACGGATACGGTGCTGATTGGCGACGTTATCGAGCGGCAGTTCAAGCAGGGCAACAACCCCAACCTGGGTGCCGCCCTGAGCCTGGTGCTGATGCTTCTGGTGTTTGTATGCACCGGCATTATGAACCGCTTCGGCGGGGATGAGGAGGAAGTGGTGGTATGAAACGAGCCAATAAGATCATCACGATTCTGATTTTTATTTTCCTCTATATCCCAATGGCTGTGCTGGTGGTGGCCTCCTTCAATACGGGCAAGGACATTACGGAGTTTTCCGGCTTTACCCTGCGGCAGTATCAGCGGCTTTTCCAGGACCGGAGCTTACTAAAGCTTTTGGGCAATTCTCTGATTGTGTCCATTCTGGCCAGCTTTATTGCCACGGTGTTTGGCACCCTGTCCGCTGTGGGCATCAATAACCTGAACCCCAAGCTCCGCAAGGTGGCTATGACCCTGACGGACATCCCCATGACCAACCCGGATATCGTCACCGGCGTCAGCCTGTCTTTGCTCTTTGTGTTTGTAGGCACCAGACTGCTGGGCCAGCGCAACAGCCTGACCTTCTGGACCCTGCTCATTGCCCACATCACCTTTAACCTGCCCTATGTCATTTTGAATGTCATGCCCAAGCTCAAGCAGATGGATGCCTCCCTGACGGACGCGGCCATGGACCTGGGCTGCACGCCCCTGCAGGCTTTCTTCCGGGTAACGCTGCATGAAATTATGCCCGGCGTGGTGTCCGGGGCCATTATGGCCTTTACCATGAGCCTGGACGACTTTGTCATCAGCTACTTTGTGACGGGCCTGGATTTTATCACTCTGCCTGTGGAAATCTATTCCTACACGAAAAAGCCCATTCAGCCCAAAATTTACGCCATGTTTACGCTTTTGTTCCTATTGATCTTTGCACTGATGACCGCTATGAACCTCATCCAGTTGGCCGGGGACAAGAAAAGAAAAGCCGCCCGGGGAAAATAAACCAAATCGTAGGGGCGGTTGCCAGCTGCCCGCGGGATTTAGTACCATTCAATGATTTGTTTTTGAAATAAGGAGAAAAGAAGATATGAAAAAGTTTATTTCCGCCTTGCTTGTTGTGTGCCTCGCCGTGAGTCTGTTCTCCGGCTGCGGCAAGAAGGAAGATACCACCACCATCTATGTGTACAACTGGGGCCAGTACATCGCCGAGGGCGACGACGACTCCATTGATGTGATTGCCGAATTCGAGAAGAAGTACCCCAACATCAAGGTAGAGTACTCCACCTTCGATTCCAACGAGACCATGTACGCCAAGCTGAAAAACGGCGGCATTACCGTAGATGTGGTGTTCCCCTCCGACTATATGATCGGCCGGATGCGGCAGGAGAATATGCTCCAGGAGCTGAACTATGACAATATCCCCAATGCCAAGTATATTGACGAGGCTTACCGGGGGATGGCCTTCGACCCGGAGGACAAGTACTCCGTTCCATACACCTGGGGCACCGTGGGCATTATCTACAACAGCAAGTTCGTAGACGAGGCCGATGTTACCGGCTGGGAGCTGCTGTGGAACGAGAAGTATGCCGGTAAGATTCTGATGTTCGATAACTCCCGGGATGCCTTCGGTATCGCCCAGTACCTGCTGGGCTACAGCGTAAATACTACCGATTCCGCCGAGCTCCAGGCCTGCGCTGATAAGCTGGCCCAGCAGAAGCCCGTGGTCCAGCAGTATGTTATGGACCAGATTTTCGATGCCATGGAAAACGAGGAGGCCTATATCGCCCCCTACTACGCCGGTGACTACCTGACCATGGTAGAGGAGAATCCGGACCTCCGGTTCTACCGTCCTGAGGACCAGGGCTTTAACCTGTTCGTGGATGGCATCTGCATCCCCACCTGCGCCAAGGAGAAGGAGGCCGCCGAGACCTTCATCAACTTCCTGCTGGAACCGGAAATTTGCGCCCAGAACCTGGACTTCCTGGGTTACAGTGTTCCCGAAAGCGAAGCCAAGCAGTATCTGGACGAGGAGCTGGTAGCAAACGATGTTGCCTACCCCAGCCAGGAGCAGCTGCGCAACGCCTCCTCCTTTGATTTCCTCCCCGAGGAAACCTCCCGGGAGATGGAGAGTCTGTTCATGACCGTGAGAAACGGCTAAAAGCAAAGAAAGGAGGCCCCAGGGCCTCCTTTTTGGTTAAGAAGGAGCACAGAGATGGACCCCAAATACAAAGCCATTCTTCATACCCCCTGGCCCCAGCCGGAAGAGGGGAGCAGGATGTCCATGAACGACCGGGCAGCCCAGTTTGCGCCCTTTGCGGCGCTGACAGGCTACGACGGCGTCATCCGGGAGGCCGGACGGCTGACCCAAAGCCAAGTGTTTCTGACGGAGGAAAGCCTGCAAAGCATGAACGAGACTCTGAACCGATTACAGCGGGACATTGCC
Source organism: uncultured Oscillospiraceae bacterium (assembly GCA_934565415.1). Classification (GTDB taxonomy): domain Bacteria; phylum Bacillota; class Clostridia; order Oscillospirales; family Oscillospiraceae; genus Faecousia. The sequence goes on from CAKTHQ010000003.1 coordinate 23,156, forward strand.
CAAAAGCCCTGGGTCAGAATGACGGTGTACTACGACGATGAACGAAAGGCCGGGGGCCGCTTCCAAAAGGTGGAGGGGAATCTGAAAAAGATCGACACCTACGAGGGGGGGCTGATCCTGACGGACGGCAGGGAAATACCATTTTTCCGAATTGTGGAAATTGAATATGAATAGAAAAATCCCGGAAGCGGCTGCTTCCGGGATTTTTTTTGAAGATAAATTAGCCGTTGGCACGCATCTGGGCGAAGCACTCGCTGCAGAACACGGGACGGTCGGACTTGGGCTGGAAGGGCACCTTGGCCTCGCCGCCGCAGCGTGCGCAGGTAGCAGTGAAGAACTCACGGGGACCACGGGCGTTGTTCTTGCGAGCATCACGGCAGGCCTTGCAGCGCTGGGGCTCATTCTGGAAGCCGCGCTCTGCGTAGAACTCCTGCTCACCGGCGGTGAACACGAACTCCTTGCCGCAATCTTTGCAAACTAAAGTCTTATCTTCGTACATTGGAAATACCTCTCTTCGGTTTTTTGCCCCGTGAAAATCTACCAGGAATGGTTGTATAACGCAGGGTGAATGAAATACGCGGCGCTCATACACCGCACGTTGAATTATACACGGGGGATGGGGTTTTGTCAATCCTTTATAATAATTTTTCTCTGGAAATACAAGATTTATGCAATGTTTCTATAAGCGGAGATTGGAATTTGGTAAAAAACACCATGGAAATCACAAAGAGAAGGAGGCCTGGCCTTCATAGGGGATATGCAGGTGGTCATAGGCCAGGGGTGTGACGCAGCGCCCACGGGGAGTGCGGGTCAAAAAGCCCAGCTGCATCAGGTAGGGCTCGTAGACATCTTCCAGAGTGACGGCCTCTTCGCCGATGGTAGCTGCCAGCGTCTCCAGACCCACGGGGCCCCCGCCGTAGTTGCGGATGATGGCGGTAAGCATCCGCCGGTCGATAACATCCAGGCCCAGCTTATCCACCTCCAGCCGCTGCAGGGCAATGTCCGCCGCCTGCTTGGTGATGGTGCCGTCCCCCATGACCTGGGCAAAGTCCCGTACCCGGCGCAAAAACCGGTTGGCAATTCTGGGAGTGCCCCGGCTCCGGGAGGCAATCTCCATGGCCCCTTCCGGCTCAATGGGCATTCCCAGGATGGCGGCGGACCGGGTGACAATGGCAGCCAGCTCCTCCGGAGTATAGAGCTCCAGCCGCAGGGAAACGCCAAACCGGTCCCGCAGGGGGGCGGAGAGCTGGCCTGCCCGGGTGGTGGCGCCCACCAGGGTAAACTTTGGCAGGTCCAGCCGGATGGAGTTGGCGCTGGGGCCCTTGCCCACGATGATGTCGATGGCAAAGTCCTCCATGGCCGGGTACAAAATTTCCTCTACCACCCGGTTCAGACGGTGGATTTCGTCGATGAAGAGAATGTCCCCGGCGTTCAGGTTGGTGAGCAGGGCTGCCAGGTCCCCGGGCTTTTCGATGGCAGGGCCGGAGGTAATGCGGATGCCGGCCCCCATCTCGTTGGCGATGACCCCGGCCAGAGTGGTTTTGCCCAGACCCGGGGGGCCGTAGAGCAATACATGATCCAATGGCTCATTGCGCCGCCGGGCGGCCTCAATGTAGACCGACAGATTTCCCTTGGCCTTTTCCTGGCCGGTGTAGTCGCTGAGAAGCTTGGGCCGCAGGCCTATCTCGGCGGCATCCTGGGGGGTATAGGTAGGCAGGACCAGAGTATCCTCCGGCTCCTGGGAGAATTCCAGACTCATCTTCTATCATCCTTTCATGACCATGGCCCGCAGGGCGTGGCGAACCATATCCTCGGTGCTGGCCTTTGGGTCTACACCCTTCAGTGCCGTGGCGATTTCCGCCGGGGAGTAGCCCAGCTCCTGCAGGGCAGCGGTAGCCAAAGACAGATTGCTGCCTGGCGCCTGGGGCGCTGCCACGGGCCCGCCGGAAAAGTCCAGCTCCATGCTGCTGCCGCCGATTTTGTCCTTTAGCTCCAGAATAATCCGCTGGGCAATCTTTTTGCCCACACCCTGGGCAGCGGTGAGCATTTTTTCGTCCCCGGTCATAACGGCCAGGGTAAAGTTTTGGGGTCCGCCGGAGGAAAGAATGGCCATAGCGGCCTTGGGGCCTACGCCGTTGACGGCGGTAAGCAGCTCGTAGCACTTCTGCTCCTCCCGGGAGGCGAAGCCGTACAGGTCGTAGGCATCCTCCCGAATGGATTCCGTAATATAGAGCCTGGCGGTGGTATTGAGCTTTAGCTGGGCGGCGGTATACGCCGTAACCCGGCAGCCGTAGCCCACGCCGCCGCAATCAATGACGGCCAGCCCCGGCTCCAACAGGGCCACCGTTCCGGAAAGATAATATAGCATAGGGAACTCCTTCAGACTGTCGGAAAACCCCTAACGGGCTTTTCCGACAAATTTTTGCAGTCTGCCGCGCGCACTCCTTGTTCGCTTACGGCGAACAACTCGCACTGCGACGCGCTAAGAGCCGCCTGCGGCGGTTGCGCTCTGCACAGCGCTGCGGCGCTAGACTTGCAGCCTGAGATGTATTTTCTGTCAGGTACACGCCCCGACAGAAAATGATTCAACTTTATTTGTCGGCTTACGCCGACAAACTCTGCGAGGCTTTTTTGATAGGTGATTTATTTCTGCGCCATAGCCAGCAGGGAAGTAGAGGACCGGGCGTGGCACAGGGCGATGGCCACTGCATCGGCGGCATCGTCGGGCTTGGGGACGGCGTTCAGGTGAAGAATTCGCTTGGTCATATCCATTACCTGGTGCTTGGAGGCGCTGCCGTAGCCCACCACGGCCTGCTTGACCTGCATGGGCTTGTATTCAAAGATCGGTACCCCGGCCTGCTGGACGGCCAGAAGAATGACCCCCCGGGCCTGGGCTACCTTGATGCCGGTGGTTACGTTGTTGCCGAAAAACAGCTCCTCAATGGCTACGGCCTCGGGTTTGGCAAGCTGCATCAGCTCGGTCATATTGTTGTAAATTTCCCCCAGACGCCAGAAAAAATCCGTATTGGGCGGGGTGGTAATGGCGCCGCAGCGCAAAAGCTGTGTCTGCCCCCGCTGGGCCTCGATAAGGCCAAAGCCTGTGATGCCGTACCCCGGGTCAATGCCAAGGATGCGCATTATAAGCCACCTCTGGCAATGCAGACGACCTGATATGCGATAAAGGCGGCAAACAGCACTACCCCCAGCCGCGCCAGCCAGACCTCCCTGGCAGGGCGGGGCTCATAGCCGGTTTCCTGTTCCGCTTCTTTCTTTTCTTCTTCCATGGTGTTTCACCTCACAATATCTATCATACCATACAAACAAAAAAATTCCAACGGGTTTTGGAAAATTTTCAAACGAAAGTTCTGGTGGGAAAACGATTGTCGTTGCGAGCCAGTGTGCGCACCGCCTCGCAACGACATCCTTAATCATACAGCACCCCATTTGCGTGTCTGCTGTTTCACACTCGTAAAATAAAAAGGCTTGTAATTGCTGTGGAAGAAAAGGAATATCTTTCTCTCTTCCGGACATACTTCCCATAGAAAAGGCGGTGGGTGCATGGAAGAATTTGTATTGGGGACCCGGATTGTGGCGGGGGAGGGCGCCGTTGGGACGCTGAAGGAATATGGGGCCAAGCGGGTATTTATCGTGACGGACCCGTATTTTCTAAAAAACGGCCTGGCCCAGAAGGTGGCTCGGGCGGCGGGGGGACAGGAGACGGCCTTCTTTTCGGAGGTGCAGCCGGACCCCACGGTGGAGCTGGCGGCCAGGGGGACGGCCAAGCTGAAAGAATTTTCCCCGGACCTGGTAATCGCCCTGGGCGGGGGCAGCGCTCTGGACTGCGGCAAGGCTATGGCTTATTTCAGTCAGGGGGCCTTCCCGCTGGCAGCAATCCCCACCACCTCCGGATCCGGGTCTGAGGTGACGGATTTTGCGGTGCTGACCCATGGGGACACCAAGTATCCCCTGGTAGACAAGCGTCTGAAGCCGGATTTGGCTATCCTGGACAGCGACTTTTTAAAAGAGCTGCCTCCGGGGCTCATTGCGGATACGGGCTTTGATGTTCTGACCCATGCGGTGGAAGGGTATACCGCTGCCGGGGCCGGGACCTTTACGGATCTGTTTGCCATGGATGCTTTTCGGGTGGCCTATGCAGGTCTTCCCGCCTCCTTTGCGGGGAATCGGGAGGTACGGCTTCGGCTCCATCTGGCCTCCACCATGGCGGGGCTGGCATTCTCTCAGGCGGGGCTTGGGCTGTGCCACGCCATGGCCCATGCTTTAGGGGGCCGATTCCATGTACCCCACGGCAGGCTCAACGCCATTCTCCTCCCGGCGGTGATTGAAAACAACGCCTATCGCTGCCAGAAAAAGTATGCGGCTTTGGCCCGGGCGGCGGGGCTGGGGGGCAGCGCCGATACGGTGGCCCTGCGAAATCTGAAAAACGGTCTTGTGCGGCTTCGGCGGGAGCTGGACCTGCCCCAGACCCTGGCCCAGGCCGGGGTAGCCCCCGGAAAGGTTTGGGGAAGTATTTCGGAAATTGTGGAAAGCGTGCTTTCGGACCCCTGCTGCAAGTCCAATCCTGTGCCGGTGGAGGATTTCCAGGTACGAAGGATTCTGGAGGAGGTGACAGGCCATCTCTGAGCTGATAAGCGTTGGCCTGGATGTGGGCACCACCTCTACCCAGTTCCTGGTGTCCCGGCTGAAGGTGGAAAACAAGGCATCCTTCTTCGCGGTACCGGAAATGGAAATTGTGGACCGGGAGATTCTGTACAAAAGCCCCATTCATTTTACCCCCTTGCAGGATGAAAGCCATGTGGATGGGCTGGCCCTTCGGGAACTGGTGCTTTCCGAGTACCGCCAGGCGGGTATTACCCGGGAAATGGTGGATACCGGCGCCGTTATCGTCACCGGGGAAACCAGCCGGAAGGAGAATGCCCGGGCGGTGACGGAGGCACTGTCCTCTTTGGCCGGAGACTTTGTGGTTACCACCGCCGGGCCGGACCTGGAAAGCGTTCTGGCGGCCCGGGGCTCCGGGGCGGTAGGCTATAGCGAAAAGACGGGGAAAACCCTGCTCCACATGGACATCGGCGGCGGCACCGCCAATTTGAGCCTGATTCGCAGGGGGAAAATTGCGGCAACCGGCTGTCTGAACGTAGGCGGACGGCTGGTAAAGTTCACCCCGGACGGGAAAATCCGATATGTTTCTCCGGTACTGAAGGGGCTGTGGGACGGCGGCTCTACGGAAAATTTAGCGGGGCGCTTGGCCCGTGTTTTGGAGGCGGCGGCAGGGCTGGGGGAAGACTCCTGGCTGGATGCTCTCACCACCTCCGGCACGGCCAGGCTCCCACTGAATGCCTCCGGGGAAGAAATCATGTATTCCTTTTCCGGCGGCGTGGCAGACTGCATCCGCAGGGACTACCCGCCCAGGATTTTTGGGGATTTGGGTCCGGAGCTGGGAAAAGCCATCCGGGAAAGCAGATTGTGCAGGGGCGAATACTACCTGGGGGAGCACACCATCCGGGCAACCGTTATTGGGGCGGGCTGCCACAGTGCCATGCTCTCGGGCAGCACCGTGTTCTGTAAAAATGTAAAGCTGCCCATCCAAAATCTGGCGGTGGTGGAGCTGTCGGAAGAGGAGCAGATGCAGCCAACGGACTCTCTGCCCCAGAAGATCAAAACGCAGGAGAGCCCCTGGGTGCTGGCATTGCCGGGAATCAACGCTCCGGACTATAAAACCGTGGCGGCCTTGGCAGAAAAGCTCTTGCCCTTTGCCCGGGAAGGACCCTTGTATGTGTGCCTGGAGGCGGATATGGCCAAGGCGCTGGGGCAGGCCCTGGCTCTGCGGGCAGGGGAGAAGGCGGAGATTTTGTGTATCGACCGGGTGAAGCTCCGGGAGAACCAATACCTGGATATTGGGGCGCCCCAGGGGCCGGCCTTTCCCGTGGTGGTTAAGACCCTGGTATTTGGGGCGTAAGAAAGGACGGAAAACCATGAACAAGCAGGAGCTATCGAATTTGGTTGCGGAAATTCTGGCCTCCATGGGCGGGTCGCCTACGGTCAAGGCAGGCGATTACCGCCCGACGAAACCGGGGCCAACCCAGAAGGACACGGCAGACCCGGGGCAATTTGTGCCGGATGTAACGAAATTGGACCTGCGCAGGCTGTATCTGACGGAGAACCCCCAAAATAAGGAGCGGTTTGCCGCCATGAAGGAGAAGACCCCGGCCCGCCTGGGCTGCGGTAAGGCCGGGGCCCGGTACAAAACCCTGACCATGCTCCGGTTCCGGGCAGACCACGCGGCGGCTCAGGACACGGTATTCAGCCAGGTGCCGGAAAGCTATGCCGTCCAAAACGGCATGACGGCGGTAAAGACCAAATGCAAGGACAAGGACCAATACCTGACTCGGCCGGACCTGGGCCGGTGCTTCGACGAAGAAAACAAGGCCATCCTGGAGAAGCTCCCTAAGGGAAAGCCCATTCAGCTGGTGGTAGGGGACGGCCTGTCCTCCGCGGCCATTTTGGCCAACGCCGCGGACTGTCTGGCGGCCATTGAGGAGGGGCTGAAGCTTCGGGGCATTGACTATGGGGCGCCCATCTTCGTCCGCTACGCCCGGGTAGGGGCCGGGGACGCCATCGGGGATGTAACCGGAGCCCAATGCATCTGTATGCTGGTAGGGGAACGGCCGGGGCTGGTGACGGATAAGAGTATGTCCTGCTATATTACCTTTGGCGCCCGCACCGGGGTGCTGGAATCCACCCGGACCGTGGTCAGCAATATTCACGCCCAGGGCACTCCGGCGGTGGAGGCGGGGGCCCATATTGCGGGGCTGCTGGAAACCATTCTGCAAAAGAAAAAATCCGGTGTGGCCCTCTATGGGGAGGCCGGGGCATGATCCCGGTCAAGGTTCTGGCGGTAAAGTACCTTCCCAATGCATCCAAAGCCCTGCTGGCGGCGCTGGAGACGGACTGTCCCTGCCTTGCCATGCTGACCACCGACTGCGACGACGCCACCTATATTGCCCTGGACGAGGCCACCAAGGCCGCCCGGGCAGAGGTGGTGTACGCCAGGAGTTTCTACGCCGGGGCAGCCAACGCTACCCAGCCCAATGCCGGGGAGGTCATCGGTGTTCTCGGGGCCTATACTCCGGGGGATGTCAGAAGCGCCATGGAGGCGGCGCTCAATTGCCTGCAAAGAGTGGGCTTTGAAGAGCAAAACGGGGTCAGCTTCCTGGCCCATACGGTCAGTGCCTCCGGAAGCTTTTTATCCAAAGAGGCGGGGGTGCCTCTGGGCAGCGCCCTGGCCTATCTCATCGCCCCGCCGCTGGAAAGCATCTACGGTTTGGACAGTGCCATGAAGGCGGCAGAGGTCCGGCTGTGTAAATTCTACGGCCCGCCCAGCGAAACAAACTTCGGCGGCGGCCTCTTAAGCGGCACCCAGTCCGCCTGTACCGTCGCCTGCCAGGCCTTCCGGGAAGCAGTGGCGGAAGCGGCGGGAAGGCCAATTATCTAAAACAGGAAAGGAAACAATCATATGGATACCAATTCTTTAGGAATGATCGAAACCAAGGGCCTGGTGGGGGCCATTGAGGCGGCGGATGCCATGGTGAAATCTGCCAATGTGCAGCTGGTGGGCAAGGAGCAGGTAGGCGGCGGGTTGGTTACTGTTATGGTCCGGGGGGATGTGGGGGCCGTAAAGGCCGCCACCGATGCCGGGGCTGCCGCAGCAGAAAAGGTTGGGGAGCTGATCTCCGTTCATGTCATCGCCCGGCCTCATGTGGAGGTGGATAACATTCTGCCCAAGCCCCGGGCCACCGGCACGGCCCAGGGGAAGTAACCCATGCTCTATACCCTGGAGCAGGTAAAAGAGAACCTTCGCACCCGGCAGGGAAAACGGGTCTTCTTCCTGGGGGAGGGGGACAGGCTGACCAGTGCGGCGAAGGATTTTCTGACCGGGGAGCGGATTCCCATTCTCCCCGCCTCCCAGGCAAAAATTCACCGGTATGTTGGCCTGGACGGGGCCTATTATGAGGAAAAGCCGGAGCACATGACCCAGCTGGAAGGAAACGTATTGGTGCCAAAGACCCACCCCCGGATTGTTTTCCGGGGAAAGCTGGATTTTTTGCAGGCCCAGGTGATTTTGCTCATGCTGGAGGAGCCGACGCTGCAAAAGCCGCTGGATGAAATCCTGGAGCTTTTGCGCCGGATGCTCAAAAACGAGGTGCTGGGGGAGCCCTTTGCATTTGGCTCCCTCTTCGGGAAAAGCGAACAGGAGCTCCGGGAAATCAGCCAGCTGCCCCAAAAGCACCTGGGGATCCCTCACTTTATGCCCGGGCCAAAGGATGGAATGACCATTGCAAGGCTCAACTGCCTGCGCACCCAGGTCCGGGAAGCAGAGCTCCTGGCGGTAGATACCCACCGGGAGGACCTGGTAAGGGGCCTGAATCGACTCAGCAGCGCCGTGTATATCCTGATGCTGCAAAGGAAGGGAAGCACATGAAACTAAAAACCACCCTGTTGGGAAAGACATACGAATTCCGGGACCCGAAGGATGTCCTGGCCAAGGCCAACGAGGAAAAGACCGGGGACCGCCTGGCGGGGCTATCGGCGGAAACGGCTCAGGAGCGGGTGGCGGCCAAGGTGGTGCTGGCCGGGGTGACTTTAGGCGATCTGCGGGAAAATCCGGCGGTGCCCTATGAGGAGGACGAGGTTACCCGCATTATTCAGGACGACCTGAATTTGGCCCAATATGAGCGAATCAAGGGCTGGACGGTATCGGAGCTCCGGGAATGGATTCTGGATGAAAATACCACGGGAGCGGATATCCGGAAGCTCAGCCGGGGGCTGACTTCGGAAATGGTGGCGGCGGTGTGCAAGCTCATGGGCAACCTGGACCTCATTTACGCTGCCAACAAGATTACGGTGACGGCCCACTGCAATACCACCATCGGCCTGCCCGGGACCCTGAGCTGCCGCCTGCAGCCAAACCACACCACAGACGATCCGGAGGGTATTACCGCCTCCGTCCTGGAGGGGCTGAGCTTCGGTGCCGGAGATGCGGTAATCGGCCTGAACCCGGTGACGGATTCTCCGGAACAGGCGGCCAAGGTGCTGCGGCGCTTTCAGGAAATCAGGGAGCACTGGGATATCCCCACCCAGATCTGTGTACTGGCCCATGTGACCACCCAGATGAAGGCGGTGGAGAAGGGAGCACCCTGTGACCTCATCTTCCAGTCCATCGCCGGGAGCCAGAAGGGCAATGAGGCCTTTGGTTTTACGGCGAAAACCTTGGAGGATGCCCAGACTTTGATGCTGCAGCAGGGTACGGCAGAGGGGCCCAATGTGCTGTATTTCGAGACGGGCCAGGGGTCGGAGCTATCAAGCCTTTCCCACTTCGATACGGACCAGGTGACCATGGAGGCCAGATGCTACGGGTTGGCCAGACATTTTCATCCGTTCCTTGTGAATACCGTGGTGGGCTTTATCGGCCCGGAATACCTGTACGATGCCCGGCAGGTTACCAGGGCAGGCCTGGAGGACCACTTTATGGGCAAGCTTACGGGCATTTCTATGGGCTGCGACTGCTGCTATACCAACCACATGAAGGCAGACCAGAATGACATTGAAAATCTGGCCTCCTTATTGACCCTGGCGGGCTGCAATTACTTTATGGGCATTCCCCATGGGGATGACATTATGCTCAACTACCAGACCACCGGCTTCCGGGAGACGGCCGCCCTGCGGGAAATTACCGGCAAGACCGCCATTCCGGAGTTCCAGCGCTGGCTGGAGAAAATGGGCTTTGTGGAAAACGGACACCTGACAGAAAAGGCCGGGGACGGGTCCAGCTTACTGTATTAGAAGGAGTAGAACAATGGAATTGGATGCGGATCTTTTGGCCCGGCAGGAGGCCCGGGAATTGGCAAAGAGAGCAGGGCGGGCCCAGATGGTTTTGGAGGAGCTGCCCCAGGAAGCCTTGGATCAAATCGTTTCCGCCATAGCAGAGGCATTTGCCAAAGACGCAGCGGTTTTGGCCAAAATGGCGGTAGAGGAAACCGGCTTTGGAAACACCCAGGACAAAACGGCAAAGAATCTGTTTGCCAGCCGGCGGGTTTATGAAGCGGTGAAGGACATGAAAACCGTGGGCCTTCTGCGAAAGGATACAGAAAAGCGCCTGTGGGAAATCGGCGTTCCTGTGGGGGTCATCGGGGCCATTGTCCCCAGCACCAACCCCACCTCCACCGTGTGCTATAAGGCCATCGTTGCGCTAAAGGCCGGCTGTGCCATTGTGTTTTCGCCCCATCCAAAGGCCCAGAAATGTACCCAAAGGGCGGCAGAGCTGCTATCTCATGCGGCAGTGGCGGCAGGCGCCCCGGAGGGGTGCATCGGGTGCCTGACAAAGGGGCAAATGGCCGGAACCCAGGAGCTGATGTCTGCCCCGGAAGTAAGGCTGCTGCTGGCTACCGGCGGCCCAGGTATGGTCCGGGCGGCCTATTCCTCCGGCAAACCGGCCATTGGCGTGGGGGCAGGGAACGGCCCGGCCTATATCCACTCCACGGCAGACGTACCCAAGGCCATCGAGGATATTGTGCGGTCCAAGACCTTTGACAATGGCACCGTCTGCGCTTCCGAGCAGAGCATCATTGCGGAAAAAGGCATGGAGGAAGCGGTACTGCTGGAAGCAAGGCGCCAGGGCATCTACCTTATGGACAAGGATCAGGCAGGGAAGTTATCCAGGCTCCTTTTTAAGCCTGCCGGAGGCTTAAATCCCCAGGTAGTGGGCAAAACGGCCATTTTCCTGGCGGAAACGGCGGGGTTCACCGTACCCAAGGATACCAAGGTTCTGATGGCCCGGGAGCAGGAGGCGGGCCCTACCCGGCCCTACTCTATGGAAAAGCTCTGCCCTGTGCTGGCCTTTTTTGTGATGGACAGCGAGGAGGCGGTGCTGCAAAAGGCCATTGAGGTCCTGCGGCACGAGGGCAGCGGCCATACCTTTGCCATCCATTGCCGGGACGAAGCGGTGATCCGCAGATTCTCGGAGAAAATTCCCGTGTCCAGATTCCTTGTCAATGCTCCGGCGGCCCTGGGGGGCATTGGGGCGGCTACCGGGCTGTTCCCGGCGTTGACCCTGGGCTGCGGGGCGGTAGGGGGCAGCAGCTCCTCCAACAATATTTCCCCTATGGACCTTGTGAATATCCGAAGGGTTGCCTGGGGCCTGGAAGAGAAGCCCCATGTGCCGGAGCCTCCGGATAATGAGCTTGTAGAGCTGCTGACCCAAAAGATATTGGAGCGGCTGGGGTGAGGAGGAAACCATGGACCAGGAAGCACTTGTTAAAGCGGTCATAGGCCGCCTGTTTGTGGAGCTGGAGGCCTCCGGGCGCCATGTGCACCTGACAAAGGAGCAGGCACGGACATTGTTTGGCCACGGCCTGACGCCCAAGCGGCCCCTGTCCCAACCGGGACAGTTTCTATCCCGGGAGCGGGTGACGGTCCGGGGGCCCAAGGGAGAATTTGCCAATGTGGCGGTGCTGGGCCCGGAGCGGCAGGAGGGCCAGGTGGAGATTTCTTTGACGGATGCCAGAGCGTTGGGGATACCGGCCCCGATCCGGCTGTCCGGGGACATTGAAGGAACTCCCGGGGCAGAGCTCCTGGGCCCCAAGGGACGGGTCACCCTGCTGCAGGGCGTTATTGCCGCCAAGCGCCATATCCATTTAACCCCGGAGGCGGCCAAGGCCTTTGGGGTGGAAAACGGGCAGACGGTCCGGCTGAAAACCTATACGGAAAGGCCCCTGATTTTTGAGGATGTGGCGGTGCGGGTGAGCCCCCGGTTCGCCCCCTATGCCCACCTGGACTACGACGAGGCCAACGCCTGCGGTTTTCGGGCAGGGGACCTGGGGAGGATACTGCCATGAATGCGCTGCTCATTGGCAAAGAGCCTTTGCAGAGTCTGGGCTTTTCCTATGTAAAGGAGCCGCCATATGATACCGTGGTCATTGGCTCTTTGACCCTGGGGGAGCTGCTGCGGTTTCGGGAGGAGCGGGTCTTGGAGGCCCTGGCCCAGGGGAAAACCGTGTATCTCTATACCCCGGGCCTTCCCCAGAGCGACAGGAACCGGGCCCTATCCGGAAGCCTGGCGGCTGCCCAGCGGGAGCTGAAAAACTGGGGGGTGTTGTTTACGGACGGCGGACGGAAGCGGCTTGTTACCGCCGAGGAGGCAAGAGCCTTGAAAGTGCAGGGGAAGCGCCCCGGGGCTGGGGCGGTATTGACGCCTTTGGCAAAGGAAATTTTGGAGGGAACGAAATGAAGATCGGAAATGTGGTCGGCTCCATCTGGGCCACGCGGAAGGCACAATGCCTGCAGGGGCAGACCTTTTTGGTGGTGGCTTCCGGCAGCGAGGAGCTGGTAGCGGCAGACCAGGTAGGGGCGGGGCCCGGGGACCGGGTACTGCTGGCCACGGGAACGGTGGCTTCCCGGTACTGTATGGATGCACCGGTGGATGCTGCCGTGGTGGCAATTTTGGACAGCAAGAAGGAGTAAAATGTCATTTCACGAAGTACTCATTGCCGTGATGGCCCTGTTTGCCTGCTTGGGCGCCGTGGACAGGATCCTGGGGAACCGCTTCGGTTTGGGAACCCGATTTGAAGAGGGCATCCTTTCCATGGGCTCCCTGGCTCTGGCTATGGTAGGAATTGTCACGCTGGCCCCCGTTCTGGCGGCAATTCTAAAGCCGGTGGTGGTGCCTCTGTATGGCCTTTTGGGGGCAGACCCGGCCATGTTTGCCGGGACCATTCTGGCCTGCGATATGGGCGGCGGCCAGCTGGCGCGGGAGCTGACGCTTAATCCCCAGGCGGCGGCCCTGGGTGGGGTGATTACCGGCTCCATGCTGGGGGCCACGGTGGTATTTACCATTCCCGTTGCCATGGGAATTTTGGAAAAGAGGGACCACCCGGCTATGGCAAAGGGAATTCTGTGCGGCATGGTGGCCATTCCCTTTGGGGTGCTGGCAGGAGGACTGACGGCAGGCTATCGGGTATCCATGGTTTTGCGGAACCTGGTACCCATTGTGCTCATTGCTGTCTTGATTGCCATAGGGCTTTGGCGGGCGGAGCGGAAAATGGTGGCGGCCTTTGTGACCTTCGGAAAGATCGTAGTGGCGGTGGTGACTCTGGGGCTGGCGGCGGCCATTACTCAGGCGTTGACGGGCTTTGTACTCATCCCGGGCCTGGCGCCTATCTCCGAGGGCTTTGAAACTGTGGGCACCATCGCCATCGTCCTGGCCGGGGCCTTTCCATTGGTATATGTGCTGACCGGGTGGCTGCAAAAGCCATTGATGGCCCTGGGCAGACTCTTAAATATCAACGAGGCTGCTTCGGCAGGGCTCATTGCCTCCCTGGCCAATTCCATCGCCACCTTCGGCATGGTTAAGGATATGGACGAGCGGGGGAAAATCGTGAATATTGCCTTTGCCGTCCCGGCGGCCTTCGTCTTCGGCGACCACCTGGGCTTTGCCGCAGGCTTTGCGCCGGAGCTGTTGCCGGCTATGATCGTAGGGAAATTAACCGGCGGCATATTTGCGGTGGGGTTTGCTCTGCTGGTGACACGGTAAAAAACTCCCTTGACAAATGCAATTATAACAGGCTATAATAAACACCAATAAAGGCAAAGAAGAGAAGAGTAAGCCAAGGAACCGTTCAGAGAGCCCCGGTTAGCTGGAAAGGGGTACGGGAAGCTGGCCCAACATGGTCTTGGAGCCGAAGGGTCGATAGGTAGGCCTTTCCGGGGTGCGCCCGTTACAGCGGCAACGAGTTACAAATCAAGGTGGTACCGCGTCAATTCTTGTCGCCCTTGGGTTTCCCCAGGGCGATTTTCTATTTTTAAAGGAGGTTTTTCTATGTGTAATGCCTGCAAAGGAAAGTTTTACATTACCACACCCATCTATTATCCCTCGGCCAAGCTGCATATCGGCCATACCTATTGCACCGTGGCCACCGACGCCATGGCCAGGTTCAAGCGGCTCCAGGGCTACGATGTCATGTTCCTGACCGGCACCGACGAGCACGGCCAGAAGATCGAGGACAAAGCCAAGGACGCCGGTGTGACGCCTCAGCAGTTTGTGGATAACATCGTAGAGGGCCCCGGCGGCGTGCTGGACCTGTGGAAGCTGATGAACATCTCCTACGACCGGTTCATCCGCACTACCGACGACTACCATGTGGAGGCCATCCAGAAGATCTTCAAGAAGATGCACGACAATGGGGACATCTACAAGGGCACCTACAAGGGCAAGTACTGCAAGCCCTGCGAGAGCTTCTGGACCGAGAGCCAGCTGGTGGACGGCAAATGCCCCGACTGCGGCCGGGAGGTCCAGGACGCGGAGGAGGAGGCCTACTTCTTCCGCCTGAGCAAGTATGCCGACCGGGTCCGGGATCTGCTGGAGAACACCGACTTCCTGGAGCCCCGGAGCCGGGTAAACGAAATGGTCAACAACTTCATCAAGCCGGGCCTGGAGGACCTGTGTGTCTCCCGTACCAGCTTTACCTGGGGCGTGCCTGTGGACTTTGACCCGGGCCATGTGGTGTATGTGTGGATCGATGCCCTCTTCAATTACATGACCGCCCTGGGCTTTGAAAACGACCGGTATCACGATCTGGAAAAGTTCTGGCCTGCCGATGTGCACTTTGTGGGCAAGGAGATTGTCCGGTTCCACTCCATCATCTGGCCCGCCATGCTCATGAGCCTGAATCTGCCCCTGCCAAAGAAGGTCTTTGGCCACGGCTGGCTGCTGCTGGACGGCGGCAAGATGAGCAAGTCCAAGGGCAACGTGGTGGACCCCTATGTGCTGGCCCAGCGCTTCGGCGTGGATGCCCTGCGGTTCTTCCTGCTGCGGACCTTCCCCTTCGGCTCCGACGGCAACTTCTCCAATGAATCTTTGATTTCCACCATCAACGTGGACCTGGCCAACGACCTGGGCAACCTGGTCAGCCGGACCGTCGCCATGGCCCAGAAGTACTTTGGGGAGCATCTGCCCGCCGAACAGGTGGAAGACGCCGAGAAGGACGCCGAGCTTGTAAATATGGTATCCACTCTGCGGGACCGGTACGAGGAGCAGATGGAAAAGTTTGCCTTCCAGAATGCCCTGGCGGAGGTCTTTAAGGTCATCTCCCGGGCCAACAAGTATATCGACGAGAACGCCCCCTGGGTGCTGGCCAAGGACGAAAGCCAGAAGCCCCGGCTTGCAAGAGTCCTGTATAACCTGCTGGAAACCGTTCGCATCTGCGGCGGCCTGCTGCAGCCCTTTATGCCCGATACCGCTTGCGAAATCGGCAAGCGCCTGGGCGGCGCCGGCATGACCTGGGATACGCTGAATGTCTTCGGTACCCTGAGCCGGGAGGCTGCCACCGTGGCCGGCCCCGCTCTGTTCCCCAGAATCGACATGGACAAGGAGCTGGCCGAGCTGGAGGCCCTGAACAAGCCCGCGGTACCTCCCCTGGAAATTGAGCCCTACACGGAAGAAAGCGTGGATTTTGATACCTTCTGCCGCAACGAACTCCGGGCCGTGAAGGTCAAGGCCTGTGAGGCAGTAAAGAAGAGCGACAAGCTCCTGCAGTTCACCCTGGACGACGGCACCGGCACCGACCGCCAGATTCTCTCCGGCATTGCAAAGTACTACAAGCCGGAAGAGCTGGTAGGCAAGACCCTGGTGGCCATCACCAACCTGCCCCCCAGAAAGATGATGGGTAGGCTTTCCGCCGGTATGCTCCTCAGCGCTGTCCACAAGGAAAACGGCGAAGAAAAGCTGAACCTGGTGATTCTCTCCGACAGCATCCCCGCCGGGGCCAAGCTGTGCTGAGCCCCGGGGAAATCCGTCCTTTGGACGGGTGAAATCTGCCTGCGGCGGGAGAGAGAACGAATTATATTTCATCCGCTTTGATTTTTTTAAGTTCTATTGCTCATAGCATGGGGCTGCTGCGAATTTATTTTGCGGCGGCCCCTTTGTAAATTTTAGCAAGCATCGTTGCCTTTTGGGGCAAACTATGGTAGGATATGGAAAGAAAACGATGGAGGGGTCAGATATGCTGGAATTCATTCGCATTGCCTGTATTGTGCCGAAGCTTACCCTGGGGGACCCAATGGGAAACGCCATGGAAATTGGTGCTTGGCTGCAAAAGGCTGACAAGGCCGGGGCGGACCTGGCGGTGTTTCCGGAGCTGTGCCTGACGGGCTACACCTGCCAGGACCTGTTTTTCCAGGATGCGCTGCAAAAGGGCAGCCTGAGGGGGCTGGAAGCGATTTTGGAAATGTCCAAAGACTGCCCTAAGCTGACGGCAGTGGTGGGCCTGCCGGTGACGGTGGGATGCCGGATGTTCAATTGCGCCGCGGTGCTGCGGGATGGACAAGTTTACGGTCTGGTACCCAAAACCTATTTGCCCAACTACAATGAGTTCTACGAAAAGCGGTGGTTTGCTTCCGGCGGGGATCTGGACCGGGACTATGCGACCCTGACGCTCTCCGGAAAAGAAGTGGAAGTTCCCATTTGTTCACAGGGCCTGTTCGCCATTGGGGATGGGGCTGTTTTGGGCATCGAAATCTGCGAGGACCTGTGGACCCCGGTGCCCCCGTCTTCTCTGTTGGCTCTGGGCGGGGCAGAGGTCATCGTGAACCTGTCCGCCTCCAACGAGACCATCGGCAAGCGGGCCTATCGGCGAAGCTTGGTCAGTCACCAGTCCGCAGCCCTGACCGGCATCTATGCCTATGCCTCTGCCGGGGCAGGGGAGAGCAGCCAGGACCTCATCTTTTCCGGCCAGTGCCTCATTGCCCAGAATGGGCAAATGCTGGCCGAAAGCAAAGAGCCGATCGTCACCGAGGGAATGGTGATTGCCGACTGCGACCTGGGGGCCATCCGGGCGGACCGGCGGAAGAACAAATGCTTTGGGGACAATGCTGCCCTCCTGGTGCCGGAAGCCCTGCCGGAAACCCGGGTTTCAACGGTACCCCTGCGCAGCGACGGCAGCCTGTTAAGGCTCAACAAGCTCCCCTTTGTCCCGGAAGGGAAGGAGGACCGGTTCGAGCGCTGCATGGAAATTTTCCGGATGCAGGTGGCGGGCCTGAAGCGCAGATTGGGGGCCATCGGCTCCAAGACCGTGGTGGGCATTTCCGGCGGCCTGGATTCTACCCTGGCGCTGCTTGTCACCGTGGAAGCCATGCGCCAGCTGGGACGGCCGGCCTCGGATGTATACGGCGTGACCATGCCCTGCTACGGCACCTCCGACCGGACATACCGGAACTCCCTGGAGCTCATGGAAAAGCTGGGGGTTTCCTGTAAGGAAGTGAACATTCGCCAAGCGGTGGACATTCACTTTACGGACATCGGCCACGATAAGACTGTTTTGAACGGCACCTACGAGAATGCCCAGGCCCGGGAGCGGACCCAAATCCTTATGGACTACGCCAGCGTGGTGGGGGGCATCGTCATCGGTACCGGGGACCTGAGCGAACTGGCTCTGGGCTGGTGCACCTACAACGGCGACCATATGAGTATGTACGGCGTAAACGCCTCCATTCCCAAGACCCTGATCCGCTGGATGATTGCGGCCATTGCGGAGGCTCCGGATTTTGCCCCTGCCCGGGCGGTGCTGGAGGATATTCTGGATACGCCCATTTCCCCGGAGCTCCTGCCCCCGGATGCCAGCGGCAAGATCAGCCAGTACACGGAGGATCTGGTAGGCCCCTACGCCCTCCACGATTTTTTCCTCTACTATATGCTGCGGTTCGGCTTTGCTCCCAAAAAGATTTTCACCCTGGCATTGCGGGCCTTTGAAAAGGACTTTGACCGGGAGACCGTTAAAAAGTGGATGAAAGCCTTCTACCGCCGGTTCTTTACCCAGCAATTCAAGCGCAGCTGCCTGCCGGATGGGGTCAAGGTAGGTTCCGTCTGCCTGAGCCCCCGGGGAGACTGGCGGATGCCCAGCGACGCCGTGGGCAAGCTGTGGTTACGGGAAGTGGAAGAGCTGTAACAGAAAGCGCCTCGCCAAAACTGGCGGGGCGCTGTTTGCTGCTGTGCTTATCCTTGAAACGCCTCCCAGCTGGAAGCCAGGGCATCGCGGGTCAGGTCATTGCTGTGGAAGTAGGTCAGCCAGCCGATTTGGGCGGTGGAGCGGGTCATGCCGGAAAGCCGGGGCGGGTTCATGTAGGCCTCTTCGGAAATGGGGCTGTCGTCCGGGGCGTGATAGGTGACGGTTCCGTAGTCGTCTGCCGAATAATCGGTTTGCAGATAGCCCAGGATTACTCGGTCCATGGTACCGCCGGAAAGGAAAACGGCCGATTTGGTCTCGTAATAGTGGGCAGCGCCGTCTTTTACGATGTCCTCCTGAACATAGTAGGAAATGTCGGTCTGTGGGTCCGTAAAGCGGTCCACAGCGTCCTTGACAAGGGTGGTTTCTTCGTAGGTGCTGGCACCCATGACCACGATAGAGCCGTAGTCACCCGGCTCGGCAATGGGGATCAGGGAGACAAAATCCTCGCCCACCTCCCAGGCCCGGAAGGTGGTGAAATGGCCGGAGCCGTGGGTTTCGGAGGAGAGAATTTCCAGGCGGCCGTTGCCATCTAAGTCCGTGACGGCGTAGCACCAGGCTTCGGTTTCATCCAAGGCCTTCCAGGTGTCCCGGCTGGCGTCGATCAGCGCCAGCTGGGCATTCGTCGTGCCCCGGATAAATTGGGTAATGGCCTGGACGGTTTGGGCCTGCTGCCACTCCTGGGAGACGGTGGCCTGACCGTCTCCTTTTTGTATACCATAGCTGCCGAAGAAGGCATGATTGCCGCCATCCAGAATGATCTCGGTGGCATCTTCCGGGAGATTTTTGCGGTTCTTTTCATATTTCTCCCGGTTTAGCACCCCGTCCTCGGTGCCATAGATACTGAGAACACGGGTAGAAGAGAGGTCGTTTGCAGAATAGGCGGCCAGAAGGATCACGCCTTCCAGGCAATCCGGGTGCTTTCCGGCAAACCGGGCTCCCATGCTGCCGCCAAGGGAGTGGCCGGCAATGTACCAATGGGCGATTTCCGGGTAGGCGTCAAAAATATCCGCCGCCGCGTTGGGGTTCAGGACCGCCAGGTTCCCGGGCATTTTTTGCAGGACGCAAAGAATGCCGTTTTCCGAGAGCTTTTGGAGCAGCGGGGCATAGGCGCTGGGCTCCACCTTGCCGCCGGGGTAGAAAATAAGGCCGGTGTCGGTGGCCTCTTCCGGGCGGAACAGGATGCGGCTGCCGCTATGCTGGGCACTGTCGTAGATTTCCAGGGCATCTTTCTGGGCGTGGTAGTAGTCATTTACATACAATCCGGTACCCAGGGCCAGGAGAAGGACCAGGGCCAGAACCAGGGAGAGAATGCGCTTCATCACGGGACCTCCTGCGGTTGAATTTTGGATATATTGTATCATATTTTTTGGGGGTGTCAATTGGCGTTGGCCCTTCGGGATAATTGTGAGAGAAAGCCGGAGATAAGGAGTTCCACAAATAAGGATTTGTGGGGGCAGATAAAACCCTCTCCTGGGAGAGGGTGGACCGGCCGTCTCACGGAAGGCCGGGACGGGTGTGGGGCGGTACAGGGCTGCTGTTTTAGGCTTCTTAAGCATTTCGGTGCCTACCGCCCCTCATCCGCCGCCTGCGGGCGGCACCTTCCCCCAGGGGAAGGTTAAGAATGCGCCCCCGCGGGGCGCTGGGGTCACTTCGTCAACTCCCCATTTGTGTATGCATCCTGCACAACCATCCCGGCGAATACGAAAAAACTTCCAAACTCCGCAAATTTTTATTGAAATCGGTGCGCATATAGGCTACGATTTGCGGAAGCGGTTCCGTAGGTTTTGCCCGAATACGAGGAGAAACGGCATAAGGAACGGGAGAAAGAATGGTCACAAAAGCGGAAATTGCCCATTTTTACGAAAAATATAAGCAAAACCTGTAAAAGGAAGAGCAGGTTACTGCGGAGCTCATGTATGTTTCCGGCCAGAAGGAATGGGTCGAGAAGCTGAAGCAGCGGTATCGCACCATCCGGCAGCTGTATATTGAAAACGAAGCCCTGCTGAACCTGTATGTCCGGCCCTACCTGGAAGGACGGCTGGAATTAACAGAGGATGTGGCCGTGGAATTTGTAAACCAGTTCCGCCTGGCCTGGCGGGAAGGGTTTGAAGATGCCGTTTCCATGCTGGAAATGGGCGAGGTGGTGGCAGGATAACTACAGCTTTGTCCGGGCCATGGTGCGCCACTCTCTGCTGACCCTGTATGTGGACCTGCGGAGCGGAAAATACCGGGTGTTCTCCCGGGGGGAGCTGCGGATTTTCGGAAGCATTACCGATGGTACCTATTCGGATTTCTTAACCAGGTATTTGCAGAAAATTGTTCTGCCCAGGGATTGGGAGAAGTTTAAATTCCAGCTGAGTCTGCCGGAAATGATTCACGCCCTGGTGATGCAGGAGGGCCGCTTTGAGTGCGAAATGCGGGTGCTGCTCCAGAACCGCTATCGCTGGGCCCGGTTCCAGTTTATCAAGCTGGACGATAAAAACGTGATTCCCCGGACCATGGTCATTGTCATTACGGATGTACAGGAGCGGCACAACCGCACCGATCAGATGGAGTCCGCCCTGAAGGATGCTTACCAGACGGCCATGGAGGCCAACAAGGCCAAAAGCGTCTTTTTGAGCAGTATGTCCCACGACATCCGTACCCCCATGAACGGCATTATGGGCATGACGAAAATTGCCTTGCAGCACCTGGACGACCCGGCCAGGCTGGAAGACTGCCTGAAAAAGATAGAGACCTCCTCGGAATATTTAATGCGCCTATTGAACGAGGTTCTGGATATGTCCCGGGAGGACAACAGCCTGACCAATGTCCAGCAGGGCACCGGCTTAGGGCTATCCATCGCCAAGGCCATGGTGACCAAGATGGGCGGCACCATCGAGGCAGACAGTGTCCAGGGCCGGGGAACCACCGTTACGGTGACGCTGCCCCTGATGCCCGCGGACAATACCGCCGCCCCAACCCCGGAAGAAAAGGAGGAGCTGCGGTTCGACGGCCACCGGATCCTGCTGGTAGAGGACAACGAGCTGAACCGGGAGATTGCCCTGGAGCTGCTGGAGCAGCGGGGCCTGACCGTAGAGACGGCGGTAGACGGTATCGATGCCGTGGAACGCTTTAAGGCAAAACCGGAGGGCTACTACGAGCTGGTGCTGATGGACATCCAGATGCCCAGGCTCATCGGCTACGGCGCCATCAAGGCATAAGGGACCTGCCCGGGGACTATGCCAAGAACATCCCCATCGTGGCCCTGACGGCCAATGTGTTCCAGGAGGATGCCATGCAGGCCTTGGAGAGCGGCATGAACGCCCACATTGCCAAGCCCATCGACATGACAAGAGTTGCCACAACCTTGCAGAAGTGGCTGAAATAATCCGCAAAAGCGCCCCGAAGACTTCCGTTCGGGGCGCTTTCGGCGATCAGACACATAAAAAAGCAGCAACCAATGAAGGCTGCTGCTTTTATGGTGCCGGTGACCGGACTCGAACCGGTACGCTGTCGCCAGCGGTGGATTTTGAGTCCACTACGTCTACCATTCCATCACACCGGCATATCAGTTCCTATATACTATCATACCGGTGCGGAAAATGCAAGAAAAATCTTTTGGCTGAACCTGCCAGATTTTTCTTGACAGCAGAGGGAATGTAGGCCATAATGGATGACATAATATTCCTTTCGGAGAGAGGAAGCGGTGGGAAATGGTGAAGCGAAAGCGGTATACGGCGCTGGCGGTGCTGATTGCCGTAATGGTTCTGATTGTAGGCGGCGTGTTTTACGGGTACGATGTGCAGAACTTCGTCCGCATTGGCGGGACGAAATATGACCGGTATGCGGAAAGCCTGGATCTGTCTAACGTACAGGGCCTGGATTTTCGCAAGCTGACCCGCTTTTATAATTTGAAGGAGCTGGACCTGCGGGGAACGGGGCTGACGGTTGCGGATTTTGAAATGCTCAGCCGGGCCCTGAATTGCAGGATTCTCTGGCAGGTGCCGTTCCAGGGGCAGTACCTGGACCGGGAGGCTACCACCGCTTTAAAAATCGAGCACCTGTCCGGGGAGGATGTAAAGGCATTGCGCTATTTACCCCGGCTGCGGCAGGTGGATGCTACGGAATGCACGGACCTGGATAATCTTCTTCGTTTAAAAGAGGAGAAGAAGGGGCTGCACATCGATTATCAGGTTGACCTTGGGGGCACCCTGTGGAAGGCGGATACCACCCGGCTTATTTTGCCGGAACTGGACCTTCCCGAGCTGGAAAAGAAGCTCCGGTATCTGCCGGAGGCAGAGGAAATTCTATGCACCGGGGCAGCGCCGGAATTATCCGATGTGCTGGCCCTGGAAGAAAGAGGCTTTCGGGTCCGGTGGCAGGTGGCGGGTGCGGAGGTCCCCGTTGGGAAAAACCTTTCGGAAGTCCCCCTATGGCAGGATGTGACCATCGGGGAGGCACGGCAGCTTTTAAGGCTTTTGCCGGAGGCCAGACAGGTGGATTTGGAAAAAAGCAGCCTGGAAGCGGAAGAAATCCGGGAATTGTGTCAGGAATTCCCAGACCGGTTTTTCCTGTGGAATGTGCCCTTTGAGGACCGGAGCTTCCCCAGCGATGCGGAGGAAATCGATCTTTCCGGGCTGCAGGTGGAAAGCGCCCAATGGGTAGAGGACCGGATTGCCTATATGCCAAAGCTCCAAAAGGTTATTATGTGCAACTGCGGCATCGGCAACGAAGAAATGGATGATCTGGACCGGCGCTATGACGGCATCCGTTTTGTATGGACGGTGTACATTGGAAAGATCCCGGTGCGGACGGATGCGGCGTTTTTTGCTCCGGTGGTGACGGGAGACTTTGTGTACGAAGGGGAACTGGAGCCCCTGAAATACTGCCGGGACATTGTGGCCATTGATTTGGGGCATATGGCTATCCGCAGCTGCACCTGGGCAGAGTATATGCCGAACCTGAAGTACCTCATTCTGGCGGATACCGGGGTAACGGATATTACCCCACTGGCAAGCTGCAAGAACCTGATCTTTCTGGAGCTCTTTATGACGGCGGTACGGGACTATTCCCCCTTGCTGGAATGCAGCAAATTGGAGGACCTGAACCTGTGCTATACCTACGGCAGCGCGGAGCCAATCAAGCAGATGACCTGGCTGAAGCGGCTGTGGTGGGACGGAAATCCCTACGAGACCAAGGGGCTGGAAGCATATCTTCCCGTTACCGAATGCAATTTCCATTCCGGTTCCTCCACCGGTGACAGCTGGCGCTTGGGAGAACACTACAAGGAGCAGCGGGACATTTTAGGGATGCCTTATTTTGTGGGATAAAAAAATACCGCTGCGGACCGGTGTGCGCCGGTTCGCAGCGGTAAGCTGTTGAGATTACAAGGATCTGTAAATGGTTTCCTTTCGGTCGTAAACAATGGACCTGTTAAAGGCCAAAATTGCATAAAAGACGGTAGGCAGCAGCCACAATCCCAGGCCGAAGGCGCCGGAGCAATGAAACGCGGCGGCCATTTTAAAGGGGACCGTGATGCGGATAACGGCGGTAATAATGACCAGGATCACGCCGATCAGAATCATGGGCCCGGCAGCTCCGGCCGATTCCAGGATACCGGTTACGGACCCGGCCCCCTGCAGAATCCCAAGGACAATCAGGACCGTGCTGATGATGGGCAGGAGCAGATTTGCCCAGAATCTGCCGGCGCAGTGGGCAATTTTAAAACGGATGTAGTCGCCGTAGATGGGGATGAGAAGCTTCCAGCCACCCTGACCGGCTTTACAATACACAATCCACATGGATACAAAGGTCAAAACCGCGATGGCGAGCTGAACCAGCTTGCCAATGATGCCGAAGCTGTCGAACAGAGCAATCACCGGCTGGAGTGCCTCCGTAAATTCCTGCTGATTTTCCATAGTTCTCTCTCCTTTTGGGGAATGGGATGTGCCTATTATAGAAAACGGAAGAATGCCTGTCAAGCGTGGCGGAAGCTGTTTCCCAAAAATAGGTTAAGAAATTATGAAGGACGACATATTCGGCTTGACAGATGGAAATTGATGGGTTATAATCTGGTTACAGATAGTTACAAATTTGCAATAAAATATGTCAAGCAAATTACGGGAGGAATCGCCATGAAAAAGAAAGGCATTTACATAGCCATTGTGGCTGTGCTGGCCATCGCTCTGGTGGGCAGTGCCGTGTACCTGTTCTCCTACTTCTGGTCTTCCAAGAAGAACGAGGAGCTGAACGACCAGCTGCGGGAGGATACCATGACCACACTGGAAACTACGGCAGCTACAACCGTCGCGGAAACCACGGAGGAGACCACCGAGGGAACCGAGCCGGAGGCTACCTATGCCCAGGGCCGGGACTATAAGGCTTTTTACGAAAAGAACCCCAACGAAGACTTTGTGGGCTGGCTGCGCATTGAGGGTACCGTGCTGGACTACCCCGTGATGCAGACTTCTACGGACAACGCCAACTACTACCTGTATCGGGACTACAATAAGAACAACTCCGTCCAGGGTACCATCTATGCCCGGGAAGAGTGCGATGTGTATAAGCCCAGCGACAACGTGACTCTGTACGGCCACACCATGAAGGATGGCTCCATGTTCTACTGCCTGCATAACTATACGGCCAAGGCAACCTGGGAGAAAAACAACCTGATTTTCTTTGATACCTTCGATCCCAAAACCGAGACGGTAGAATACCACACCTACAAGATTTTTGCCGTATTCAAAACTTCTGCCAATATGGGCGAGGGCTTCTCCTACCACAAGTTTGAGAACGCCAAGGACCAGAAGGAATTTGATGACTTTGTCTCCACCTGCAAAAAGCTGGCGTTCTACGATACCGGCGTAACGCCCCAGTACGGCGATAAGCTGCTGTGCCTGAGCACCTGCGAGTACACCTTGGACAATGGCCGGCTGGTTGTTGCTGCCGTCCGCATCAGCTGATTAGGCTGTCGAAAAATCCCTCACGGGCTTTTCCGACAAACTTTTGCAGTCTGCTGCGCGCACTCCTTGTTCGCCTAGGGCGAACAACTCGCACTGCGACGCGCTAAGAGCCGCCTGCGGCGGTTGCGCTCTGCACAGCGCTGCGGCGCTAGACTTGCAGCCTGAGAGGTATTTTCTGCCAGGTACACGCCCCGACAGAAAATGATTTAACTTTATTCGTCGGCTTAAGCCGACGAACTCTGCGAGGCTTTTTAACAAATTGTTCGGGCCGCCGCAAGGCGGCCCGTTCTGTTTTTCATCTGTTCACATTCCGTCTATTTACATCCCTTAGGGGAAATGCTATAATAAACCGAAATTCCTGAAAGGAGCTGATTTCTTGCACCAATATCTGGAAGAACTGAAGGATTTCTCCAAAAAGGGAGATTGGGTTCTGCTGATTTTGTGTATGGTTACCGCCGGTGCGGGCTGTATTATCATTGCCAGCGCCACCAATGCGGAAAAGTTTGGCAGCAATACCAAATATATCCTCATTCAGCTGGCGGCAATTATGATCGGCATCGTGGCCTACGCCCTGGTCTCCTCCATCGATGTGGACTATATCTCCGAGCACCGGGCGGTGCTGGTGGCCTTTAACGTGTTCATGCTTTTGCTGCTGATCCCCTTCGGAACCGATAACAACACAGGTAACCGAAGCTGGCTGGACTTCAAGATTTTGCCCTTTTATATTCAGCCTGCCGAAATCTGCAAGATTTCCTTTATTTTGGTTATGGCATCGGTAATGGCCTCCCACCAGAACAACATATCCAGCATTCCCTCGGTCATGCACATGGTGCTCCACCTGGGCCTCATTGTGGGCCTGAACATGGTCCTGTCCGGCGACGCCGGCGTGTCCCTGATCTTTGTGTTCACCTTCATTGGTATGGCCTTTGCCGGAGGCGTGAGCCTGTGGTGGTTTTTGCTGGCCTTTGCCGGGATCGGCGTGATGATCCCCATTGCCTGGCCGCTGCTGGGCACTTACCAGCAGGAGCGAATTATGGTCCTGATTGATCCTTCCTTCGATGCCCAGGGCACCGGCGCCCGGTACCACAGCAAGATCAACCTCCAGTCCCTGACCGGCGGCGGCCTGACGGGCCAGGGCCTGTTCAACGGCAACCGTACCCAGGGCGGCAACCTGTTTGCCCAGCATACGGACTATATTTTCTCCTCCATCGGCGAGGAGCTGGGCTTTGTGGGCTGCTGCGCCGTCATTATCATGGAGCTGCTGATTATTGCCCGGTGCATCTATGTGGGCTCCCGGTGCCCGGACTATATGCGGCGGCTCGTTGCCTACGGCGCTGCTTCCGCTCTGATGTTCCAGCTGATGATTAACGTGGGTATGTGCATTGGCGTTATGCCCGTTATCGGCCTGACCCTGCCGTTCTTCAGCTACGGCGGCTCTTCCGTGGTGAGTATCTTTGCCATGCTGGGCCTGGTCTCCGGTTCCTATGCCCGACCACAGGCGCAAAGCCACGAGCGATATATCCAGCCTATACGGTCTTACGGAATGAATCGGTAAAGTGTATCCACCCTGCTTTTCCAAAAGGCAGGGTGGATTTTTGTTCGTGGGGATACCGGTTTTGCAGGGTGCCGCCAGGGACCAAATCCGTGGATGTGAAACTGGCATGGTGAGCGCCTGGGCCCAAGGCGTCTCTGTTCACGGGCAGCGAAAACGGTTACGTTCCCGGCGGTGCGGCGGTTTGCACGGAAATTGCGTTTCCTCCCAAATTCGTCGCCGGGGGAGCACAGCAAATTCTTTTGCCGATTATCCAATATGTTATAATTTACAAACAATTCATATTTGAAGAAAAAATCCATTGTATTTTCTGACAATATGTTATATAATCCTTATGAGATGTATAAGGGAGGGCCTGGCCCTGTGGGGCGCACAGGCTTCCACTTATGGCCTACGTTCCGGCAGGCCAAAGGAGGGGTTGTCATGGATACGTCTATTCGGGTGACCATGCTTGGTAAATTTACAATCGACGGTCCCGGGCTGGTGCGGCCCCGGGTTATTAGTTTGACGGGACGGTCCAAGCGACTGTGGACGCTGGTGGCGTACCTTATCCTGCACCGGGACCGGGGCGTCCCTGCGGAGGAGCTGATTGAAACCTTCTGGCACGACAGCGAGGGCCTGAACCTCATGTCTACCTTACAGAACAACATCAGCCGGGCGAGAAACGCTCTGGAGGAGCTGGGGCTGGAGGACGGCAAGCGGCTGATTCACAATAATTCCGGTACTTATTTCTGGGCCCCCAACCGGAGGACCACCCTGGACTGCGAAGAATTTATGGCGGCAGTGGAAGCGGCGAAGAACTGCCCGGACAGGGAGCGGGCTGTGGAGCTTGCCCTGGCGGCGGCAAAGCTGTATCCCGCTGCTTTCCTGCCGGAAAGCAGCGGAGAGGGCTGGTGCATGGGCTTGGCCCCCAAGTATCGCGAAGTGTATATGGACCTGTGCCGCAATGCCGCCGAATGGCTGATGGGTGCCGGGCGCTACCGGGAGGCTGCCTCCTTAAGCGCCGATGTGATCGCTCTGGAGCCGGTGGCAGAGGATTTCAGCATCCTTTATATGCACGCCCTGACCCTGGGCGGCCAGCCGAAAAAGGCGCTGGAATACTATGGGGACTATACAAAAAAGCTGGAAGCGGACTTTGGCGTGGCTCCCACCGCCCAGCTGGAGGCCGAGCGGCTGCTGGCTTTGGAAAAAAGAAACGGCGGCGTAGAGCGGGACCAGGTTGTGGACTTATTGAAAACGGAAAGCGCCCAGGAGGGAGCCTTCCAGTGCGACAGCAATGTGTTCCGGGAAATCGTCAACCGGCACCTGCGGGATATGCGCCGCAGCGGTACTCCGGCCCAGATTTTGGTCCTCCGCCTGGAAAGCGCCGGGGTGGACACGGAAAAACGGGCAATTTATATGCGCCAGATGGAGGAGTCGCTGCTTTGCTCCCTTCGGGCAGGGGATCCCTTTACCCGGGGCGGCATGGAGCTGCTGCTGGCGCTGCTGCCCGGCGCGGCGGGGGAGAACGGCCCTGCCATTACGGAGCGGATTATGAGCCGGTTCCATCGGGATTATCCCCAGAGCGGCGCACAGTTTGATATTCAGGTTCTGGACCTGGGGACCATGGGCAGGACCTGGGAAGAAAAGGGAAGAGGGT
This sequence comes from uncultured Oscillospiraceae bacterium, assembly GCA_934565415.1. GTDB lineage: Bacteria > Bacillota > Clostridia > Oscillospirales > Oscillospiraceae > Faecousia. The sequence continues at coordinate 51,362 of CAKTHQ010000003.1, forward strand.
AAGGCATTATGCGGGAAGTTAGACAGGTGCCCCAGGGCAAGGCATCGTTTGCATTGTATCTCCAAAAGGAGCCGGACGGCAATATCCGCGGCAGCTTCTTACCGGAAAACGGCGGCAAGCCGGTGCCCTTTACCAGCCTTTCCCGGATGGCGCTTTTGATGGAGGAAGCTATGGATGTGCCCCAGGAGGAGGGCAAGCAGATGATTGCCCAGACCCCGGATCTGGAGGTAGAGATTCTTTTCCGCCAGAACAGCACCTGGCAGGGCGTCCTCCGCCGTCCCGGCACCCGAGAGAGCCAAAACTTCCGCAGCGTACTGGAGCTGCTGACCCTGCTGGAAAGCAATATGGCAGAATAATTTTCATCCACCCCGTTTGGGGTGGATTTTTGAATTTATTGCGTGGATAATTGACGGCGATTGACATGACAGAAGATTAATGCTATATTAATGTCGTTCGATTTTTATCATGCAATCGATTCATACCAAAGGAGAATGTATCATGCGCTCCCAAAACACCCCGGCATTTGCGCAACAATTTAAGCGATATCGCCCGCTGATCCGTGAGCTTGTAACACGTGATTTAAAAATAAAATATCGCAGAAGCTTTCTGGGGTATGTCTGGAGCCTCCTAAATCCGCTTCTTATGATGACCATCATGTCCATTGTTTTCTCCTACATGTTTCGGTTCAGCATTCCCAATTATCCGCTGTACCTGATTTGCGGCCAGACGCTGTGGGGCTTTTTCAGCGAAAGCACAAGCGCGGCTATGACCTCTGTGATTTTAAACGGACCGCTGATTCGAAAGGTTTATATTCCTAAGTATATTTTTCCTATGTCCCGGGTGGTTTCCAGCTTTGTCACTATGAGCTTTAGCCTGGCGGCGATTCTGATTGTGATGCTGGCAACGGGAGTTCGCTTGAGCTGGTACCTTCTTCTTTTTCCAATCCCCCTTATTACGCTGCTGTTTTTTTGCATGGGCCTGGGGATGGTACTGGCGGCGCTGGCAGTTTACTTTCGGGATGTTTTACACCTGTATGATGTAATGATTCTGGCGTGGATGTATTTGACCCCTATTTTTTACCCCATAAGTGCTTTGCCGGAAAGGGTTGCCTGGCTGATTCGGCTGAACCCATTGTATCATTATGTGACCTTTTTCCGGGAAGTGGTGCTTTCCGGTGCTTTCCCGGAGATGCATCTTTGGGTTGGTTGCATTGGATATAGCATTCTCGCTATGGCGCTGGGAATGCTTGTATTCCAGAAGCTGCAGCGAAACTTTATTTTGTACTTATAGAGGGGAAGGGCCATGGAAGAGACGGAAAACATCATAGAAGTCCAAAACGTGACCATGCGCTTTAACCTTTCGGAAGAACGGACCGACACCCTAAAGGAGTATTTTATTAAGCTGGTGTCCGGAAGGCTGCATTACACCCCCTTTCTCGCACTGGACCGGGTCTCCTTCCGGGTAAAGCGTGGGGAGGCTCTGGCGCTGATCGGCAAAAACGGCAGCGGAAAAAGCACGATGCTAAAGATTTTGGCGGGGGTACTGTACCCTACAGAGGGGGCGGTAAAGGTGAAGGGAACCATTGCTCCCCTGATTGAGCTTGGGGCGGGGTTTGACCTGGAACTGACAGGCCGGGAAAATATCTATATGAACGGCGCAATTTTGGGCCATGACCGTCAGTTTATGGACCTGCATTTTCAGGAAATTGTGGATTTTTCGGAATTGGACGATTTTATCGATGTCCCCCTGAAAAACTATTCCTCCGGTATGATCGCCAGGCTGGGCTTTTCCGTAGCAACGATCGTAAAGGCGGATATTTTGGTGGTGGACGAGGTGCTGGCGGTGGGTGACTTCCGGTTCCAGGAAAAATGCCACAGGCGGATTGCCCAGCTGCTGGAAAACGGCACAACCCTCCTGTTTGTCAGCCACAACGCAGCACAGGTCAAAGCCCTGTGCCCCAAATCCCTCTGGCTGGACCATGGTAAGGTAATGGCCTTTGGGAATACAGAGGAGGTATTTGCGCTGTATGAGAATGCTTATCGCAGCTAGGGAAAGGGCGGTGCGGGAAAGGTGACACAGGTATACAGATATATCATAGCGCTGATCCGGGCGCTGATGCAGGACCGGCCCCTTCCATCCGTTCCGGAGGGGATATCCCTTGGAGAACTGTTTTCGGTTTCCAAGGCCCACGGCATCCAGGCGCTGGTATTCCGGGGCCTGAACGAATTGCAGCCGGACCGTATGGACCCGGTGTGGAAGCAATGGGAAAACCAGGTGAACCAGCTTTTGGCTCAGAGCATTGTTCAGCTGCAGGAACGGGACGAACTGATTCGCATCTTTACCCAGGCGGGGATTGACATTCTGCCGGTGAAGGGCTGCTGGCTGAAAGAGCTGTACCCGGATATAAATGATCGCCAGATGTCGGACCTGGATATGCTGGTTCGTGGGGAGGACGTTTCCCGTGGGGAGGCGCTTCTTCTGGAACGGGGCTACCGAAAGAATGAGGTGGGGTTTCACCATACCGTTTACCGCCAGGACCCCTACCTGGTACTGGAGCTGCATACCGCTCTTCTCCCCAAAATCGATGAACACAGGAGCTATTATGAGGACGTATGGAATCGGGCGGTTGCAGGGGAAAATCCCCACCTTTACAGGCTAAAACCGGAGGACGCCTACATCTATTACCTGGTACACCTGAATATGCATCTGTCCGAGGGCGGCAGCGGCATTCGGTCCATTCTGGACAACTGTATTTATTTGCGCGCTTACCCCTATATGGACCAGGCGTATCTGGATCGGGAGCTGGATACCCTGGGGCTTTCCCCAATGGCCCGGCAGGTACAGGCCCTTTCCCACTGCTGGTTTGAAACCGGGCAGGAGATTCCGAAGGAGCTGCAGTCCTTTGCCCAGGCGGTGTGCGAAGCCGGTACATATGGCTTTTGGGAGAACCGGGTCCAAAACCGCATGGAGCACCTGGCAAAGCGATATCCAAACCCGGTTATCCGCTTTTTCGCCTATTGCCTGCCCCGTTTTTTTCTGCCCATGCCCACAATGAAGCGGAGATATCCCATTTTGGAAAAGCTTCCGGTTCTGCTGCCCTTTTGCTGGGCGGCGCGGGTGGCTTCTATGATGCTTCACAACGAGGATTCCTTCTGGCAGCACCTGGGGCTGCTCTTCCGGAAAGGAGAATGCCATGGTTAATATACTGCTGGCAGGTACGGCGGTGGGGTTTGAGAACCGCTACCCGGACCTGGAATGGATGTGCCGGGGCTACGAGACGGCGCTTCCTCCGGAGCTGACGATCCGCGTTACCCAGGAAGAGCTGGAGGAGGAGCGGAAGAAGCAGGAGGAGGCCTTTTCCGATGGCTATCTGGAAACGGTATGCTGCTATCGCAAGGCGGCGAACCGGCTGTTAAGCAGGGATACCTTCGTGCTCCATGGCTCCGTAGTAGAGCTGAACGGGGAGGGCTACGTTTTTCTGGCCCCCAGCGGCGGCGGAAAAACCACCCAGACCCGGCTGTGGCAGCGGTATTTTGGAAAGACGCTGCGGGTAATTAACGGGGACAAGCCCCTTATCCGGATGGAAACCCAGGCCGGGGCACCGGTTTTTAGGGCCTATGGCACCCCCTGGCAGGGGAAAGAGGGCATGGGCTGCAACGCCAGCGTTCCGCTAAAGGCCCTGTTCTTCCTGGAGAAAAGCAAAAGCCCCGGCGTGGCCCCGGCGGAGGAAGGGCAAACGGTGGATCGGCTTTTCCGGCAAATGCTGATGCCCAAGGAGGCCGAAGGAATGCGGAGACTGCTTGCCATGGCGGACGCACTGGTATGCCGGGTTCCGGCCTATATCCTGCGCTGCGATATGAGCGAAAACAGCGTACTGTGCGCCTATCAGGCGGTAAAAGGGGAGAAAGAGAATGAACATACTGCTGGCCTTTAACTCGAACTACTATATGCCCGCACTGGTGCTGCTGCAATCCCTTTTGGTAAACAACCGATGGTGCCGGGACATTCGGGTGTACGTTCTGTACGCAGACCTGAAGCCGGAGGAAATGGAGCGCTTTTCCCGCCTGGCGGAGGAAAGCGGAATTGCCAAGGCAATTTTTCTGCCGGTAGGGGCAGACCGGTTCCAGGATGCGCCACTGCACCTGAAAAGGATCTCCCGGGAGACCTACTATCGGCTGCTGGCCCAGGAGATGCTGCCGGCGGATGTGGAGCGGGTGCTGTACCTGGATGTAGATATGATCGTCCTGGGCTCTCTGGAGGCATTCTACAACCAGGATTTCGAAGGGAAGCTGCTGGTTGCCTGCAACCGGTGGCCTGCCGGAAAAACCGATCCCAAGGTCCTGGAGCAGATGACCCTGCCGAAGGATACCGTCTATTTTAATGCCGGGACGCTCTTGTATAACCTGGCAGGGCAGCGCCGGGAGATCGACCCCAATATTCTATACGAATACCCGGCGCTTTTTTACAAGCAGCTGAAATACGGAGACCAGGATGTGCTGAATGCGGTATTCTATGGGTTGACGAAATTTGCCGATTGGCGCGTTTACAATCATTTTGACAATGATATTACCCGGCAGCGGGATGCAGAGCGGGTGCTGCGCCGATGCAAAATTTACCACTACAACGGAAACGGAAAACCCTGGACGGAGATGTACTGGGGCCGGATGGCGGAGCCCTTTTGGCAGTATGCCCAGCTCCTGCCCGAATACGCCGGGAAGTACGACGAGCTCCGGGAAAAGCAGGCCCAATACAAAAAGAAGCGCAGTGCGGACAAGGCCCGGGCGACCAGAAATAGAAACCAACAAAAGGCCAAACAGGAAAAGGAGAAGAAAAATGAAAATTAAGGACGGCTTTATTCTGCGGAAGGTAGGCATTCAGTACGTGGTGGCGGCTACCGGAAAGGCCAGCGAGGGCTTTAACGGCATGATGCGCCTGAATGAAACCGGGGCCTTTGCCTTCCGGCTTTTGCAGGAGGGAATTTCTGAGGAAGCGCTGGTGCGGCAGGTCACGGAGGAGTACGATGTGACCCCGGAGGCGGCCCAGAGGGACCTGCAGGCGTTTCTGAAAAAACTGAAAGAGGCGGATGCCCTTGTGTGACATCCGCCTGTCTGACTACGATCCCCTGATCCGGGAGGTGCTGGCTTCCGGCGGGGAATTCCGGCTGTACCCCCACGGGACCAGTATGCGCCCCCTGCTGCGGCAGGGGCGGGACTCAGTCTCCCTGCGCCGGGTAGACAGCCCCATTTGCAAGGGGGATATCCTTTTTTACCGGCGGCCCGACGGCAGCTATGTGCTGCACCGGGTAACCGCCGTCACCTCCCAGGGACTTACCATGATGGGAGACAATCAGCTCAAGCCGGAAACGGGGGTATCCCCGGAATGGGTGATCGGTCGGGTGACCCGGATTTTCCGGGATGACAAGGAAGTAAGTCGCAGCGGCTCCGGATACCGATGGTATCTTGGGCTGTGGCGGTTTACCATATCGCGCGGTTTCCTTTTGAAGCTGTGCCGTTTTGCAGAAAGGAGGAATGTACCATGAAAAAGCTGTATAGCCCCATGTCTGTAGACGTGGTAAGGTTCGAGGCGGAAGATGTGATCACCGTGTCTCGGCTGAGCGTGGATCCCACTACGCCCACACCTACCCCCACTGAGGATCCTTGGTGGACAGGTAACGTGTAATCCAAGATCACAGCAGACGGCAAGGGCCGGAGTATTCCGGCCCTTGTCAGACTCCCTTCCGGGCGTGGAGCCCGGACCCCCCTAAAGAGAGGAAGTGTTTTATGGGATCGCGCGTTGCTGCCCCCGGGCAGCGGGAAGAGAAGTTTTGCCTGCTGATTTTGCTGGCGGGCGCGGTACTAAAGCTTTGTTATGCGATCCAGGTTCCCTACTCGGTTTCTCCCCACGATTTGGGAGGGCCCTCGGATTGGGTCACCTATAGCGGCGGGCACCTGTCCTATATCCAGTATCTGTATCAGTTTCAGCAGCTGTGGCAGGGGGACAAAATGTGGGGGATGTTTTATCACCCGCCTTTGTTTCATATGCTGGGGGCTCTGGTATTTGGGCTGTTTTACAAAAGCGGCGGCTCAGTCCAGGCTGTATTTGAATGGATCCAGCTTTTCAATACCCTGTCCGCCTGTGCCATTGCCTTTGTGGGCTGGCGGATTTTGAAGCATCTGGAGGTAAAGGGCAGGAAGCTGGTAACGCTTACCGCTTTTCTCAGCTTTGGCCCAACCCTATACTGGCTGGGCACGGCCCTGACAAACGACTGCCTGATGACGCTTTTGCAGGCAATGACTATCGAACAGATCATCCTGTGGGCGAAAAAGCCCCATATGGGTGTGATTATAAAGGCAGCCCTGCTGCTGGCCCTGGCAATGCTTACCAAGACCTCCGCGGTCCTCATTGCTCCGGCGATTGGCTGCGTGTTTTTGTATGTATTTCTAAAAACAATTCAGGAAAAAGGGAAAATTGCCCCGCTGCTGTGGCAGTTTGCAGCGTTTTTGCTGGTTTCCGTTCCTCTGGGCTGCAGCTATGTGCTGCGCAACTGGTACTTGTATCGGCTGCCGCTGAACTATGTGGCTCCCGGCTGGGGCGTGAATGATCCCCAGTACATTGGGGACTGCGGCCTGCTCCGGCGGCTGGGACTGCCCAGCGCCAAGCAGCTGTTTTCTGCCCGCATCCATTGGGATGCCCCTAAAAAGTACTGCAACATATGGTGGCAGACCTTTTTGACCATGGCGCTGGACGAGGGAATCCTGGTTTTAAGGAACCTGGCCCAGAAGACGGCGGCGGTGCTTTTGGTCTGGTCCTGTGCCGGGAGCACACTTGCGCTTCTGGCGGGAGCGGTGCGCACTTTTTTCAGCCGTAGGACGGATGCCGCCATCAGGCTCCTTCTGGGCGTGGGGTATGGCGTGGTGATGTTAAGCTTTGTGGTATTTGCGTTTCGATACCCGCGTATATGCACCATGAATACCCGCTACATCTATATTACCATGATTTTCCTGGCAGCGGGATACGGCCTGCGGGAGGGGGAGATGCCCCGTGCCGTCCAGACTTTGCTGTGGGGAAACAGCCTGCTGAGTACGGCGCTGTATTTCCTTTGTGCGGTTTGAGCCGAAATGTTCGCACCTGCAATTTGAGAAAAGGATAACGCTTATGAAAAAGGTTTTGATCATTGGCGCGGGGCCCGCGGGGCTGACGGCGGCCTATGAGCTTTTGACGCGGGGAAAAGAATATGAAGTTACAATTCTGGAGCAGAGCGACAGCATAGGCGGTATATCCAGGACAGTGGTGCATAACGGAAACCGTATGGATATTGGGGGCCACCGATTTTTTTCTAGGGATCCCCAAGTAAACGCCTGGTGGGAAGAGAGAATGCCCCTGCAGGGCAAGCCTGCCCTGGATGACCGCATTTTAAACCGAGAGGTCGATACGGCCCCTGGAGGCCCGGACCCGGAAAGGGAAGATAGGGTCATGCTCTGCCGCCGACGGGTTTCCAGAATCCTTTTTGAGAATCATTTTTACGACTATCCCATCCGTTTTCGGCCTGAGACGCTGCGCAATATGGGGCTGATCACGACCCTGGAGGTAGGCGCAAGCTATCTCGCTGCCCAAATAAACAAGCTCCCGGAAGACAATTTGGAAAACTTTTATGTGAATCGATTCGGCAGAAAGCTATATTCCATGTTTTTTGAAAGCTATACGGAAAATCTTTGGGGCAGGCATCCGCGGGAAATTGATGCCTCCTGGGGCGCGCAGCGGGTAAAAGGACTATCCATCGGGGCGGTACTTCGGGATATGTGGGGCAGTATGCTCCAAAAGAAAAACCGAAATGTGGAAACCTCCCTGATCGAGCAGTTCTTTTATCCCAAGCTGGGCCCGGGGCAGATGTGGGAAGCGGCTGCTGCAGAGATAGAAAAGCTTGGGGGCAGGGTTCTCCGAAACGCTGCGGTTGTGGGTCTCCACAAATCAGCCGGGGGTCGGATAGAAGCGCTGACCTATCAAAAGGACGGAAAGAAAATTCGGGCCGAAGGAGACTATGTGATCTCTTCCATGCCCCTAAAGGACCTGGTGGCGGGGGTGGAGAATGTGCCTGCAGATGTGCGGCAAATTGCGCAGGGTCTCCCGTATCGGGGGTATCTTACCATGGGTGCACTGGTTTCTAAGCTTTCGCTGAAAAATCAGACAAAGCTGAAAACTGTAGGAAATATCGTACCGGACTGCTGGATTTACGTTCAGGATCGGCAGGTAAAAATGGGACGGTTCCAGATTTATAACAATTGGTCGCCTTATCTTGTGAAGGATTTGGAACATACCGTGTGGCTGGGCTTGGAATACTTTGCCGGCGAAGGGGACGCACTCTGGAGCTTATCGAACGAGGACTTTCGTCAAATGGCGGTGAAGGAAATGGTGACGCTGGGGCTAATTTCTTCTGCACAGGTTGTATTGGACACACATATTGAGCGGGTGCCCAAGGCATATCCGGCCTATTTTGACACCTATAGCCGAATCGGGGAGCTGATTGACTACCTGAACGGGATTGAAAATTTGTATTGCATTGGAAGAAACGGACAGCATCGCTATAACAATATGGACCATTCGATGATAACGGCCTTCCGAGCGGTGGACTGCATTCTGGCAGGAAGCACGGATAAGACCTCCGTATGGAATGTGAATACGGAACAGTCTTATCAGGAGGAGAATTCCCCAAAATCAGAAGCTGTAAATAATTGAATACATTGTATCAATCCCCCTTTTTCATTACATAAGTAAGGAAAAGGGGAATTTAAAACCCATCCTTGGCTTCTCCCGCAGAATATGGTATAATGCGCCCAAAGGAGGTGCCTTATGAACGAGCTGTTTTTACATGATTCCCGGTGGGCACCGGTGGTTTCCTCCCGGAGAATATTGTATACTCCCACTGCCTTTGCAAAGTCCACCCTGCTGTACCTGCAGGAGGTGGGCTCCCTGAGGGCGGAGAAGCCCCATACCTCTTCCCGGGCGCTGCTGGCCTCCTATCTGTTTTTTTATGTAAACTCTGGGACGGGGGATCTGGAATACGATGGGAAGAACTACCGCCTGGGGCCCGGGGACTGCGTGTTTTTGGACTGCCGACAGCCCTATGCCCACAGTACCCGGGAAAATCTGTGGTCCTTGAGCTGGATCCATTTTTCCGGGGTGACCATGCAGCCGGTGTATGAAAAGTACCGGGAGCGGGGAGGCCGGCCGGTGTTCCATCCGGCGGACCTGGCACCTTTTGAAAAGCTCCACGAAGAAATTTTTGACCTTGCCTCCTCCGATGATTACATCCGGGATATGCGCATGAACAGCTGTCTGAATGCGCTGCTGGTGCTTTTGATGCAGGAATCCTGGAATCCCATGGAGCAGACAGGGCGCAAGCGGCAGAATTTACAGCCCATCCGGGACTATCTGGACGGGCATTTTACGGAAAAAATCTCCCTGGATGCCCTGGCGGAGCAGTTTTTTATCAGCAAGTTCTACCTGACCCGGGTGTTTAAGGAACAGTTTGGGGTCAGCATCCATACCTATCTTCTGAACAAGCGCATCACCAAGGCCAAGCAGCTTTTGCGGTTTTCGGACCAGAAGCTGGAGGACATCGGCTACCAGTGCGGCCTGGGTGCGCCCCACTATTTCAGCCGGGTGTTCAAGCAGGTAGAGGGCATCACCCCCTCGGAATTCCGGGAGAAATGGTAGCAGAGCAATATTGTGTAAGTACAGCCCCCGGAAGGGCAAGATTGGGGATTCCTTTTTCCGCAGCTCTTGGATAAAATAGGGACTAGAGTACAAAATTATTCTCCGAAAGTTGAGGTTACATTATGTCTAAAGTTGCACTGATCACCGGTATTACCGGCCAGGACGGTAGCTATCTGGCAGAATTCCTGCTGGAAAAGGGCTACGAGGTCCACGGCATCACCCGCCGGGCCTCCATTTCCAATACCGCAAGAATCGACCATCTGATGGGGAAAATCCATCTTCACGACGGAGACCTGTCCGATTCCTCCTCCCTCATCCGCATCATCGGCCTGGTACAGCCGGATGAAATTTACAACCTGGCGGCCCAGAGCCATGTGCAGGTATCCTTCGATGTGCCGGAGTACTCCGGGGATGTGGATGCCCTGGGCGTTCTGCGGATTCTGGAGGCCTGCCGTATCCTGGGCCTGACCAAGAAGACCCGGGTTTACCAGGCCTCTACCTCCGAGCTTTTCGGCAAGGTGGAGGAGGTACCCCAGCGGGAGACCACCCCCTTCCATCCCTATTCCCCCTATGCCGTGGCCAAGCAGTATGGCTTCTGGATCGTAAAGGAGTACCGGGAGGCCTACGGAATGTTCGCCGTCAACGGCATCCTTTTCAACCATGAGTCCGAGCGCCGGGGGGAGAATTTTGTCACCCGGAAGATCACCCTGGCCGCCGGCCGCATTGCCGAGGGCCTGCAGGACCACCTGGAGCTGGGCAATATGGATTCCCTGCGGGACTGGGGCTACGCCAAGGACTATGTGGAGTGTATGTGGCTGATTTTGCAGCAGGACAAGCCGGACGATTTCGTCATTGCCACCGGCGAGCAGCACACCGTCCGGGACTTTACGGAAAAGGCCTTTGCCGCCAACGGCATGACCATCCGCTGGGAGGGAAGCGGCATCGACGAGAAGGGCTACGACGCCGAGACCAACAAACTGCTGGTGTCTGTGAATCCCCAGTGGTTCCGTCCCACCGATGTGGACAACCTGTGGGGTGACCCCACCAAGGCAAAAACCGTCCTGGGCTGGAACCCCCAGAAGACCAGCTACGCCCAATTGGTAGAAATTATGGCCAGGCACGACCGTGCTCTGGCCAAGCAGGAAAAAGCAATGCGGGAGGCAGTAAAATGATGGAAAAGAATGCTAAAATCTATGTGGCGGGCCACCGGGGCATGGTAGGCTCCGCCATTGTCAGAGAGCTGAACCGGCAGGGCTATACCAATATCGTTACCCGGACCCATAAGGAGCTGGACCTGACCCGTCAGGACGACGTGGAGGCCTTCTTCGCCGCAGAAAAGCCGGAGTATGTGTTCCTGGCTGCCGCCAAGGTGGGCGGCATCGTGGCCAACCAGAATGCCCTGGCAGACTTTATGTACGACAATATGATTTTGGAAATGAACGTCATCCACTCCGCTTGGCGCAATGGCTGCAAGAAGCTGGAGTTTTTGGGCTCCTCCTGCATCTATCCCCGGATGGCCCCCCAGCCCATGAAGGAAAGCTGCCTTCTGACCTCCGAACTGGAAAAGACCAACGAGGCCTACGCCCTGGCAAAAATCTCCGGCCTCAAGTACTGCGAGTTCCTGAACCGGCAGTACGGCACGGATTATATTTCCGTTATGCCGACAAACCTCTATGGGCCCAACGATAACTACCATCCCACCCATTCCCATGTGCTGCCTGCCCTTATCCGCCGGTTCCACGAGGCCAAGGTGGAGGGCAAAGCCGAGGTCACCTGCTGGGGCGACGGCAGCCCCCTGCGGGAGTTCCTGTATGTGGATGACCTGGCAAACCTGTGCGTGTTCCTGATGAACCATTATTCCGGCAACGAGACCGTCAACGCCGGTACCGGCAAGGAGCTGACCATTAAGGAGCTTACTGAGCTGGTTGCCAAGGTGGTGGGCTTTACCGGCAAAATCAAGTGGGATCCCTCCAAGCCCAACGGCACCCCCAGAAAGCTGCTGGATGTTTCCAAGGCTACGGATCTGGGCTGGACCTACAAGACAGAGCTGGAGGACGGAATTCGTCTGGCCTACGAGGACTTTTTGAACAACCCCATGCGGGCAGAGCGGTAAGGAGAAGCCATGAATCTAGTATTGCTGTCCGGCGGCTCCGGCAAGCGGCTGTGGCCCTTGAGCAACGATATCCGGTCCAAGCAGTTTTTGAAGATTTTCAAAAAGGAAGACGGGGAATATGAGTCCATGGTCCAGCGGGTCTACCGCCAGATTAAGGCCGTGGACAGGGACGCCAAGGTGACCATTGCCACCTCCAAAACCCAGGTATCCCTCATCCACAACCAGCTGGGGGAGAATGTGGGCATTTCCGTGGAGCCCTGCCGGAGAGATACCTTCCCGGCCATTGCCCTGGCCACGGCATACCTGGTGGATGTGATGGGGATTGACCCCGGAGAATCCGTTGTGGTGTGCCCGGTGGACCCCTATGTGGACGAGGACTATTTTGAAGCCCTGAAGGGCCTTTCCCGGCAGGCCGACAAGGGAGAAGCCAACCTGGTGCTTATGGGCATCGAACCCACCTATCCCAGCGAAAAGTACGGCTATATCATCCCCAAAACCGGGGAAGAGGTCTCTTTTGTGGAGACCTTTAAAGAAAAGCCCTCCGCCAAAGTGGCGGAAGAATACATTGCCCGGGGGGCGCTGTGGAACGGCGGCGTCTTTGCCTACCGGCTCCAATATGTGCTGGACCGGGCCCATGCGCTCATTGACTTTACGGACTATCAGGACCTTTTCGATAAATATGAGAACCTGAAAAAAATCTCCTTCGACTATGCCGTGGTGGAGCATGAACCCGATATCCAGGTCATGCGCTTCCGGGGCCGCTGGATGGACCTGGGCACCTGGAACACCCTGACGGAGGCCATGGAGGAAGCGGTCATCGGCAAGGGCACCATGAATGAAACCTGCCGGGGCGTAAACATCATCAACGAGACCGATGTACCGGTGCTGGCTATGGGCCTTCACGATGTGGTCATCTCCGCCTCTGCCAATGGCATCCTGGTTTCCGATAAGGAGCAAAGTAGCTACATCAAGCCCTTTGTGGATGCTATGGACCAGCAGGTTATGTTTGCGGAAAAGAGCTGGGGCTCTTTCCGGGTGCTGGATGTGGAAAGCGAAAGCATGACCATCAAGGTAACCCTGAACGCCGGGCATAGTATGAACTACCACAGCCACAGCCACCGGGACGAGGTATGGGTGGTGATTTCCGGCAAGGGCAGGACCATTGTAGACGGCATGGAAAACCCCGTATCCGCCGGGGACGTTATCACCATGGCCGCAGGCTGCCGCCATACGGTGCTTGCCGAGACGGAGCTGAAGCTGATGGAGGTCCAGCTGGGCAAGGACATCAGTGTGGACGATAAGCAGAAGTTCCCCCTGGAACCGGGTGCCTATGAGGCCTGAACCCTTTCTCCTCTCCCCGGCGGGAAAAGATTACCTTTGGGGAGGTACCCGGCTGAAAACGGACTTCGCCAAGGATTTGGCTTTGACCCCCCTGGCGGAGACCTGGGAATGCTCCACCCACCCGGCGGGGGAAAGCAGGGCCGCCTCCGGCCCCCTTGCGGGACAGACGCTGACGAAGATTTTGGAGGCCCACCCGGAGTATTTGGGCACCCACCCGGAAAAGGGCAGGGGACTGCCGGTGCTCATCAAGCTCATTGATGCGGACCGGGACCTGTCCATTCAGGTCCACCCCAGCGACGAATATGCCTCTGTGCAGGAAAACGGCCAGCGGGGGAAGACGGAAATGTGGTATGTGCTGGATGCGGCCAAGGATGCCAGCCTTATCTACGGCCTGAGCCGGAGCGTGGACAAAGAAACGATCCGGCGGGCAGCGGAGGACGGAACCTTAACCCGATATTTGCAGCGGGTACCCGTCCACCGGGATGATGTGTTCTATGTGGAGCCCGGCACCATCCATGCATTGGGGGCAGGGACCCTGGTTGCCGAGGTCCAGCAGTGCAGCAATCTGACCTACCGGCTTTACGACTATGATCGGGTGGATAAGAGCGGCAGGAAACGCCCCCTCCACCTGGACAAAGCCCTGGAGGTGGCGGACCTTCGGGCCGCTCCGGCGCCCCGGCAGCCCATGCGGGTGCTGCGCTACAGCTGCGGTATGGCCAGAGAGCTTTTGTGCCGGTGCCGGTATTTTGAGGTTTACCGGATGATTATCAATACGGAACGCCGCCAGAAGGTGCTTTACGGGGCGGATGCCGGCTCCTTCCGGGTGCTTCTGTGCGTCAAGGGCTGCGGCGTGGCAAGGTTTGGGAACCGGTACCTGGATCTGTGCCGGGGGGACTGCCTGTTCGTCCCCGCCCGGTCGGAAGAAATTCAGCTTAGCGGGCTGATGACATTTTTGGATATTCGGGGGTAATGCAATGGACGATCAGGAATCTTACCGGCAGTGGCTGGCATATCCCAATATGGATGGGGAGCTTCTTGCCGAACTGAAAAAAATGGACGAAAAGCAGCGTGAGGACGCCTTCTACCGGGATCTGGCCTTCGGCACCGGCGGCCTGCGGGGTGTGATCGGGGCCGGAACAAACCGGATGAACATCTATACCGTGGCCAAGGCCACCCAGGGACTGAGCAACTATCTGAAAAAGCATTTTGCCGAGCCCTCCGTTTCCGTCGGCTTCGACAGCCGCATCAAAAGCGATGTGTTTGCGAAAGTCGCCGCCGGTGTGTTCGCTGCCAATGGGGTCAAGGTGTATATCTGGCCCGTGCTGATGCCGGTACCTACCGTGTCCTTTGCCACCCGGTACCTGAAAACCTCTGCGGGTGTGATGATTACGGCCTCTCACAATCCCAGCAAGTACAACGGCTACAAGGTCTATGGCGCCGACGGCTGCCAGATTACCACCCAGGGGGCAAAAGAGGTACTGGCGGAAATTGAGGCCCTGGACATTTTTGAAGATGTGAAGCAGGGAGACTTTGAAGCCCTGAAAGCGGCGGGCATGATTTCCTATATTCCGGAAGAGGTGTACACGGCCTTTGTGGAAAACGTAAAAGCCCAGTCCGTGCTCTATGGAGAGGATGTTTCCAAGAATGTGGCCATCGTCTACAGCCCCCTGAACGGCGCCGGGCGGAAGCCGGTGCTGCGGACGCTCAAGGAGATGGGCTATACCAACATCACCGTGGTAAAAGAGCAGGAGGAGCCCGACGGCCATTTTCCCACCTGCCCCTATCCCAACCCGGAAATCCGGGAGGCCATGGAGCTGGGACTGCAATACGCAAAAGAAAAGAATGCGGACTTGCTGCTTGCTACGGATCCGGACTGCGACCGGGTGGGAATTGCGGTTAAAAATGCCCGGGGGGAATATGTGCTCCTGTCCGGAAACGAGGTAGGGCTCCTGCTGCTGGACTACATTTGCAGCCAGAAGCAGAAGCACGGAAAGCTGCCGAAAGCGCCGGTGCTGGTAAAGACCATCGTCACCGTGGACCTGGCGGAAAAAATCGCCGCCCACTATGGAGCATCGACCAGAAATGTCCTGACGGGCTTTAAGTACATCGGCGAGCAGATCGGCTTTCTGGAAGCCGAGGGGCAGGCGGATCGATACCTCTTCGGTTTTGAAGAGAGCTACGGTTACCTGACCGGTACCTATGTGCGGGACAAGGATGGGGTAGACGGGGCCTACATGATCTGCGAAATGTTCAGCTACTATGCCTCCCGGGGCATTCGCCTCACCGACAAGCTCCAGTCTCTCTACGATACCTTTGGGTTCTGCCGCAATACCCTCCACAGTTTCCAGTTTGAAGGAAGCGCCGGATTTGCAAAGATGCAAAATATCATGGCCTCTTTCCGGAAAGGCGTATCCGCATTTGGCGGAAAAACTGTGGAAAAAACCTTGGATTACAGCCAGGGCTTGGACGGCCTTCCCAAGGCGGATGTGCTGAAATTCTACCTGTCCGGCGGCACCACTCTGGTGGTAAGGCCCTCCGGCACGGAGCCCAAGCTGAAGCTGTACCTGTCCGTCACCGCAAAGAACGCGGCTGAGGCCGCCGAAATTGAAACAGCCATTTTGCAGGATGCGGAAATGTATTTCCGGTAAGGAGAGAGAACCATGGGAAGAGCATCCGTAAGGCAGAATAAGAATCGGTTCCAGCTGGCCCGGGAGGAGCTGGGCTTATCCAGGGAAAAGGCTGAGGAGCTGCTGGGTACCGTCACTGCCGAACGCATTGAGAAGATCGAAAGCGAAAAGTGCCGCCCCTACCCGGACGAGGTGCTGACCATGGCCCAGAAATATGGCCGCCCGGGGCTCATCAATTATTATTGCTCCAACCAGTGCCCCATCGGCAGGCAGTATGTGCCGGAGGTCCAGAGCAAGGAGCTGTCCTCCATCATCCTGGAAATGCTGGCCAGCCTGAATGCTGCCGGCAAAAGAAAGGACCGGCTCATTGAAATCACCGCCGACGGCAAAATCGACGGGGACGAAATCGAGGACTTCATCCGCATCCAGCAGGAGCTGGAACGAATTTCCGTCACAGTAGAAACGCTTCAGCTCTGGTCGGAAAAAATGCTGCTCAGCGGCCAGATCGACCGGGAACAGTACGATGCCAAGCTGCGGGAGATGAAAAAACCTGACCAGACAGGCTGCGGAAAGCGGCTGGGATAAAAAGTACCGTGTATCCATGTTGACTGTGGATACACGGCATTTTTTATGCGGGCAGCTTGGCAAGGCGGCTTTCGGACAGGTGCTTGACCCACTCCAGGGCGCTGAGCAGAAACACGCCCAGGAGAAAGGCAATGATCCGGAAGGAGGAGACAGCCAGCGGGGGTTGGGGCAGATCCAGGGTGGTGGGACCCATGGTAATGGCGTACAGAGAACCCACCATCAGCCCCAGGATCAGGTAAACCGTCTGGCAGCGATAGTTTTCCAAAGCCCTGCGGATGAGCTTGGAGGCGAAGATGATGCCCAGCAGAATGCCAATTGCTACCGCTGCAATCCCGGGCAGATATTGCAGGTGGAGGTGCAGTACTTCCTTTACGGCGCCGATCAGAGGCACATAAACGCCGAAGATCAAAAGCAGGGTGGAACCGGAGATTCCGGGCAGCAGCATTGCGGAAATGGCCAGCATCCCCGCAATCAGCAGGTAGACATATTGCAGGATGTTCAGGTTCTGGAAGCGGTCGGAACGGGGATATTTGGTATTTTTACGACAGCAGCAGCTTGTCGTCAGCCTCGTCGGAGCCGGAGGCTTTGCTGAACAGCTCCAGCAGCTGCTCTACGGTGAGCTTCTTCTTTTCCTCGCCGGAGACATCCACGGCCACATGGCCGTCGTACATCATGATGAGGCGGTTGCCGTAGGCAATGGCGTCCCGCATATTGTGGGTAATCATCATGGTGGTCAGGTGGTTCTTTTCTACGATCCGCTGGGTGGCTTCCAGTACCTTGGCGGCGGTTTTGGGGTCCAGGGCGGCGGTGTGCTCGTCCAGGAGCAGCAGCTTGGGTTTCTGCAGGGTGGCCATCAGCAATGTCAGGGCCTGCCGCTGGCCGCCGGAAAGAAGGCCTACCTTGGCGGTCATCCGGTTTTCCAGCCCCAGGTCCAGGATCTTCAGCTGCTCTTTGTAGCGCTCCCGGTCTGCATTTGTGATGCCCGTGCGCAGGGTACGCTTTTTGCCCCGGCGGTCGGCCAGAGCCAGATTTTCTTCAATCTGCATGGTGGCGGCAGTGCCCATCATGGGGTCCTGGAATACCCGGCCCAGGTCTACGGCCCGCTTGTATTCGGGCAGGCGGGTGATGTCCTTGCCGTCCAGAAGGATGGAACCAGTGTCCACCTGGATGGTACCGGCTACGGCGTTCAGCATGGTGGATTTGCCCGCACCGTTGCCGCCGATGACGGTAACAAAGTCCCCGTCGTTCAGGGTCAGGTTCAGGCCGTTCAGGGCGGTTTTGGCATTGACGGTGCCGGGGTTAAAGGTCTTGCTTACATTTTTGATTTCCAGCATTACTTGGCACCTCCAGCAGTTTTTGCTGCATTTTTCCGGAAGAGATTGCCCTTCCAATAGGGGATGGACAGGAACAGGGCAACAATCATGGCGCTGAACAGCTTCAGGTCATTGGTGTTAAGGCCCAGCTGCAGCACAATCTGGAGCACCATGTAGTACACCACGGCGCCGATCACCACGGTGCACAGCTTGGCGGCAAAGTTCCGGAAAATCTTACCCAGCAGAACCTCGCCGATGATGACGGCGGCCAGACCGATGACGATGGCGCCCCGGCCCATGTTTACATCTACGGCACCCTGATACTGGGCCAGGAGGGCGCCGCTCAGGGCCACCAGACCGTTGGAGATCATCAGGCCTACGGTAACGGTAATGCGGGTGTCGATGCCCTGGGCGCTGGCCATGCGCTGGTTGGCGCCGGTGGCCCGGAGGGCGCTGCCGTACTCGGTGCCGAAGAACCAATAGAGAATGGCAATCAGGACAACCAGGGTCACAACGGCGGGCACCAGGGGATTGCGGAGAGACAGCTCCTTTACAAACCGCTGGGACACCACCAGATTGTACTTATCCACGGAGATAGGCTGGTTGGACTTGCTGGACATGATCCGTAGGTTTACGGAGTACAGGGTCAGCTGGGTCAGGATACCGGCCAGAATGGCGGGAATTCCACAGCGGGTGTGGAGAAGCCCCGTGACCATACCGGCAAGCATCCCTACCAGAAAGGCACACAGCAGGGCAATCCAGGGGTTGCAGCCGGAGCGCATGAGCATGACGCATACCGCACCGCCGGTGGCCAGGCTGCCGTCTACGGTCAGGTCGGCCACATCCAGGATTTTGTAGGTGATATACACGCCGATGGCCATAATACCCCAGAGCATACCCTGGGCAATGGCACCCGGCGCGGCGTTCAAAAGGGAGGAGAAGAAGGACATAGGGCGCTTACCTCAAATCTTTCATAAATTACAACACAGGGGCAGGGCGGTCGGGCCCTGTCCCTGTAGATGGCATAGGGAATGTTTACTCCTCGATGGCGACATAGTCGTCGGGGACGGTGATGCCCAGGGCCTCGCAGTTGGCCTTCTGGTACTTCTTGGTAACCTGGGGAGCATACTGTACGGGCATGGTGGAAACATCCGCCTCGCCGGTCAGAATCTTGGCAGCCATTTCGCCGG
This sequence comes from uncultured Oscillospiraceae bacterium, assembly GCA_934565415.1. Taxonomy (GTDB): domain Bacteria; phylum Bacillota; class Clostridia; order Oscillospirales; family Oscillospiraceae; genus Faecousia. Next base: position 70,245 of record CAKTHQ010000003.1, read on the forward strand.
TGGCATGGCCCAGATCGTAGTAGCTGATGGACAGGGTGGCCACGCCGCAGCCGGAGCAGATGCCCTCTTCACCAGCAATGACGGGAACCTTAGCGGGCAGCACGATATTGGCAATGGCCTCGGTGTTGGAGGCGGCGGTGTTATCGGTGGGGATGTAGATCACATCGGAATCGTCGCAGGCCTTCTGGGTAACGGATGCAACATCGTTGGTATCGGTGAAGGCATATTCGGTGCAGGTCAGGCCGGCATCCTCCAGGTAGCCCTTGATCACATCCACCTGGTACTTGGAGTTAGACTCGGCGGAGCAGTACAGCAGACCAACCTTCTTGGCATCGGGGAACAGCTCCTGCAGCATGGCAGCCTGCTGGTCCAGGGGTGCCAGGTCGGAGGTGCCGGAAACGTTGGTGCCTACGGTGCCGTTCCAGTTGTCGATTTCCAGAGCGGAGGCATAGTCGGTAACGGCGGTGCCCAGCACGGGAATCTCGGAGGTAGCGGAAGCGGCAGCCTGCAGAGGAGCGGTGGCGTTGGCCAGGATCAGATCCACTTTGTTGGAAACGAAGCCGTTGATAATGGTGGCACAGTTGGTCTGCTCGCCGGAGGCGTTCTGCTCGTTGAAGGTGACGGCGTCGCCCAGAGCCTCGGTCAGGGCATCCTTAAAGCCCTGGGTAGCGGCATCCAGAGCGGGATGCTGCACCAGCTGGCAGATGCCAACGGTATAGGTCTTGGCAGCCTCGGTGTCGGCAACAGCTCCGGCGGGGGCTTCCGCTGCGGCGGCAGTAGTGGCAGGGGCCTCGGTAGCAGCCGGGGCAGTGCCGGTACAGGCGGCCATGGACAGTACCATCATGGCAGCCAGAAGCATAGCAAGTACTTTTTTCATTTCATTTTCTTCCCTTCGTTTGTTCTATGCGAACTTTTGTACTCCACAGACGGAGTAGCTTGTGGTTACTATACACCCGCAATTATGGGTTGTCAACAGAAAATTCACGATTTTTCGAAAATGATGTATATTTTCGCTGAAGTTTTGCATATATGCACAAAATCACGGATACAATGGCGGCAAAAGGTTTTGGTTAGCCCTTCGCAAGCTTTCTGCACCCCTCGGCCAGCTCCCGCAGGGTGGAGCAGGGGATCATGGGCACTAAGGATGACATGGCGGCGGTGCTCTTTAGGTATTTCCAGTTCCGCTCCGGGATGGGGTTCAGCCACAGAACCCGGCCGGACAGGCGCTTGGCTTCCAGCAGCGCCTGGGCGGCCCGCTTGGTATCCACGGTTTTGGTATCCGATAAAATAAGCAGGGTAGTGGCCCCGTTCAGGATGGGCGGGGCAGAGGCGCACAGAGTTTCCAGGGCGGTGCCCAGGTCGGTACCCCGGCCATAAATGCCGGAAGCGCGGACCGTGGCTCGAAACCTGTCCATATTTTGCAGCTGAAAGGGGTCCGCCTCTACAACGGTTTCGGAAAAAAGGAAGGTCCGGGAGCTTTCGGCCACCTGGTTCAGGGATTGGATAAACCGCAATGCGAATTCCGAAAACTGCATCATGGAGCCGGATACATCACACAGAATCACCAGATGCTTTTTCCTGGGATGCTTCTTCCGGAATTTCAGGTCGTGCAGGGTGCCGCCGGTAGAAAGGCTGCCGCGGATGGTTTTCCGGAAGTCCAATTTTCCGGAGTGGGAGGCCGCCTTTTTCCTGGCGGACAGCTCCCCGTTGAGCTGCCGGGCCAGAGCTTCGATCATGGAAATGGCCTTGGGAATCTGAGAATCGGGGAAGTCCCCGATGTCCCGGTATAACAGGCCCATTTCCGGGTCCTGGGCATCGGCCCCCAGTCCCGCGTTTTCCATCCGCATCTGCTGCTCCAAAAGGGCCTTGGCAAAGACGGAATGGATGAACTCGCTGTATAGGTGGGGGCTCCGGTCTACGTTGCCCTTGTACTTTTCCAGAAATTCCCGGAGCTTTTGACGGGCATCCTGGGGAAGCTCCTGATAGTCTTCCTTTTCCCGGTCGTTGAGGCTGACCCGGGACTGCATGGCATCCAGCTCCTCCCGGGCCTGCTGCCGTTCCCTGGCCTGCCGCTGCTCCTCCTCCATCCGCTCTTTGGCCTGGCGGCGCATGGCGTCCTCGGAGAGAAAGAAGCCGTCAAACACCCGGTCGAAGGTCAATTGCTCCTCCCGGTTGGTGGCATATACGGTCCGCAGGGCGGTTTTGACGGTTTCCCGGTCCTGCAAACTCAGGCAGCTTAAAAGTCTTGCTGCGTCCTCGGTATCCTTTGGGCCGATACCCAGGCCCTCGGAGCGCAGCATCCGGCCGAAGGCGGAGAGCTTTTCTAAGTAGACATCAGCCATGGATTTCTTCCAATTCCTCCAGGGCCAGAAGGTCTTCATTGTTTTTCAGGACGAACCCGGCGGTCTGCCGCAGGGCGTCGGGGGTCAGCTCCCGGATGCCCAGGGCATCCAGCGCGGCGGCCCAGTCCAGGGTTTCGGCAATGGAGGGCTTTTTGAGGATCACATCCATGCTGCGCAGCTTCTGAATGGCGGAGGCCACCTGCACCCGCAGTTGGTCCTCTACATTGGGCAGCTTCTTCCGAAGGATGGCCAGCTCCTTGTCCATGTCCGGATAATCGATGTGCAGGTAGGCGCACCGGCGGCGCAGAGCCTCGGAAAGGGGCCGGGCCCGGTTGGAGGTGAGGACCACGAAGGGGATGGTTTTGGCCTGGACGGTGCCGATTTCCGGGATAGTCACCTGCATTTCGGAGAGAAGCTCCAGAAGGAAAGCCTCAAACTCCTCGTCGGCCTTGTCGATTTCATCGATGAGCAGCACCACGGGCCTTTCGGAGCGGATGGATTTTAAAAGGGGCCGCTCCAACAGATAGTCCTCGCTGAAAAGGCTCTTTTTCAGAGCTTCCTTATCCTGGGTGCCGCTTTCTACCTGGATGGCCAGCAGCTGCTTTTGGTAGTTCCATTCGTAGAGGGCTTTGCTTTCGTCCAGCCCCTCGTAGCACTGGAGCCGCACCAGCTCCCGGCCCAGGGCGGCAGCCATGACCTTGGCCACCTCGGTTTTGCCTACGCCCGCCGCGCCCTCAATGAGCAGGGGTCTGCCCAGGGTCAGGGCTACATAAAGTACGGTAAGCATGGCGTCGTCGTACACATATTGGGTTTCGTCTAATTTAGCGCGCAGTTCGTCTAAGGTCATATGTAGTTCCTTTCTGTGGTGAAAATACCCTCTCCCAGGAGAAGGTTAGGGAATATATCCCAATTTTACCGCAAATCCTGCATTTCTTACGTTGCTTCCGCAACCTCCACGCCCATTTCCCGCAGCTCCTTCCGCAGCCGCCGGACATCTCCCTTAAACTGGATACCGGGCAGGCCAATTTGGATGGCTACCTCGATATTGGCGGGGGAATCGTCGATGAAGACGCATTTCCCCAGGTCCAGGTTAAATTTTTCTGCCAGCCGCTGATAGATGGCGGGTATGGGCTTGATGAGCTTTTCCTCGGCGGAAACCAGAATGCCGTCGAAGCATTCGGCTCCCGGGATTCGGAAGAAGTAGTCCCGCAGGTCCGTTCCGGCGTTGCTCAGGACATACAGCCCGTAGCCCTTCTGCTTCAGCTCCCGCACCAGGTCGGCCATGCCTGCTATGGGCTTTAGGGGCTGCTTCCACCAGCCGAAGACGGTCTCTTCCACCGCCGGCCACAGCCGTTCCGGAATCCGCTTTTTCACCCGCTCCACGGCCTGCTCCCGGGTCAGGGTGCCGTGGTCCAGGGAAATCCATTCCACGGTGTTGAACATTTCTTTTAAGAGCAGGTCCATATCTTCCTTGGGGAGTCCCAGGTGCTCCGTAACGGCAAAGGGGGTCCAGTGAATCAGCACCTGGCCCATATCAAATATAACGGCGGTAATTTTCTGCTTTTCCATAGCAATCGTCCTTTCCAGACATTTTTCACAATTCTATCATATGGCGGCGGCCTTTGGCAAGTGATAATCACGGTTTTTACAGAAATGCAAAATAATTATTGACAATTGTCTTTCCCGGGAGTATCATAGGCCCAAAATTGAATCGCTTATGGTAGAGGCGCGGAGTTCATGAGTACGATCCGGCAAGGTCTTGCAGCCGCCGGATACGAAAGGGGACGCCGCCGAAGTGGGCGCCTGATGCAAGAAGGGTGCCTGCTGGGCCGTCAGAGAATATCTGCCGGACTGTCACGTTTATGTGGAGCGCTATCGTAGGATCCGGCCCAGCAAGCAATTGCTTCCCCTGATTTTACCTGGATCGCCTGCATAGGCGATCCGGTTTTTTATTATCAGAAAAAGAGGTAAGAAAAAATGAAGAAACTCACTTGTCTGGTCCTGGCCCTTGTGCTGACCCTGTCCCTGGCTGCCTGCGGCGGCAAGGCAGACACCACCACTACCGCAGCGGCAGCCTCCGCAACATCTACCGGCGTGGAGGATGGCGTTCTGACCATTGCTATGGAATGCGCTTACGCTCCCTACAACTGGACCCAGGGCGACGACTCCAACGGCGCCGTGCCTATCTCCAATGTTCCCGGCTCCTATGCCAACGGCTACGATGTGATGATCGGTAAGAAGATTGCCGAGGCCAACGGCTGGAAGCTGGAGGTTATCCAGTCCGACTGGGATTCCCTGGTGCCCGGCGTTCAGACCGGAATGTTCGATGCCGTCATCGCCGGCCAGTCCATGACCGCCGAGAGAAGCGAGCAGGTGGACTTTGCAGGTCCCTACTTCTACGCTTCCATCGTCTGCGTCACCAAGAAGGACAGCCCCTTCGCCAACGCCAAGTCCATTGCCGATCTGGCCGGCGGCAAGTGCACTGCCCAGATTGCTACCATCTGGTATGACCAGTGCCTGCCCCAGATTGAGGGCGCACAGGTTCAGACCGCTGCGGAAACCGCTCCCGCCATGCTGATGGCTCTGGAGACCGGCAGAGCGGACTTTATCTGCACCGATATGCCCACCGCCCAGGGCGCCGTGGCCGCCTACCCCGACATGACCATTCTGGACTTCTCCGGCACCGACGGCGACTTCCAGTTCTCCGATGAGGTCCGGGCCGAGAATGTGAACATCGGCGTGTCCGTGAAGAAGGGAAACACCGAGCTGAAGAACAAGATCGACGCGGTGCTTTCCACCATGACCCAGGACGACATGAACGCCCTGATGCAGCAGGCCATTTCCATCCAGCCTCTGAGCGAGTAAATTAAATTCTATAGCGAACCGGCGCTCGTGCCGGTTCGCTATTCCCTGTTCATGGAAAAAGCCTTCCCCTAGGAGGGGTGGTGCTTCGCGCAGCGAATCCAAATAACAATGATTGCCGGTGGCAATCATACCATAATCCTGTGCCCGGAGGGCGGATGAGGTCGCATGATCCGCATATCGGGGCGTTCAACCTCATCCACCGCTGCGGCGGTCCCCTTTCCCCTCCCAGGGGAAGGCAGGGGCTGCAACCTATATTAAAAGGAGTAAAATGCTTTCATGGAAAAACTGATTCAGCTTGGCGCCGATATTGGAAAGCTCTGGTCCAGGTACGGTTCCTCTTATCTTTCCGGCATCGGCAATACCCTGGCGCTGGCCCTCATTGCAACGGCCATCGGCTGCATCATCGGCTTTATCTGCGGTATTCTCAATACCATTCCCTATGCCCCCGGCGACCATCCGCTGAAGAAGTTCTTCCTGAAGCTGATCCGGGCCATTGTCCGTATTTATGTGGAAGTCTTCCGGGGCACCCCCATGGTGCTGCAGGCGGTGTTCGTATATTACGGCCTGCCCTATTTCTTCGATGGGGCTCTGCGGTTCGATAATATCTGGGCCGCTGCCATTCTGGTGGTGTCCATCAATACCGGCGCTTATATGGCCGAGTCCGTCCGGGGCGGCATTATTTCCGTTGACCCGGGCCAGACCGAGGGGGCTAAGGCCATCGGCATGACCCATGCGCAGGCCATGCTGAACGTGATTTTGCCCCAGGCCATCCGGAACATCATGCCCCAGATCGGCAACAACTTCATTATCAACGTGAAGGATACCTCCGTTATGTTTATCATCGGCTTCCCGGACTTTTTCTCTGCCCACCGGGCGGCGGTAGGCGCCAGCTACCTGTATTTCCCCTCCGCCACCGTGGAAATGGCAGGCTACCTGTGTATGACCCTCATTGCATCCTTCCTGCTGCGCTGGGCAGAAAAGAAGATGGACGGCTCCAGCAACTACGAGCTGGTCCAGGTGGACCCCCTGGTGATGACCGCCGGGACCTACAGCCACCCCAGCCGCAATACCCCTTTTGACGAGCAGAATCGGGAGGTAAAGTAATGGCCATTCTGGAAATCAAGCATTTGCGTAAATCCTTCGGGGATCATGAGGTACTGAAGGACATCGATTTTATGGTAAATCCCGGGGATGTGACCTCCATCATCGGCGCTTCCGGCTCCGGCAAAAGTACCCTGCTCCGGTGCGTGAACCTGCTGGAGACGCCTACCTCCGGTGAAATCCTGTACCACGGCAAGAACGTGGTGGGCAGAGGGGTAAACCAGCCGGAATACCGGACCCATGTGGGCATGGTGTTCCAGTCCTTCAACCTGTTCAACAACATGACCGTTCTGGAAAACTGCATGGTAGGCCAGATCAAGGTTTTAAAGCGGAACAAAGAAGAAGCCAAAGCTACCGCCATGAAGTACCTGGAAAAGGTAGGCATGACCCCCTACATCAACGCCAAGCCCCGGCAGATGTCCGGCGGCCAGAAGCAGCGGGTAGCCATTGCCCGGGCCTTGGCCATGAGCCCCGAGATGCTGCTGTTTGATGAGCCCACCTCTGCCCTGGACCCGGAAATGGTGGGTGAGGTTCTTACCGTTATGAAGGAGCTGGCCCAGGAGGGTATGACCATGCTGGTGGTCACCCACGAAATGGCCTTTGCAAGGGATGTCAGCAACCATGTGGTGTATATGGCAAACGGCGTCATCTGCGAGCAGGGCGCTCCGGAGGATATTTTCAGCCATCCCCGGAAGCAGGAGACCAGGGACTTCCTGGCAAGATTCAATCAGGTATAAAAAAGAGCGGCGGGACAAAACCCGCCGCTTTTGCCGTTAAAGGCAAGCCTTTAAAATGGCCACCGCAATGCCAACCATGGCCAGGGGCACGATCAGCATCAGCCCGCCGGCGAACACCGCGCAAAGGCCCAATACCGGCAGGGCCAGAAACATAAGAATTCCGCCTGCCAGCTTTGCCGCGCCCCAGGTCAGCCGGAAAGCAAGCCCCAGACTCTTCAGGAAGAGCCAGAAAAACAGCACAAGCATCAAAACAGTAAACATAGTCGTCTTCCTTTCCGAGCCTTTATGCTCTTTGCTTGATGGATTTACTATACCACAGTCGGGGGCCGGCCGCCAGGAAAATAAGAGAAAATTAAGGGCGGCTATTTTGCTGCGGGGGGAAATTGAACAGGCGATTGATCGGCTGCCCATTGTAAATTGATCGGCCTTCGCTACTTCACAAATGGTAGAATTTGTAGTATACTTCTGCTATAGGACTTCTATTACAACAGGCCGCTGAGGCCTTTTTGAAAACGGTGTATGCTATGGACGAGAAAAAACAAAAGAGATGGCTGTGTTTCCGTGCCGGATTGGTGGCGCTGGGGGTATTTTTGGTGCTTAACGCCATTTGTCATTTGCTGATTCTGAACCAGCGGAACCGGGAAATGCTGAAGGCCTCCTATACGGCGGAGGAGACGGTGCGCAGGATTGAATCCAAGCTGGACAATTACCTGACCAAGTCGGACCTGTTCAAGCGAATCCTGGAATCCGGCGATGATATGGAGGAACGGGATTTCTATGCCCTGGCAGAGCTGATGATGGACGAGGATGGGGTAATCCAGGCCTTTGAAATGGCAAAGAATGGCACGGTGAATCTGATTTCCCCGTTGAAAGGCAACGAAGAGGCCATGGGTCTGGATATGCTGACCTATCCGCCCCGGGCGCAGGCGGCGAACCTGGCCAAGGACAGTGGGGAATATACCATTGCCGGGCCCTTTGAGCTGGTCCAGGGTGGCCAGGGAGCCCTGCTGTTTGACCCGATTTACGAAAAGGAAAGCGGGAGCTTCTGGGGGTTTTCCATTCTGGTGATTGACTGGGATGCCTTTGTTCGGCAGTTGGGGCTGGAAAATTTGGAAAACGCCTCCTACTACTATCGCATCTGGCGAATGGACGGGGAGAAAAAGCTGATTCTGGCCCAGGCCAGTGGGAAAGCCCAGGAAAAGACCCTGGAAGTGGAGTGCGATGTGCCCAACGATGTATGGCATTTTGAAATTGCACCTACGGAGGGCTGGTATTCCGGCGGACAGGCGCTGTTTATTTCGGTTATGTGCCTGATATTTGGCCTGCTGGTAGCGCTGACCTACTGGCAGTGGGACAGACGCCGCCAGAAGGAGGCGGACTATGCCCGGCAGATTCAGAAAACGGCGGAGAAGGTCCAGGCGGCCAACGAAGCCAAAACCCGGTTTCTATTCAACATGAGTCACGATATCCGGACGCCAATGAATGCCATCGTGGGCTTTTCGGATTTGCTGGAGGCCCACCTGGACGAGCCGGAAAAGGCCCGGGACTATGTGGCCAAGATCCGGGATTCCGGCGCCTTCCTGCTTTCCCTGCTGAATCAGATTCTGGAAATGGCACGGATTGAAAGCGGAACCATATCCCTGAGCCGGGAGCCGGTGGACCTGGATGCGTTTCTCCGGAGCCTGAAGGCGGTTTTTGAGCCCAGCATTGCCCAGAAGCGGCTGCAGGCCGATACCGTTGCCTCCGTTACGGACCGATATGTGTGGGCAGACGAAACCAAGCTCCGGGAGGTGCTGCTGAACATCGTCAGCAACGCCGTCAAGTACACACCGGACGGCGGCAGCGTGCACCTGTCCATCCGCCAGATACCGGAGGCCCGGGAGGGCTGGGCGGCCTTTGAAATGCAGGTGACCGATACCGGCATCGGCATGAGTGAAAATTACCTGCCCCACATTTTTGAGGAATTCTCCAGGGAGCACAATTCTACGGAAACCAAGATTCCGGGGACGGGCCTGGGAATGCCTATTGTGAAGTCCCTGGTTGAAAAAATGGATGGTACCATTCGGGCTGAAAGCAAGCTGGGCCAGGGGACAACCATTACCCTGCGGCTGTCCTTCCAGAAGGCGGCCCGGTCCGATTGCCGGGAGGTGGTGGAGCAGCCGCCGAAGAAAACCGATTTCCGGGGCAAACGGGTGCTGCTGGCAGAGGACAACGACCTGAACGCGGAGATTGCCATGAGCATTCTGCAGGAGAGCGGGATTGAGACGGAGCGTGCCAAGGACGGCGCCGAGGCGGTGGACATGGCGGAGCACAGGCCGGAAGGCTGGTACGACCTGATTCTCATGGACATCCAGATGCCCAGAATGGACGGCTACCATGCGGCAAAAGCTATCCGGAGCCTTCCTGGCCCCAGAGGTACCGTCCCCATTTTGGCCATGACCGCCAATGCCTTTGCGGAAGACCGGGCCAAGGCGCTGGAAAGCGGCATGAACGGCCACATTGTCAAGCCCATCGGCATGGAGCAGCTTTTGAAGGAGCTGGAGAAATGGGTTTGACGGAGAAAGCATACGAATATGCATCAAGCAATGAATAATATTCAAAATCAGCAGGAAGCCATAGACACGCCAAAACCGTATAATTCAATAGAATACTTGAATATGCACTATAAAAATGAATATAATATACGAATTACACAGATAATATCCAAATAAAACAGAAAACCTTTGTGGGGTTTATCAATTGCAATTGTATAATATTCGCGCTATAATACAGCCATCAATCAACCCCAAGCAAAGGAGAAAATGAAAATGAAAAAGATCGTTAGTTTGATTCTTGCCGCTTTGATGCTGGCCTCCATGATGGCCGGCTGCGGAAGCTCTGCTCCCGCTGCTGCCACCGCCGAAACCACTGCCGCAGCGGAAACCTCCGCCGAGACTGCCGCCGAAGAGTCCACGGCCGCCGCTGCCGAAGTAAAGACCGTTACCCCCGGCGCCCTGACTGTCGCCACCTCTCCTGACTTTGCTCCCATGGAGTTCATGGATTTGACCAAGCAGGGGCAGGACCAGTACGTTGGTTTTGACCTGACGCTGGCCAAGTACATTGCCGAGTCTATGGGCCTGGAGCTGGTGGTTATGCCCATGAGCTTCGATGCCTGCCAGACCGCTGTTTATGCCGGTACCGTGGATATGGCCATCTCCGGCTTCAGCTGGACCGAGGACCGGGCACAGAACTACAACACCTCTAACTACTACCACGCCGGTGACAACGAGGACGAGCAGGTCCTGATTACCCTGGCTTCCAACGGCGACAAGTTCGCCACTGCCGACGGCCTGAAGGGCGCTAAGATCGGCGCACAGAACGCCTCCCTGCAGCAGTCCCTGACCACCGAGCAGCTGCCCGACAGCGAGCTGGTGCTGTTCGCCGACCTGGGCACCGGCGTCCTGCAGCTGAAGAACGGCGACTTCGATTGCATCGCCGTGGCCAAGGGCAACGGTGAGGCCATCATTGCCAACAACCCCGAGGTTGCTATGGCCGGCTTCAACTTCGTAGTTGATGAGAAGTACACCGGAAATGTCATCCTGCTGCAGAAGGGCGCCGACGCGCTGACCGAGGCCGTCAACGCAGCCCTGGATTCCTCCAAGGATCAGTGGGATACCTGGTACACCGAGGCCAAGGCTATCTCCGGCATTGAGCAGTCCTTCGACGACCAGGGCAACGCCGTCCAGTAATTAAAGAACGTTCCAAAACCGGCAGCCTTCCGGGGCTGCCGGTTTTAAAGGTCTGTTTCTCTTTTCAGCGCAGCGAAGGAACTGCTTTGAAAAGAAAAACAGAAGAGAACGACATATTATTTGAAAGGAATTTATACATATGGATTTTAGTCTTTTCCTCCCCAACCTGGCCAATATCTGGAGCAAATATTGGAAGCTGTTCCTGTTTACCGGCCTGAAAAACACCCTGATCCTCACCATTATTTCCGTGGCGCTGGGTACCGTCCTTGGTACGCTCATTGCCATTATGAAGATGTCCAAGCTGAAGGTTGTCCGCTTTCTTGCCTCCGTCTATATTGAGGTGATCCGCGGCACGCCCATTCTGCTGCAGCTGTATGTGTTTTACTTTGTGCTGCCCAATGTGTTCACCGTCTTAAAGCTGAGCCAGTTTATGTGGGTATCCATTTCCCTGTGTATCAATTCCTCTGCCTATGTTTCTGAGGTCATACGTTCCGGCATCCAGGCTGTGGACAAGGGCCAGACCGAGGCCGCCCGTTCCCTTGGCATGAGCGAGAGCCAGACCATGGTCAAGATCGTTCTGCCCCAGGCCATCCGGAACATTCTCCCGGCCCTGGGCAACGAATTCATTATGATGCTGAAGGAGACCTCCCTGGCCTCTACCTTCTTCCTGGGGGACATTATGACCTCTTACCTGCAGGTAAAGGGTGTGACCTACCTGACATTGGAGCCGCTGACCATCGTGGCCGTTATCTACCTGTGCGTGACCTACCCCCTGAGCAAGGTTGTGGAGCGGTTTGGTAAGAAGATGGCAAACCCCAATAGCTACAGAAACCGGAAAATCAAAGCAGGAGGTAAGATTTAAATGGAAATGATTAAAACCGTTGATTTGCATAAGAGCTTTGGTGAGCTCCATGTTTTAAAAGGTGTCAGTCAGACCGTGGAAAAGGGCGAGGTAGTTTCCATCATCGGCCCCTCCGGCGGCGGCAAGAGTACTTTTTTGCGGTGCCTGAATCTGCTGGAAAAGCCGGAAAGCGGCAAAATCTATTTTGAGGGCACGGAAATCACCGGCAACCTGACCGTCGAAGAAAAGCATATGATTAAAGAGGGCAAAATGCCCAAGCCCGGCAAGGTGGATATTGACATTCACCGGCAGAAAATGGGCATGGTGTTCCAGCATTTTAACGTGTTCCCCCACCTGACGGTGGCCCGGAACATTACCCTGGCCCCCATGATGCTCAAGGGCAAGACCGAGGCCGAGGCCACCCAGATGGCAAAGGACCTGCTGAACCGGGTAGGCCTGCTGGATAAATATGACGAGATGCCCGGCAACCTCTCCGGCGGCCAGAAGCAGCGTCTGGCCATTGTCCGGGCTTTGGCTATGGAGCCGGATGTGATGCTCTTTGATGAGCCTACCTCCGCCCTGGACCCCGAAATGGTAGGCGAGGTGCTGGACGTTATCAAGGGCCTGGTAGAAACCGGTATGACCAGCGTCATCGTTACCCACGAGATGCGCTTCGCCCGGGAAGTATCCGACCGGGTGCTGTTCATGGCCGAGGGCAACATTCTGGAGCAGGGCAAGCCGGAGCAGATCTTCAACAATCCCACCCATCCCCGTCTCCAGGAGTTCTTAAAGAAGGTGCTGTAAATGATGGATAAGCAGAAACTCTATGAGATCATCGAAAATAAGCAGGCGGAGGTTCTGGACCTCAGCGACAAGGTCTGGGATTACGCCGAGCTCTCTATGCTGGAATACAAGTCCACCGCGGCCTATGTGGGGCTGATGAAGAAAGAGGGCTTCCAGGTCACAGAAAATCTCTGCGGCATTCCCACCGCTTTCTCCGGCTCCTACGGAGAGGGAAGACCCCGCATCGGTATTCTGGGCGAATATGATGCCCTGTCCGGCCTGTCCCAGGAAAGCGGCGCGGCCGAAAAGAAGCCTCTGGTGGAAGACGGCTGCGGCCAGGGCTGCGGACACAATCTGCTGGGCGCAGCCAGCCTGAGTGCCGCCATCGCCATCAAGGATGCGATAAAAGCCGGGAAGCTCCATGGCACCGTGATCTTCTATGGCTGCCCCGGAGAGGAAGGATGTGCCGGAAAGACCTTTATGGCCCGGGATGGCCTCTTCAAGGACCTGGATGCCGCCATCACCTGGCACCCCGGTGACACCAACGAGGTGACCACCGGCTCCAATGCCGCCTGCATGCAGTTTGTCTACGAATTTGAGGGCGTGGCGGCCCATGCCGCCGGGAATCCCTGGGAAGGCCGGTCTGCTCTGGACGGGGCCGAAATGATGAACATGGGCGTTCAGTTTCTTCGGGAGCACATGGAGCCCAAGTGCTCCATTCACTATTCCATTGCCGATGCCGGCGGCATCTCCCCCAATGTGGTCCAGCCCAAGGCCAAGCTCATCTACATGGTCCGGGCGGAAACCGTTCGGAAGGCCAAGGCCCTTCTGGCCCGGGTCAACGACATCGCCAAGGGCGCGGCCCTCATGTCCGGCACCACCGTCACCTGGCACCAGCTGGACGGCACCGCCGACACCGTGTCCAATACCGTCCTGGAAGAGCTGCTGTATGAGAACCTCCAGGAGGCTCCTTTGCCGGAGTACACTCAGCAGGAGTGGGATTTTGCCGAGACTCTGCGGAAGACCTATCCCCATGAGGGCCTGCCCGGGAACGGTGTGGACAGCAATCCTGTGCTGAAAAAGGAAGTGTCCAAGCTCTCTGATCAGGGCCAGAAAGCCATCAATGACTTTGTGGTGCCTTACTATCCTTCCAGCTTCTACAGCCCCGGCTCTACCGATGTGGGCGATGTGAGCTGGCTTACCCCTACGGCTCAGTTCAATGCCGCTGCCTGGCCCTCCCAGGTTCCCGGTCACAGCTGGCAGGTGGTCTCCATCGGCAAATCCGGACAGGCCCACAAGGCCCTGAAATATGCTGCCAAGGTTCTGGCGGGTGCTGCCGCCGACCTGATGGAGAAGCCGGAGATTCTGAAAGCCGCACGGGAGGAGTTCAACGAGAACGCCGCGGCGGGGTACGATTGCCCCATCGGCCCGGAGGTCAAGCCCACCGCCCAATAATCAAAAGAAAAGCACCTCGTTCTTTGGTTGGAACGAGGTGCTTTTGTACCTGCTTTACAGATTTTTTTCAATAAAGGCCTGAAGGCCGGGCTGGGGCTGGAAGCCAATGTCCCGGGCGGCTTCGGTGCCCTTTTTCAGCACCACAATGCAGGGAATGCTGACGACCTTGTATTCCATGGCCAGGGCCGGGTTCTCGTCCACATCGATGGAATAGAAGCTGGCGTGGTCCGCCATTGTGTCGGCTACGGCCTCCAGCACGGGGGCAAGCATTTTGCAGGGGCCGCACCACTTGGCGGAGAAATCCAGAACGGCCACATCCTTGTCCATGGCCTGGGTCAGATCGTTGTCGGTAATTTTGGTAATCATCGTGATTCCTTCCTTTCTTTCAGAAAGCCTACGGCGCTGAGGGCGGCAATGTTGCCCTGGCCGGCGGCTTTGATATACTGGTAGGGGGGACCGGCAATATCCCCGCAGGCGAAGAGCCCGGGGAGATTGGTCTCCATTTGATTGTTGACGGCCACATGGTTCCCTTCCATGGCGATGCCCGGCACCAGCCGGTCCGGGGCCACAGCATCCCGCAGGATGAAAATGCCGTCCACAGGGTAGTTTGCACCGCTTTTGCCAATCAATCCTTGGCTATCAATGGCAGCGGGCTTGTCGTTTACTACCGGAATGCCGGGATTCAGGGCCAATTCATGGGAAACGGCAGGGAAGTACAGGACCTTTCCTGCCACCTCGGACAGGAAATTCGCCTCCTCGCAGCTGTGCTGAGAGTAACCCACCACGGCTACGGTTTTTCCGCGGTAGAACTGGCCGTCGCAGGTGGCGCAATAGCTGACGCCCCGGCCCAGCCGCTCCTGTTCTCCGGGCAGGGGCTTCCCATTCACAACTCCGGCTGCCAGAATCACGGCAGAGGCCTCTACCATGTCGTCCGGTGTTTGGATGGCAAAAAAGTTTCCCATGGCGTAAACCGCCGTGACCTGGGTTTCCAAAATGGGAATGTCCAGGTCCTTTAACTGCTGCCGCATTCCGTCGGCCAGGGCCATGCCGCTGACTTTTGGCAGGCCGGGATAATTGAGAATGACGGCGGCCTTTTCCATCTTTTCACTTAAATGCTTGTTTCCGAAGAGATACAGGCTCTTCCCCCGGATTTTGGCGGTAATGGCCGCCGACACTCCGCCGGGGCCGGTACCGATAATGGCAATGTCTCTGCGCTCCATAGGCGCCTCCTTTCCGGAAGCCGGGCTTCTACTGCTAAATTTACACATTCTGAGGAAAATGTCAAGAGAACTTTTTGTGAAGGGAAAAGGAGTGCCCCGCCGAAAAATGAATAAAACAGGTACAATTCCGGCTGCGCTTTGTAGTCCAAATATCGGAACAGGCAGATGCCAAGGCAGCAGCCCCAGAAGCAGCCAAGAAAAATCCGTAAAAACCAGGAAGAAGCGCGAATCAGTTTCCCTTGGTTCACAAAATCATCTCCTACAGGATGATTTTACCAAAATAGAGGGGAAAATACAAGCTATTTTATCGATGGGCGGATGGTTCGATAAATGGGGATTTGACGGGGTAAACGGTAGGTACCGAAGGCAAGCTCTTCCCCCCTCCATGCAGGAGGGGGAATGGGGATTTTTCCCGCAGGCGGACACCATTCAACTAACCCTACAAATCCTTATTTTACAAATTACCTTGCGCACACTGCTTGACGGGAGAACCCCCAACCCCTATAATAAATATCGAAATTTTGTTCGGAGGAAATGGCAATGTTAAATGGAATCCATGTTTCTTCCCCCATCGGGGTTCTCTACCTGGAAGCGGACGAAAAGGGGCTGACGCAAGTGCTGTTTGATGGGGAAACCCATCCCGGCCCGGACCGGGAAAGCCCGATCCTTACCCAGGCGAAGACCTGGCTGGAAGACTATTTTTCCGGCAAAGAACCGGGCCCCCTGCCACCGCTGCATCCCGTGGGCACCCCCTTCCGGCAGCAGGTGTGGCTGCTGCTGCTGGAAATTCCCTATGGACAAACCACTACCTATGGCGCTTTGGCAAAGGAACTGGAACGCATCCAGGGGAAAAGGGCCTCCGCCCGGGCCGTCGGCGGGGCCGTAGGGCACAACCCGATCCCAATTTTTATCCCCTGCCATCGTGTTGTAGGTGCGGACGGAAGTTTGACCGGGTTTTCCGGGGGAATGGAAAAAAAGGTCGTGCTGCTGGGGATCGAGAAGAAATAATTTTTGTCCACCCACCCTCCAAATCCGTATTGTATAGGTGTAAGGCCCTTACAAATACAAAGGAGTGAATCCATTGGAAGATACCCAGATCATCGACTTGTTTTTTGACCGGTCTGAGCAGGCCATTGCCCAGAGCCAGAAAAAATACGGGTCCTACCTCAAGCAGATTTCCGGAAACATTCTGGGAAGCCCCGAGGATACGGAGGAAATTCTCAACGATGCCCTTCTGGCGGCCTGGAATACCATCCCGCCCAGAAAGCCGGAGGTTTTAAAATACTACCTCAGCGGCATCGTGCGGAACCTGAGCTTCAAGCGGGCGGAGTACCGGAACGCCGGAAAGCGGAAAAGCAGCGCCCAGGTATTGCTGTCGGAGCTGGAGGAATGCATCCCGGACGACCGTATTGGCCCGGAAGAGACATTGGAGGCCCGGGAGACGGCCAAGTACCTGAATGCCTATTTGGGGACCTTGGCCCCGGAGGACCGGAAGCTCTTTTTAGGCCGGTACTATCTGGGGCAAACGGCGCCGACCCTGGCAAAGCGGCATGGGATGACGACCCGGCAGGTAAAGTACAGGCTGACCAAGCTGCGGGAAGGGCTGAAAACGGCGCTGCAAAAAGAAGGGGTGGAGCTATGAAAGCAAACGACTTAAACCGGGCACTGAACTATGTGGACGATCGGTATCTTGCGGAATTGGATCCTCCGGAACAGGAGTGTATCCCTATGAAAAATCGGAAAAGAATCGTGCATCTTTTGGTGGCAGCGGCGGTGATCGCCCTGCTGTCCGTGACGGCTTACGCCACGGATGTGTTTGGCATCCGGTCTTTGGAATCCGGGGGAAAAAGCACCCAGTATGCCAGCTTTGCGGATATGGACAAGGCCATGGCCCAGGCGGGCTTCCAGGCAGACTGCAAGGAAGAATTCGGCAATGGGTTCCGGTTTGCAAATGCTTCGGTGGATGAGACCGTTGGAAGAGACGAAAACGGCAAGAAGGCTTTGGTGTACCAGGACCTGAGCGTGACCTACAAAAATGATGCGGGTCAGCGCGTGATTTTCTACGCCCACAGGGACATGGAAGAAATCCCCCAGGACGACCATCCCGCCCAGAACACCTGGGATGTCCAGGGAATTACGGTCAACTACTACCTGGATCACTACAAGTTTGTCCCTGCGGACTACAAGCTGTCCGAAGAGGAACAGGCCTGGCAGGAGATCCCCGGAAATTACATTTCCTTTGGCTCTGACCAGGTAGAGGAAACAAACATGGCCTTTCTGGGCTGGACCAAGGATGGTATCAGATATACGCTCATGGATTTCCATGCTCAGGTGTCCGCGGAAAGCCTTTACACTATGGCCCAGGAGCTGATCGCCCAATAACCACAAACCGCCTGCTTTTTTCGAGCAGGCGGTTTTTTGTGGACTTTGAGGGCAGGAGGGGGTATAATCAAACCGTGGCGGGCGGCTGGGTAGCTGCCCCTACAGTATGTGTTAATTTCCCAACGAAAGGCAGGAACCCTATGGAAAACCCAAATCGAACCATGGCCTACAAAATCGCTCAGGCGGTAGAGAATGCCGGGGGGCGGGCCTATTATGTAGGCGGCTTTGTCCGGGATGCCCTGCGGGGTCAGGAGAGCAAGGATGTGGATATAGAGGTCCACGGCGTTCCGGCCCCCCAACTGGAGGCCATTCTGGATACTCTGGGGGAGCGGACCCAGATGGGGGCCTCCTTTGGGGTGTACGGCCTGAAGCATTATGATATTGACATTGCCATGCCCCGGAAAGAGGAGGCCACCGGCCGGGGGCACCGGGATTTTGCGGTGTTTACGGACCCCTATCTGGGCACCCGGAAGGCCGCCATGCGGCGGGACTTTACCGTCAATGCCCTGATGGAAGACGTCCTTACCGGGGAAATTCTGGACCCCTTTGGGGGGAGAGAGGACCTGGAAAAGGGTATCCTGCGCCATATAAACGACGCTTCCTTCGGGGAAGACCCCCTGCGGGTACTGCGGGGGGCACAGTTTGCCGCCCGGTTTGGCTTTACGGTAGCCCCGGAGACGGTGATGCTGTGCAAAACCATGGACTTAACGCCCCTGCCCGGGGAGCGGGTATGGGGAGAGCTGCAAAAGGCTCTGCTGAAAGCGCCGAAGCCATCTGCCTTTTTTGAGACTCTGCGGGAAATGGACCAGCTGAAAATCTGGTTTCCGGAGGCGGAAGCCCTGGCGGGTGTCCCTCAGGAGCCAAGGTTTCACCCGGAGGGGGATGTATGGACCCACACCATGCTGGTCCTAGACCAGGCGGCCAGGCTGCGTGACCGGGCGAAAAATCCCATGGGCCTGATGCTTAGCGCATTGTGCCATGACTTCGGCAAGCGGGACACCACAAGAATAGCCCCGGACCGGATCCGCTCTCTGGGCCATGAAAAGGCAGGCGTGCCCAGAGCCAAGACCTTCTTATTACGCATCACCCGGGAAAAGGCATTGTGCTGGTTTGTAACCAACATGGTCCTGCTGCATATGCGCCCTAACCAGCTGGCAGCCCAAAATTCCGGGACCAAGGCCTACTATAAGCTCTTTGACGAAAGCCTTTGCCCGGAGGACCTGCTGCTCCTTTCCAAAGCCGACGCCTTGGGCTGCGCTGTGGACCGGGACTACGGACCGACGGAAAATATCCTGCGGCAGCAGCTGGAAGAATACAGAGCGCTTTTGTCCCGCCCTTTTGTTCAGGGAGCGGACCTGGTAGAGGCGGGGTTTGCTCCGGGAAAGGACTTTGGCCCGGCCCTGGAATATGCCCACAAGCTAAGGCTTTCCGGGGTGGAAAAGAAAGAAGCCCTGGCCCAGACTATCCGGTTTTTGGAGCAGGGGAGGAAGTGACGGCTTTCTCCTTACCGCCGCAATCCGTTTTCCAAATCTGCCTGCGGCCTGCCGGATGACGGTGAGGCGGCGGGCACGGAGCCATTGAAAGAATAAGGAAAGGGACCGTTAAAAAACGGTGTCATTGGGCGTTGGCTCGGAATGACACCGCTTTTAACGGTCCTTTTTGGGGGCTGCAGGTTACTCTGCGGAAGTATAGATAGTGCCGTCTTCTACGGTAAACAGAGCCAGGTCAGAGGAGTAGCTTTCGCCGGTCTGGTCTACCATGTCGAAGCACAGGGCAAAGGTGCCGTCGCCCAGGCTTTCTTCGGCAAAGGCGGTGTGCTCGGTGACGGTAACGGTTTCGCCTTCGTACAGCTCCGGCTCAGCGTCGTCGCCGGAAAGCTCCATCATATAGTGCAGCAGCGTCACCCGGTCTCCGGGCTGAAGCTGCCGCAGATTCCGGTCGGCCATGCCGTTATCCTCGATGCCCTGCCGGGCCCCCATAATCTGGAAGGACTCGGTATCGTATCGGTAAGCTACCCGCAGCTGGTACTTTTCCCCATTCAGGAGGATGGGGACGGAGTAGAGGTTGTAGTTATCCCCCTCGTAGATCAGCTCCGTGTAGCACAGAGCCCCGTCCAGGCAGCCCCAGACGCCCCGGAAGTTATCCCGGAAAATACCGGCATCCCAGTCCGCATCCAAATCATTGTCGTAGCCCAGCATCAAAATCAAATCGGCTTCTTCATCTACATAATACAGGTCAAAGTATACACCCTGGAGCAATGCGGCTGCATCGGCGCCGATGTCCAGTACGGCGTTTCCGTTGTCGTCCACATACAGGGGATGGTCTGCCAGCCCCAGGTCCCGGGCGGATTCCACCGGGGCGGCGCTGTCGATGTCCAGACCCTCCTGGGAGAGGTAGGCCAGACCGTCCTGGCTCAGGCTGCCGGAAAGGGCATATTCATACAGATACCCCATGGATTTGCTGGATCCCAGGCCGACAAAGGCTTCCGCCCCCTCCATCTCGCCGCTGTAGGGGTAGTAGCAGGACAGGCCTGTGGCTTTGTCCCGGTAGGGGCCGCTGACCCGGTATACCACGCAGGCATCCAGGGCATCCAGAACGGCCTGGGCAGAGCTCCCCAGAAGATCCTCCGTATTGCGGACCAGATCCCCCAGGTCTACCATATCGGTATAGCCCTGGTCGTCGGTGTTGCCGCCATAGTTTTCTGCCCGCCCCGCGCTGCGGCCCAGCTTGGCAAAGAACCGGCCATCGGCGGCTGCCTGGGTCAGGGCTTCCCGGCCCAGGGATTCGTAGGCCTCCGACAGAGGTGAAAGCTGCTGCAGGTTCACAACGGACAGGGTGGCTTCCTCCGCTTCGTCAATGTCCTCGCAGCCCTCCAGGTAGCTGTCGCAGATGGCCTGCCCCAGTTGGGCGCCGTTCATGGCAGGGTCGCAGCCCAGGGTGTATAGCCACTGGGTGTAGTTCCAGCCGCAGCCGGGTTCCGTTTCCTCGCTGGCTACCAGATACCGGGTGCAGTCCTGGAGCATGAAGGCCGTATCCAGTGTGGCCATCAGGCAGGCATCAAAGCCCACCACATCCAGAGGCGGATTCTCCCGGGACAGGGTGCAGGCGCCGGCAATGGCACTGTAAATTTCCGGAAGGGACAGGGAGTCGTTGTCGTAATTTTCATCAAAGGCTACACCGCCCAGGCTGCCGCCGCCATGGTTCCAGAAGAGCAGCATAGTCCGGTCTGCCGGATAGTCCTGGGTACAGAATTGCAGAAAGTCCTCTAAGGTTTCCGGTGCGCCCATATTGGCATTGGGCAGTACATCTACCGTTTCCAGCGTGTCCCCGGAGTAAACATACCGGCCCAGCTGCCCGGCCTCCACATCCGGATGGGACCAGGAGCTGCTGCCGCCGGTTTCAATTACTACGGTCACGTTGTCCGGCAGGGAAACCTGCTGCATTTCTTCCAAATCGGCAGTGGCGGCCTGGTATTCGCTTTCCAGATCGGAGCCGCACAGGTACCAGTAAATGGCCCAGCTTTCCCCTTGGGTGCGGTCTTCTGCGGCAGCTGCCGCCCCGGTGGATTCCGGTGTATCCTCCCAGCCCTCTTCCTCAGAGCATCCAACCAAAGACAGCACCGTGCATATTACCAAAAGCACGGCCATCCATTTTTTGCGTTTCATAAGAAAACCCCTTCTTTCTACAAGGAATGCTATATTTATACACTTATTCTATTATCAAATAAAAAAGAAGTCAAGGGGGAAATTGCCACACTGGAAGCCTCCAAGGGCTCCACGGCGGTGGCTGTATCTCTGACCTGCGGCCTGCTGGGCTGCGCCTTTATGGCTGGCTCCGTCTTTGCGGTTACGGCAGAGCCCCCGATTATCTGGCTGACGGTGCTGCTGGCCATTCCCGGTTTTGCGCTCTGGGGGCTTACCTAATGTTACACTTTCCTATGGTACATGGTCATGTTCCTGAAAGCCTACCAGCCGCCCAAGGAACTCAAGTATGAAATTGATTTAAGCGCACCTCAGTAATTCGCAACAATGAGGAAGCATTTGCTTTTAACGGCAGATGCTTTTTCTATACACAAAACAGAAAGGAAGTCGATTTTATCACAAACGAAGAATTAAACACCCTGCTCTACCAAAAGATGTCTGCAGAACAGGAACGCTACCGGCAGTATCTTCTGGCGCTGCCCCCGGAGGAAAGATAGCAATGGCATATTTTACCCCGGAGGAAATTCAGCAGGCTACGCCCACGCCACCCCGGGCATGAAAAAAGAAAGCGCCAAGCGCATGACGGAATTCATCCGCTCTGTGCAAGGCGCATAGGGAAATGAGTTGACCACAAAATTTCCCTGTTGTGGTCAAAATTGTGGTCAAGCGAAAAGCGGCTTGAAAGTCTGGAACTTTTCAGCCGCAAAATCAGCCGCTTTCCCGCAAAAATAAAAGAAATCCTGCACCAAATCAGGTGTGGGATTGGTGGGGGAAGGTGGATTCGATTGCCTGTTTTGCAAAGTAAAACAGTATGGTGAAAACCAGTTTTCGAACTGGTTTTCCAATATGCCGCTGGCATATTGGATCAAAGTGGGTTCGAATTCACTTCCCGAATTCCGCGCAGAAAAAGGCACCACCTGACGGTGATGCCTTTTTCTGGTGGGGGAAGGTGGATTCGAATTTTGTTAGGTGTGTCTATTATAACTTTTTAGGCCAATATAGCAGGATTACATTTTGATAACAGGGTGTTTTCGTGATATTCTGTCTATTCCTTTTACTTGTTTTTCATCGTGATTGTGGTCAGGGTTGTGGTCAACGCCCTGACTTCAGTCACGTTTTTATTTCCGGATTCCTTTTTTCGTAGAGCCAATTCGCACAATTACTTGTTTCTATTGCTAACCCTGGAGTGCTCTTGAAACAGGAGATTTCGAAATACCTAAACAGGCAACCATGCTCTGACGGATATTGCTAAATACCATCATCCCGAGCTGCTGGGGTATGAGATCCAGAACTGGATGTGGAATTGGTCTACCATCGAATTATGGGCTTTGGGAGAAGCTGAACGACCCGCAATGAAACAGGCAGCAACAGCTTTGCCATGACGACCAAGAAGTGGATCGATGACACGGGTGCTGGCGGGAGAGCATTTCCTTTTGATAGGAGATTTGTCAAGGGTATGCTCTTCTTGAAAACACAATTTCAAAATCATTATATGAATGAGTCAGTCCTCCGGGCCTGGCTCTTTTTTCTTAAAGACTTATACAGTCTTCGTTTGGATTGCAAAGCCATAATACCGCTTAATACTTTTAGCGGTATTATGGCTTTGCAAGAAAGAAATGAGGTGAACAATTATGAGCATTATAAATGCGGTGAGAAGATTTGAACAGCGATTTGACACAAATGCGGAGCGTTTTATTTGGCATATCCGCTACTTGGCTTCATCTGCATCTTTGTTGGAATGCCATTACTGGGTTTGGCGTGTGTCTGTATCAGTACAATCGTTATCGCCTTTCCAATGGCATACATTTTAGGTTGGTTGTGAGCTTTATTTCATCTTTAACCCCACCCCAAATGACTAATGCCGCTTTTAGATGAAAGGCTTTATGATATTGGGGATAACAAAATAGGAGGATGAATCTTATGCAAATGCTAATTGCACTCATAGGTGTATGTGCAGCAGCAATGCTGCTGTGGTATGTCTATATTTTAATGAAGGGAGATGATCAGGCATGAGCACCATGATTCAGTATGTTTTATACCTTGCCATTCTGGTTGTTTTGGCAATTCCGCTGGGCGCATACATAAAAAACGTCATGAGCGGCGAGAAAACTTTTTTGTCCAAAGTTCTGACACCGTGCGAAAACCTGATTTACAAGGTTATGCGTGTAGACAGAGAAGAACAGATGACATGGAAGAAATATGCGGTAAGTGTAATGATTTTTTCCGGTATCGGGCTTGTTTTTCTGTTCCTGCTTCAACTTCTGCAGGGCGTTCTTCCCGGAAACCCGCAGCATCTTTCCGGTGTGAAATGGGATTTGGCATTTAACACTTCTGCAAGTTTCATTACCAATACAAACTGGCAGGCATATTCCGGTGAATCCACATTGAGTTATCTCACTCAGGCTTTAGGTCTGACTGTTCAGAACTTTGTTTCCGCAGCTACAGGTATCGCCGTTCTATTTGCGTTGATCCGTGGCTTTATCAAGGTGAAATCCTCCGGGTTGGGTAGCTTTTGGGTGGACTTGACCCGCATTGTGGTTCACATCCTACTCCCGCTGAATCTGGTCATTTCTCTGTTGCTGGTAGGCGGCGGCGTGATTCAGAACCTGAAAAGTGCAGAAACAGTATCCCTTGTAGAACCGATTGCCGTCAGTGCAGAAGGTGAAATCCTTGAGGATGCGGTAATTGACTTAGACACCGAAACCGTCACTGTAGATGGCGAAATCGTTTCGAATGCACAGATCGTCACCGAGCAGTTCGTACCGATGGGTCCTGCGGCCAGCCAGGTCGCAATCAAACAGACCGGCACCAACGGCGGCGGTTATATGGGCGTCAACTCCGCACATCCTTTGGAAAATCCCAATGCCTTTACCAATCTGATCGAAATGATTTCCATTCTGCTGATTCCGGCGGCACTGTGTTTCACATTCGGTTCTGCGGTAAAGAACAAGAAGCAGGGTATTGCAATCTTTATGGCAATGTTTCTCTGCCTGGTTGTTGCCTTGGGCTGCATCGCCGTTACGGAACAGGTTGGAACATCCCAGCTTGCACAAAACGGCGCAGTCAATATGTCAATGGCGGAACAGGCAGGCGGCAATATGGAGGGCAAGGAGACTCGCTTCGGCATTGCAGCGTCCTCTACCTGGGCAGCCTTCACCACAGCAGCTTCTAACGGCTCTGTAAATTCCATGCATGACAGCTACACGCCGCTTGCCGGTATGGTGACTATGCTGCTGATGCAGCTTGGCGAGGTTATTTTCGGCGGCGTGGGCTGCGGTCTTTACGGTATGCTTGCTTTTGCCATTCTGGCGGTGTTTATTGCTGGCCTGATGGTAGGCCGCACTCCGGAATTCCTTGGAAAGAAAATTGAGCCTTATGAGATGAAATGGTCGGTACTGGTTTGCCTTGCAACGCCCATTGCAATTCTGGTCGGCAGCGGTCTTGCCGCTGTAGTACCCTCTGTCATGGATAGCCTGCATAACGGCGGTGCCCACGGTTTCTCTGAAATGCTGTATACCTACTCATCCTGTGGCGGCAATAACGGCTCTGCCTTTGCCGGTTTCAATGCGAATACCGTATTTCTGAATGTAAGTCTGGGACTGATGATGCTCTTTGCCCGTTTTCTGCCTATCATCGGCACACTTGCAATCGCAGGCAGCCTGGCTGGGAAAAAGAAAATTGCCACGACTGCGGGCACCTTGTCTACCACAAATGGAATGTTTGTTTTCCTGCTGATTGTTGTGGTATTGCTGATCGGTGCGCTGAGCTTCTTCCCGGCGCTTGCCCTTGGTCCGCTTGCTGAGTTCTTTGGCAGCATTGCGTAAAGGAGGTTTACAGATATGCGTACAAAACAGAAAAGTGCTTTTGCCGACCGGAAAATGCTCGGCAGGGCAATGAAAGATTCTTTTGCGAAATTAAGTCCGAAAACACAGGCAAAAAACCCGGTCATGTTTCTGGTTTTTGTGTCTGCGATCTTGACCAGTATCCTTTGGGGGGTATCCCTGTTCGGGTTAAAAGACGCTCCAAGCGGATATACACTGGCGATTGCCATTATCCTTTGGTTTACCGTGCTATTTGCCAACTTTGCCGAGGCCATTGCAGAAGGCCGTGGTAAAGCACAGGCAGATTCTCTCCGGGCATCCCGAAAGGATGTGGACGCACATAAAATTCCCTCCGTATCGCAGAAGGACAGCGTGACTGTGGTTCCATCCGCCCTGCTGAAAAAGGGGGAACTGGTAATTGTCAAAGCCGGAGAGCAGATTCTGGCAGACGGTGAAGTCATAGACGGTGCGGCATCTGTGGATGAAAGCGCCATCACCGGCGAATCCGCTCCTGTAATTCGTGAGGCAGGCGGCGACCGCAGCGCTGTAACCGGCGGCACCACTGTACTGTCGGACTGGATTGTTGTCAGAGTGACCAACGAAGCCGGAGAAAGCTTTCTGGACAAGATGATTGCGATGGTAGAAGGTGCTGCCCGGAAGAAGACGCCCAACGAAATTGCTTTGCAGATTTTTCTGGTAGCCTTGTCCATTATCTTTATCTTGGTGACAGTCTCTCTCTACACGTATTCCATTTTTTCTGCAAAGCTGGCGGGAATTGAGAATCCCACCTCTGTAACAACTCTGGTAGCGCTGTTGGTGTGCCTTGCGCCTACTACCATTGGTGCCTTGCTTTCCGCCATCGGTATTGCCGGTATGTCCCGACTGAACCAGGCAAATGTTCTGGCCATGAGTGGTCGTGCCATTGAAGCCGCCGGTGATGTAGACATTCTGATGCTTGACAAAACCGGAACAATCACCCTGGGCAATCGACAGGCATCGGAGTTCATTCCGGTAGATGGTGTTGATATTCAGGAACTGGCGGATGCCGCTCAGCTTTCTTCTCTGGCCGATGAAACCCCCGAGGGCAGAAGCGTTGTTGTGCTGGCAAAGGAGCAGTTTGGAATTCGTGGCAGAAGCCTTCAGGACAAGAATATGCACTTTGTCCCATTTACTGCCGTGACTCGTATGAGCGGCGTCGACTTTGACGGCAACGAAATCCGAAAAGGCGCAGCAGATGCCATGCAGAGTTATGTGACCCATGCAGGCGGAATGTATTCTCCAGACTGTGATCGAGTTGTCAAGTCTATTGCGTCCAAGGGCGGCACACCTCTGGTTGTGGCTAAGAACCACAAGATTCTCGGCGTTATCTATTTGAAGGATATTATCAAGCAGGGTGTGAAGGAAAAATTCTCAGATCTGCGGAAAATGGGCATCAAGACCATTATGATCACCGGCGACAATCCGATTACTGCTGCGGCCATTGCTGCCGAGGCCGGTGTGGATGACTTCCTTGCGGAAGCAACGCCGGAAGGAAAGCTGGCAATGATTCGTGATTTTCAGGCCAAGGGTCATTTGGTCGCCATGACAGGCGACGGCACCAACGACGCTCCGGCTTTGGCACAAGCAGATGTTGCAGTTGCCATGAACAGCGGCACACAAGCAGCAAAAGAAGCAGGAAACATGGTGGATTTGGACTCTTCCCCCACAAAACTGATCGACATTGTTCGCATCGGCAAACAGCTTTTGATGACACGAGGCAGCCTGACTACCTTCTCCATTGCCAACGATGTGGCAAAATACTTCGCCATTATTCCGGCGCTGTTTATGGGGCTTTATCCGGGACTGTCTGCTCTGAATATTATGGGGCTGCATTCCCCGCAAAGCGCTGTCCTCTCTGCGATTATTTATAATGCACTCATCATTATTGCGCTCATTCCGTTGGCACTGAAAGGTGTGAAATATCGTGAAGTTGCTGCCGGAAAGCTGCTGTCACGGAACCTGCTTGTTTATGGTCTGGGCGGTCTGGCGGCTCCCTTTATCTTTGTGAAACTGATTGATGTTCTGCTGGTGTTCACCGGCCTGGTATAAGGAGGGTATCTATCATGAAAACAATAAAAAGTGTATTCCCAAAGGCAGGTATGATCTTTTTAATCTTTACTCTGCTGTGCGGCGTGATCTATACAGGTGTTGTCACAGGAATTGCTCAGCTTATTTTCCCGGATAATGCCAATGGAAGTATCATTGAAGTAGATGGGAAAAAATACGGCTGTGAGTTGCTGGGGCAGCAATATACAGATGAAGCCCATATGTGGGGGCGCATTATGAATATTGATGTTTCAACCTATACGGATGAAAACGGAAAGGCGCTGATGTACGCCGCCCCATCTAACATCTCTCCGGCAAGCGAGGAGTATGCACAGCTCGTGGCAGAACGGGTGGAAAAGCTCCGGGCTGCCGACCCGGATATGGATGAAACAGCTGTTCCGGTGGATCTTGTTACTTGTTCCGGCAGTGGGCTTGATCCCCATATTTCCCCGGCAGCAGCGGAATATCAGGTAGCACGCATTGCAAAGGCAAATGATATGACCGAAGATGAAGTGCGTGAGATCATCCAAAACTGCACCGACGGACGATTCCTTGGCATCTTTGGTGAAGAGACCGTCAATGTACTGGAAGTCAATCTGATGCTGGACGGTATTCTGGAGGGGTGAAATGAACATAGCTAAAATCATGATTCCCAAAATCTCCACTGTATTTCTTCATGAAAAGGATACGATTCGTCAGGGATTGGAACGGTTTATGGTACATGGCTATACCGCTGTCCCGGTACTGAATGATCAGGAACAGTATATTGGAAGCGTGACGGAGGGAGATTTCCTCCGCCACCTTCTTGTTTGCCAGACAACAGACTTGAAAGTACAGGAGGGATACCAACTTGGCAGCATTGTTCGCAGAGATTTTTGCCATGCGTTACAAATAGA